>DAOTMQ010000200.1:0-4975 GCA_035450385.1 Kiritimatiellia bacterium | reverse complement strand
ACCAAGCTGATGGAGAACATCTTCCGCTGCGTCAACATCGCGCTGGTCAACGAACTCAAGGTCGTGTACGGCGCGATGGGCATCGACATCTGGGAGGTGATCAACGCCGCCAAAACCAAGCCCTTCGGTTTCATGCCCTTTTATCCGGGGCCTGGGCTCGGCGGACACTGCATCCCGATCGATCCCTTTTACCTGACCTGGAAAGCGCGCGAATATGGACAGGCCACGCGCTTCATCGAGCTGGCCGGCGAGATCAACACCCGCATGCCCGAGCATGTCGTCGCGTGCGTCGCGGAGGCATTGAACACGGCCAAGAAACCGCTCAACGGCAGCCGGGTGCTGGTGCTGGGCCTCGCCTACAAGGCCAATGTCGATGACGACCGCGAATCGCCGAGTTACGTGCTGATGGAACTGCTCAAGCGGCGCGGCGCCGAGGTCTCCTATCACGACCCCTTCGTGCCGGTGATCAAGCCCACGCGGGAGCATCCGCAGTGGGCCGGCACGCGGTCGGTCGCGTGGTCGCGCGAGACGGTCGCTGCCTTCGACTGCGTGCTGATCGCCACCGCGCACGCCTGCGTCGATTACCGTCAGCTCGCCGAGTGGGCCCAGCTCATTGTCGACACCCGCAACGCCATGCCATTCGCAGCCACCTCCCCGCGTTACGTCAAAGCCTGAAGAGAGTGAATAGTGAATAACGAATAGTGAAGAGTTGGGACAGAACGCTCAACGCTCAACGTTCAACTTTCAACGCTCAAGTTTGGAACGACACGGGATGGGCAAGCGTCTGCTTGCCCTGACGAATGAAAGCCGGTGCGCAGAAGTCAGCAATCAGCGGTCAGCGCCGAATACTATTCAATAACGCGGGCGAGGGGCCCGCAACTCAATTCAATCTCACACAAAGGCACAATGGCCACAAAGGTTTCTTTAAAACAGGCATCCACCTTCGTGCCCTTCGTGGCTTCGTGTGAGAAACAACTTGTTTTTGCTTGTGATGGTCGAGCCGCAAGGCACTAATCACTATTCGTTATTCACTTTCTCTTCGCCTTTCTTCCTTATGTCTGATCTTCACCTCCTTTCTCCCGTTGTCCGTTCGAGTGTGCCTCAGGCCGTGCGTTTTGCGGTGTATACGCTGGTGATTGCTTCGTTGTCAATCATGCTGCCTGATATTGTGCGTCACCAGGGTGTGGCATTCTTTTACGAAAACGGCACGCTCGAGTGGATCCAGTTCAGCCTGCTGGCGAGCAGCGTCCTGCTCTTCGCGCTGGGCGCACTCTGTCTGCCGCAGCACCGGCAACTCGCGCTGTTGCTCGGTTGCGTCACAGCCTTTGCAGCAACACGCGAGATGGATCGCGTGCTGGGCCGTCTGCTGCCGATCGTGGGCTGGAAGATCGGCGGCCTGTTTTTGGTGGCAGCCGGCTGGCTGTTGCTGCGGCACTATCGCGTACTGGTGCCGCAGATCGCGGCGTTCATACGCACGCCGGCCTTTGTGGTGCTCTGGGCGGGGTTCGTGATCGCCGTGCCGCTGGCGCAACTGGTCGGCCACGCGCCCTTCTTCCGGCTCTTCATGGATGAGATGCATGTGCGCAACATCAAACGCGTCTTCGAAGAGAGCGGCGAATTCATGGGTTACCTGATCCTGCTCTTTGGGGCCATCGAGTGCCTCCTGCAATTTGCGACCGTGAAAACACAGCAAACCGATCATCGCTAATGGGTAAACGGACGTTGAGGCCATCGAAATCGCCATCGGGATCGCTATCGAAGGACGCCGAATGGCACTCGGACACGAGAGATCGGATGTCTACCGGCTGGCGACCGGCTGCGTCGCGTGGGTCTGCGAGATCGCTGCGCGGCTGGAGGACGTCCATCGCGCGGCGCGGGATCCATGGCTGCGCGCCAGCCAGTCGATCCCGATACCGATCCCGATCCCGATAGCGATTGGGATGAAGACAAGCCCCAACAACGCGGTGAGGGGATACGCTTCGCGACGGATTACTTTTACGCGTTACTTATAGCTGTTTTCGATTATTTATGAACGTCTGCGACATCTTCGTCCCCGGCCGCGTCTGTCTGTTCGGTGAGCACTCCGACTGGGCGGGCGGCCACCGCCGCACCAACTCTGAGCTGGTGCCGGGCGTGGTCATCATCTCCGGTACCAATCAGGGACTCTATGCGCGTTGCCGTCCCTGTCCGGGAGAACTGGTCGTACGCTCGACCCTGACGGACGGTTCGGTCACCGGGTCTTGGCGCGTGACGATGGAGCTGTCGCGCCTGCAGGCCGAGGCCGCGGCGGGCGGTTTCTTCAGCTATGCCGCCGGCGTCGCCGCCTATATGCTTGATTTCTATGGCGTGGACGGACTGGAGATCGACAACTACAAAACCACCCTGCCGGTTAAGAAAGGGCTCAGCTCCTCGGCCGCCTTCTGCGTGCTGGTGGCACGCGCCTTCAATCAGGTCTATGGGCTTGGCCTCACCACGCGCGCCGAGATCGAGGCCGCCTATCAGGGCGAGATCGCCACGCCCTCGCGCTGCGGGCGCATGGACCAGGGATGCGCCTTCGGCCAGATTCCCGTCATGATGACCTTCGATGGCGATCGCCTCGGCGTGCAGCCCCTGTGCCCGGGCGGCGATTTCTATCTGCTGATCGCCGACCTCTGCGGCAAGAAGGACACCGTCCGTATCTTAGCTGACCTGAATGACGCTTATCCCTTTGCCAACACCCCGCGCGACCAGGCGGTGCAGCGCTGCCTGGGGCCCGAGAACCAGCGCATCGTGGCGGCTGCCCGCGCCGCGATCGAGGCCGGCGATGCCGCCGCGCTCGCCGCGCTCATGCGTGAGGCGCAGGCCGTCTTTGATGAGCATCTCATGCCGGTCTGCGAGGAGCTGCGCAGCCCGCGCCTGCACCGCGTGCTGTCCGATCCGCGTATCGATGAGTGGGCCTATGGCGGGAAGGGTGTCGGCTCGCAGGGCGACGGCTGCGTGCAGTTCATCTGCCGTTCGCCCGCCGCGCGCGACGCGCTCGCCGCCTACCTTCAGAGCGAGTACGGCATGCCCTGTTTCGAATTGGACATCGCCCGTCCGGTCTCGGTGCGCAAGGCCGTGATCCCGGTGGCGGGACTCGGCACGCGCATGTTCCCGTACACCAAGGCGGTGCCCAAGACCTTCCTGCCGGTGGTCACGCCCGACGGTGTCGCCAAGCCGGTCATTCAGGTGGTCGTCGAAGAGGCGCTCTCGGCCGGTGTGGAAGAGATTGCGCTGATCATCCAGCCCGAGGACGAGCCGCGTTTCCGCGCCTATTTTCAGACAGACACGCGTCCCGAGACGCTGGCCAAGCTGCCGCCCGCATTGGCGGAGGAGGCGCGTAAACTGAGTGCGATCGGCAAGCGGCTGACCTTCATCCCGCAGGAGCATCCCGGCGGTTTCGGTCATGCTGTGTTGCTGGCCGAGCGCTGGGTGGGGCAGGAGCCCTTCCTGTTATTGCTGGGTGACCACCTGTTCCGTTCCTGCGAGACACGCAGTGTGGCGCGTCAGGTGGTCGAGTCCTTCCAGACCTTCGGCGACAGTCAGAGCGTGGTGGGCATTTATGAAGAGGCGCTGTCGCGCGTCAAGCATTACGGCACGGTGGCGGGCGAGTGGGTGAACGAAGAGACGCTCCAGCTCACGCGGCTGTTTGAGAAGCCGACCGAAGACGAGGCGCGCACCTATCTGGCCGTCGAGCGCCACGGACGCGAATGCTTCTATTGTGTGAACGGCATCTACGCCTTGCGTCCGCGCATTTTCACCTGGCTCGCGCGTCAGGCGGCCGACTCCGCCGGCGAGATCCAGCTCACCGATGCGCTCGAAGCCCTGCGACGGGAAGAGGGCGTGAAGGGACTGGTCGTCAACGGCACGCACTTCGACACGGGAATACCGGCGATTTATGCGGAGACGGTGGGTAAGTTTGGGAGTGCGGGAGTTCTAAAGTCCTCGTGTTCTAAAGTGCTAAAGGTGTTTGAGGATCGTGAAGTAGGCGAGCGGAAAGAACGCGCAACGCTCAACGCGCAACACTCAACGTTCAACGCTCAAGTTTAGACAATGTGCCGTGTTTCGAGGGGGCGACGTGCCGGGGGTGAGCATTCTTAATCTGACCGCCTCCACCGGTCGGGACGGAGCCCGACCCTCCAGTTTCTGATAAAACCTTTGTTTTCAACCATGGAGGGACGACCTCCGTGTCGTCCACCCCCGTGTCGTCCACCTCCGTGTTCTATCGGTCGCAATAACGTGTTGCACAAACAGGTTGAGCGGTGATGATGTCCACGCTGAACCGCTGCGCAGCCGGGTGAGCCGACGGGGAAAGTGGCAGTCGGCAGTAAGCGGTTGGCGGTGGACGGTGGGGGTGACGATAGCTTTAGAACTTCCGCACTTTAAAACTGTAGAACTTCCTTCTGGGCTTGAGGCAAAAACATGGACAATGCAAGACAGGATATACGCTGGAAACAGCGGTTTGAGAATTTCCTGCGGGCCTTTCAGCAGTTGGATGCGGCGGTTCAATTGATGCGGACACGGCCGCTTTCGGAATTGGTTGAACGCGCCATTCTTTACGGTTCGCGTGCCAAGGGGACTTTCAAGCCGGGCTCTGACATTGATCTCGCCCTTGTCGGAAACAAGCTCTAGTCAGAGGAGCTGGCGAAGATAGAACAGGAATTGGATGATCTGCTTTTGCCTTGGGAACGCGAACACTGGGAGTACAGGCATCCTGCCTGTACATTGAATGACAGGCTGGAAGCCTATCCCCCCCCCAGTGAACGAAGATAACCGATTATCTGGTGTTCGTGGCCGAGCTGCTGGCCCGGTGAAGGCCGCCATGTGAAAAAACTCGAGGAGCGGATTGCCCTCCCGTTCCGGCTCTATCCAGAAGAATGGCTGAGATCAGAGGATGTCCCCTGTGCCCCCTTTAGAACTCCCGCACGTTAGACCTGCTCCAAAAGTCTAATGTCAA
>DAOTMQ010000199.1:2581-6807 GCA_035450385.1 Kiritimatiellia bacterium | reverse complement strand
ACATGGCTGGAGCCGTGGCTGGAAGCGTATGACTGCGGTATCGTCTGCAAGGGTGAACGCCCCGGCGAGGAGATGGCGGCGACGCTGCGCGGGCTGGCTGATGATCCGGAACGCCGTCGGCGTATGGGGCTCGACGCGCGTCGATTGGCGGAGGAGGTGTTTGACCGGGACAAGCTGGCGGCGGAGTATCTGGCGTTATTATTGCGACCACTCAGTGGTCGCAATGACGAGTGTAAAACCGGGCGGGCGGACGGGCGCTGAATGCGCGCATGACATGCAATGGGGGCTCGCGCGGGATGTGCCCGGTGGCGCAAGGTTTTAACCTCGTTTAAGGGGGGTTAGGTAGGGGGATTTGGGCAATAAACTGTAAAATCGTTGACAACGAGTGCCGAAAAGCTGTAATTTAATACACATGAAGAGTGAAAAGACAGTTGATCGGGTTTTGCGCCAGCGCCTTTCTCCTTCGGAGAAGCGCAGGCTTGTCATTGTCACCGGAGCGCGGCAGACGGGGAAGACCACGTTGCTGAAGCGGACTTATCCCGATTTGCGATACGTCAACCTTGATGCCTTTGAGAACAGGGAATGGACGAGGGAGGTCTCTTCCTTCGACTGGGCTGGCCGTGTGGGGCAGGCGGTGATCGATGAGGCGCAAAAAGAGCCATCGGTTTTTGAGAAGGTGAAGTTCGCTTTCGACGCAGGAACCTTATCCTTCTCGGTGCTTTCCGGTTCCGCGCAGATTCTTCTGCTTTCGCGTGTCCGCGAGACGTTGGCGGGGCGCGCGTTCGTCTATGAACTGTGGCCGTTGCTATTCTGCGAATTGGCCGCCGCTGTGCGGGGAGTGCCGCTGGTGCCGCCGTTTTGCGCGAGAATCGCAACGTGCGAAAACCTCGGGGCGCTCTTCTCCTCGTTGCCGTCGTCTCTGCCGCCCGAGGAGGCACATGCGCTGGATCAGGTTCAGGAGCACTTGCTGACATGGGGCGGGATGCCGGAACTGCTTCGGCTGGATGACGAAGACCGTCGGCAGTGGCTGCGCTCATACGAGATAACGTACCTTGAGCGTGATTTGGGCGACCTCGCGCGTCTTTCTGATCTCGCGCCCTTCAAAAAGTTTCAGCGGATCGCTGCGCTGAGGTCTGGTGGGATGCTTTCGTATTCCGAACTTTCGAAAGACGCGGGTGTCAGTTCCGAGACCGCTCGGCGTTATCTGGAATATCTTCGGATTTCTTACCAGATGTTTATGTTGTCGCCCTACCACGTCAATCTCACCAGTCAGGTTGTCAAAACGCCCAAGATCTACTGGAGCGACGTAGGTTTGTTGCGGCAGGTCAGCGGACAGTTCCGAACGACCACCGGAGCACTATTCGAGACGTTTGTTGTCAGCGAACTGAAAAAATGGGCGAGTACCAGCGGATCGGAGTTGCGCCTGTTCTATTACCGGACGCGTTCGGGGCTTGAGGCTGACCTGCTGATCGAGACGGAAAAAGGGCTGATCGGCATTGAAATCAAGTCGCACGAGCGTGTGGATCGATCGGACGCATCGGGCTTGCGCCGTATCGCGGAGGCCGCCGGCACGAAATGGCAGGGGGGAATGGTTGCTTATCCGGGCTCGCGGCTGTTTCCTTTGTGTGAACCGGAAATCTGGGCCGTGCCGGCATCGCGGTTGCTGGCGTAGGGAGCAAGTATGAAACGGGTGCTGGATGTGGCGGCGGTGGTACTGACGGCGGGGGTATGGGTGCCGCTGTTGCTACTGGCTATGGTGGTGGTACGGGCGGCGTTGGGCCGCCCGGTTTTTTTTGTGCAGGAGCGGGCGGGACGTGACGGACGCCCGTTCCGGCTGGTGAAGCTGCGCACCATGCGCGAAGGTGACGCGCCGGATGCCGAACGGCTGACACGCGTGGGACGGTGGTTGCGTGCTACAAGCCTTGATGAGTTGCCGGAATTGTGGCATGTCTTGCGTGGCGAGATGTCGCTGGTCGGGCCGCGTCCACTGCCGGTGCGGTATCTGCCGCGCTATTCGCCGCAGCAGGCGCGGCGGCATGAGGTGCGACCGGGGATCACGGGCTGGGCACAGGTGAATGGCAGGAATTCGCTGACATGGGAGCAGAAATTCGCGTATGATGTCTGGTATGTGGATCACATGAGTTTCTGGCTGGATGTGAAGATTCTGTGGCAGACAGTGTGGCAGGTGTTGACGCGACGCGGGATCTCAGCCGAGGGCGAGGCGACGATGGGGGAGTTTTTATTGCGACCACCCAGTGGTCGCAATGACGAGTGTAAAAACGGGCGGGCAGGCGGGCGCTGAATGCGCACGGGACATGCAATGGCGTCTCGCGCGAAATGTGCCCGGTGGCGTAAGTTTTTAACCTCACCTTTGTGGCCACTGGGTGGTCACGAAAAATAAAAACGGGCGGGCGGAGAGAGGAGCGTTAGGGCAGTGAAACAGATCGTGATTGTGGGAGCGGGGGGCTTCGGGCGCGAGGCGGCGTGGGTGGTCGAGCGGATCAATGCTGCTACGCCGCAGTTTAAGCTACTGGGCTTTTGTGATGACGCGGCGGATAAGCGCGAGGGGCAGTGTGGCGGCTATCCGCTGCTAGGGCCGTTGTCCGGTGTGAAGGCGCGTTGTGGCGAGATGGGCTTTTTCTGTGCGATCGGCAACAACCGTGTGCGGCAGGAGGTGTTCGCCGAGGGCAGAGCGCTGGGACTTGAGCCGGTATCGCTGCTTGACCCGAGCGCGGTTATCGCGCCGGATGTGGAGATCGGTCGAGGGAGCTTTGTTGGCGTTAACAGCGTGGTGTCCGTGGGGGCGTCGCTGGGTGAAGGGGTGCTGGTGAACCATCAGGTGTGCGTGGGACATGATGCGCAGATCGGGGACTTCGCGCAGCTTTGTCCGGGTGTGTGCGTCTCGGGCGGGTGTGAGGTTGGTGAGGGGGAGTTGCTGGGTACGCTCGCAGGCACCATTACGCTGAAGCATGTGGGCGCGTGGGCGACGCTGGGCGCGGGCAGCGTGGCGCTCAGGGATGTGGCGGAGGGGGCGGCGGTCGTGCGGCTTGCTGCGCGGTGATTATTGCGACCACGCAGTGGTCGCAATGACGAGTATAAAAACGAGCGAGAAGGGTGGGCACTGAATGCGCGCAGAACATGAGAGGGTGGTATGCGCAGGAATCGCCCGAGAAAGAGACTGGCACGAGATTGGTTAAGATGAGGGTTTGGGCGAGTGAAAGAGGACGGGTGCTGGGTGTCAGCGCGTTGGTCGGGCTGGTGGCGCTGACGGTGTATGCGGCGACCGCGCAGCGCGGGATCAGTTGGCAGGACAGCGGCGAGTATCAGTATAAGTTTTTAGCCGAGGCATACGACTGGGAGGTCGGGGCGGGCATTGCGCGTCTGCATCCGACATACATCCTGTTGACGCGGCTGTTGGCGGCATGCCTGCCGTGGGTGGGTGTGCCGTATGTCTATACGCTGTCGAGCGGGGTGGGCATGGCGCTGGCGCTGGCGGTCTTGGTGCTGACGGTGTATGGCATGACGCGGTCATTGCGCGCGGGGTGTCTAGCGGCTGTATTGCTGGGCGGTGCGCACATGGCCTGGTGGCTGAGTACGATGGCGGAGGTCTACACATGGTCGCTGGCCTTGCTGATGCTGGAACTAGCGTGCCTGATGAAGACGCTGCGGGAACGATCATTCGCATGGTTTGCGGGTGCGATCTTTTTCAACGGTTTTCATTTCGGAGTGCATCACTTTGCATTGCTGAACCTGCCGGTGTATGCGGTGCTGTTCTGGTTGCTGTTCCGGCGCAAGGCGTGGCACTGGGGCGCATGCGCGGTGCTCTGGCTGTTCGGCGCGTTGCCGATTGTGATCCCGATCGTGCGTTATTGGGTGGCGAGCGGCAGTCTGGAGGCGGTGATCCGGAGTGCGTTGTTCGGCGAGGTGTTCCAGCAGAAGATTCTGGCGTTGGATGTACGCAAAGGACCGCTCTGGCGGGCGAACATGGCACTGGCGAGTGTTAGTTTCATGAATCCGTGCTGGCTGTATGCGGTGGTGATGCCGCTGGTGACGTGGCGAGCGTGGCGGATGAGAGGGAGAACGTCGAACACCGAACGCCGAACGCAGAACGCAGGAGTAGAGGATGGGGAAAACGCTCAACGCTCAACGCTCAACGCTCAACGCTTGAGTTGGGCGGCGTTGTTGGCGTTGACGGTGCTACATGCGTTTTTCTGGGTGCGGTATCT
>DAOTMQ010000199.1:0-2481 GCA_035450385.1 Kiritimatiellia bacterium | reverse complement strand
GGGCGGCGTTGTTGGCGTTGACGGTGCTACATGCGTTTTTCTGGGTGCGGTATCTGGTACCGGATCAGGCGACCTTCCTGCTACCGACGCTGGGGCTGCTGGCGGTGTGGGCGGGAGTGGGCGCGGCGCGTGTGTTACGCGAACGGCGTGGGTGGTTTGCGCCGAGTGTGGCGGTGTCGCTGGCATGCAGCGTGTTGGCACCGCATGCGGTTTGCAGGACGGCTGAGCGGTTGTTGCCGCCACGGTCGCGTGTGTTACCGTTCCGCGATGAGTTTGCGTATTGGGCATATCCGTGGAAGCACAACGAGAATTCGGCGGAGCGGTTTGTCGAGGCGGTGGCGCGTGAGCGTTATCCAGAAGGCATGGTGGTGTGGGCGGATACGACGGCGGTCGCGCCGCTGATGGCGGCCCAGGCGATGGGACGGTTGCCGGCGTCGTGGCGCTGGCTCTCCTATTGGCAAAATGAAGAGGACGAAGTGATCATACAGCGGTTGCAGGCGTCGCCGGATGGCGGTTATGTGGTGTCGCCACTCCGATGCTATGTGCCGGAGGCGATTCTTGAGCAGGCGCAATCGTTCGAGCGTCGCGGTGTACTGCATCGTATCGTGTGGTAAGGGAATGTCATGAGCAAGCGGATTTTTTTGTCGCCGCCGTGGTTGGGCGGCAGCGAGCGGGCCAGGGTGGAAGAGGCTTTCGCGTCCGGCTACATCGCGCCGTGCGGGCCGATGGTGGATCGGTTTGAGCGCGCGTTCGCCGAGCGGACGGGCATTGCGCATGCCTGTGCGTTGTCGAGCGGGAGCGCTGCGCTTGACCTGTTGTTTCACGAGTTGGGGATCGGCCTTGGGGATCGAGTATTCTGTTCTGACCTAACCTTTATCTCTTCCATCGCGTCGGCGGTGCAACGCGGTGCCGAGCCGGTGTTCATCGATTGCGACGAGACAAGCTGGACGATGGATCCGGATTTGCTGGAAGAGGCGTTGGCGCAGGCCGTAGCCGAAGGACGGCTGCCCAAAGCGGTGGTGGCGGTGGATCTCTATGGCCAATGCTGCGACTACGGGCGTATCGAATCGCTGTGCGAGCAGTACGGGGTGCCGCTGATTATTGATGCGGCGGAGGCGCTGGGCGCTTGTTATTGCGACCACGGAGTGGTCGCGGGAACTCAGAACTCAGAACGCAGAACTCAGAATGCAGAAGCGGGAACGTTCAACGCTCAACGCTCAACGCTCAACGCTCAAGTTAGGGAACGGGAGGGGCAAGCGTCTGCTTGCCCGAGAACTCAGAACGCAGAACGTAGAACGCGGAACGCAGAAGTGGGAACGTTCAACGCTCAACGCTCAACGCTCAACGCTCAAGTTAGGGAACGGGAGGGGCAAGCGTCTGCTTGCCCGAGAACTCAGAACGCAGAACGTAGAACGCGGAACGCAGAAGTGGAAACGTTCAACGCTCAAGGAAGGAGCGCCGGAGATGCTGGATGGGCGGCGGTGTTTTCTTTTAACGGCAACAAGATCATCACGACATCGGGTGGCGGGATGTTGGCGTCGCGTGATGCGGGGGTAGTGGAGCGGGCGCGGAAGCGGGCGCAGCAGGCGCGTGAGCCGGTGGTGTGGTATGAACACCGGGAACTGGGATACAACTTCCGCATGAGTAACATCGTAGCGGCGATTGGCGTGGGACAGCTTGAGGCACTGGAGATCATTCTCGCGAAAAAGCGGCAGATTTTCGAATGGTATTGCGAGCGGCTGGAAGACGTGCCGGGGGTGAGGCTGATGCCGGAGGCGGGGTATGGACGGTGCTCAAGGTGGCTTACGGTGGTGGAGTTATTGCGACCACGAAGTGGTCGCAATGACGAGTGTAAAAACGGGCGAGGAACAGGCACTAGATGCGCACGGGGCATGCAATGGGGAGATGCGCGGGGAGAGCCTAATGATGAGCCCGGCAGACCACGAAGTGGTCGCAATGACGAGTGTAAAAACGAGCCGAGCGCGCAAGTGATGCGGGTGATTGAGGCGCTTGAGCGGGAGAATATCGAGTCGCGTCCGGTGTGGAAGCCGATGCACCTGCAACCGGTCTTTCAAGGGGCGCGGGTGGTCGGCGGGGCGGTTTGCGAGCGTCTGTTCGCTAACGGGTTGTGTCTGCCGTCCGGTGCCGGGCTCGAACGGGATGATGTGGAACGGATTTGCGACGTGGTAGTTGCGGCGCTTGCAAAAGATGTGTCAATTAAATCTCACACAAAGGCACAAAGGACACGAAGGGTATCCACAGATTAACACAGATTACGCATTTTTTGGGGGGTAGGGCTCGGGTTTGTTTAACCACGGAATACACTGAACACACGGAAAGGCACTGCTCGGTTTTTTTATCACACAAAGGCACAAAGGACACGAAGGGTTTTTGGGGGCACTGCTCGGTTTTTTTGAAAGATGAGCATGGTTTTTCATGAAGTTTCATGTGTTTCATGGTTCGGTTTTTTATCCACAGATT
>DAOTMQ010000198.1:0-6834 GCA_035450385.1 Kiritimatiellia bacterium | reverse complement strand
GCCCGCGCGCAGGCCGTCAGGCGCTGCGGAGCGGGGGGTTTTGCAAGAGCCTCTAAAGGAGAGATGAATGAACACTGTGATCTTGGTTGCGGCCGGCAAAAGTACGCGTATGGGATCGAATACCGACAAGGCTTTTCTGAGTTTAGGGTCACGCCCTGTTATCGCTTGGTCGCTGTTAGCCTTTGAACAGAGCTCAGCGATTGACCAGATTGTGCTGGTCGTCCGGAAAGAGCAGATCTTGGCCGCCAAGAGTGTTGCGCAGATGTTCGGGATTTCCAAACTGCGGGAAGTCGTGGCAGGGGGGAGCCGCCGTCAGGACTCGGTCGTGAACGGCATGCGGGAGATGGCGCCCGAAACACGCATCGTGGTGGTGCATGATGGCGCCCGCCCGTGTGTCACGCCGGAGTTGATCGAGGCCACGATCAAGACAGCCAAACGGAACGGGTGCGGTATTGCCGCCTCACGCGTCTGGGACACGATCAAATATGTGGAGCGCGGTTTGACAGTAGACCGCACCGTGGATCGCGCGAAGCTCTGGGCAGTCCAGACTCCCCAGGCGTTCAAGGTGGAACTGCTGCAGCGCGCCTACGAGGCCGTCGAGGAGCAAAAAGCAGTGGTCACCGATGAAGCCAGCGCCGTTGAATTGATCGGGGAGCCGGTCCGTCTGGTCGAGTGGCCGCGGCACAACATCAAGATCACGACCGCTGAAGATTTGCCTCTGGCGGCGGCAGTGCTGAAAATCAATTGATTGCGAGGGATGGGGCTGGGGGTTATGGAACGGAAATATGCCATTCTGGGGGATGTTCACGCCAATCTTGAAGCGCTGAATGCCGTTATCGAAGACGCCCGAGGCCGGAGCGTTACAGATTTCGTTTCGGTCGGTGACGTGGTGGGCTATAACGCCAGCCCTTCGGAATGCATCCGACTGGTGCGTGAGTTGGGTTGTATCACCGTTCGCGGCAATCATGACCACTACTGTTCCTACAACGAAAGCTTGGATGACTTCCAGCCGCTGGCGGCCAGTGTGATCGCGTGGACGCGGCGTCAATTGACGGAGGATGACGCCAAGTGGCTGCATGACCTGCCCTACCACAAAGCTTGCGGCGGTTTCACGTTGGTGCACAGCACGCTCGACATGCCGGGGCGCTGGGGGTATGTGTTCGATACGCTGGCGGCGGAGGCCAATTTCAGCTATCAGATGACCGCCCTCTGCTTTCATGGTCATACGCATGTCCCGATGATCTACCAAAAACAGCAGGAGATCACCCGCATCGAACCCTGCAAAATGAAGATTACATTCGGCAAAAAGTATTTCATCAACGTCGGCAGCGTGGGGCAGCCGCGCGACGGCGATTCGCGCAGCGCGTACGTGCTGTACAGCGCCAAGACTAAAGAGGTTGAATTCGTCCGCGTCCCTTACGATGTGCAGACCGCCATGGAGAAAAACATGCGGGCCGGTCTGCCTGAACGGCTCGCGTTGCGTTTGGCGCAAGGACGGTAACCCGGGCGTGATTCAATTTGTCAGGCCGCCCGATATCGTGTAGAATCGCGCGGTTTTTTTCGTATACCTATGGAGGTCTATCACATGAGTTGTCCGTATCCGTGCTCCCATGAAGTGGAGCAGATGTGCTGTGTGGCGAAAGGTCCCAAGCACGGACCGGCGCCGATTCCCGAAGAGGGCAAGTGGGTGCAGGTCAAAGAAGTCAAAGACATTTCCGGTCTGACGCACGGCGTGGGCTGGTGCGCACCGCAGCAGGGTGCCTGCAAACTGACGCTGAACATCAAAGATGGCATTATTCAGGAAGCGCTGATCGAAACGCTCGGGTGCTCGGGGATGACCCACTCGGCAGCGATGGCCGCTGAAATTCTGCCGGGCAAGACGGTGCTCGAAGCGCTTAATACCGATCTGGTGTGCGATGCGATCAATACAGCCATGCGTGAACTTTTCCTACAGATCGTGTATGGCCGCAGTCAGAGTGCCTTCTCCGAGGGCGGCCTGCCGATCGGTTCCGGCCTTGAAGATCTGGGCAAGGGCCTGCGTAGCCAGATCGGTACGATGTATAGCACCAAGCAGAAAGGTGCGCGCTATCTCGAAATCGCGGAAGGCTATGTGAGCCGGCTGGCGCTCGACAAGAACAACGAGGTGATCGGGTACGAGTTTGTCCGCATAGGGCCGTTCATGGAACTGCTCAAGAAGGGCGAAGACCCGAAGAAGGCGTTGGAGAAGTGCACCGGCACCTATGGCCGGTTCTCGAAAGAGATGGGCGCCGTTAAATTCATCGACCCGCGTCACGAGTAGTTGAAAGGAGTTTTTCTTATGGCAGCACTGTTCGAAAGTTATTCACGGCGTATCAAGCAGATTGAAGCCGTGTGCAAGAAATATGGGATCAAGGATCTCCAAGAGGCGCGCAAACTGTGCGTGGCCCAGGGTTTCGACCCCTACGAAATCTGCACCTCGATCCAGAATATCTGCTTCGAAAACGCGAAGTGGGCCTATGTGTTGGGCGCGGCGATCGCGTTGAAAAAAGGGTGCATCAAGGCAGCCGAAGCGGCCGAGGCTATCGGCGAGGGACTCCAAGCCTTCTGCATCCCCGGTTCGGTGGCGGATGACCGCAAAGTCGGTGTCGGGCACGGCAATCTGGCCGCGATGCTGCTGCGTGAAGAGACCCGCTGCTTCTGCTTCCTCGCGGGGCACGAGTCATTCGCAGCGGCCGAAGGCGCGATCGGTATCGCCCTCAAGGCCAACAAGGTCCGCACCACCCCGTTGCGGGTGATCCTCAACGGCCTGGGCAAAGACGCGGCCTACATCATCAGCCGACTCAACGGCTTCACCCATTGCGAGACGAAGTTCGACTACGCGACCGGCAAACTGAAGGTCACGAAGACGACCCCGTTCTCCGAGGGTCCCCGCGCGGACGTCCGTTGCTACGGTGCGGATGACGTGCGCGAAGGCGTGGCGATCATGTGGAAAGAGAAGGTGGATGTCTCCATCACCGGCAACTCCACCAATCCCACGCGCTTCCAGCACCCGGTCGCAGGCACCTACAAGAAAGAGTGTGTCGAGAAGGGCAAGAAGTACTTCTCAGTCGCTTCCGGCGGCGGCACGGGCCGCACGCTGCATCCCGACAACATGGCAGCGGGGCCGGCTTCGTACGGCATGACCGACACCATGGGACGCATGCACTCCGACGCGCAGTTCGCGGGCTCATCCTCGGTGCCGGCGCACGTCGAGATGATGGGCTTCCTCGGCATGGGCAACAATCCGATGGTCGGCGCGACCGTCGCAGTGGCCGTTTCGGTCGAGATGTCCCACGCTTAAGTTCCACTTAGTCGGTTACGCTTAGTCCCTACACTTCGTCGGTTACACTTAGTCGTTCACACTTAGTCGGTTACACCAGCGACGAAGTGTTTTGGACGAAGTGTAGGCGACGAAGTGTATGGGACGAAGTGTATTACACGGTATAACCCGCAAGAGTGCTCGCACCCCCAAAAAACCTTCGTGACCTTCGTGTGAGAAAAAACCGAGTCTTGCCAGAAACCAAAGAGCGTTGAAAGTTCAACTCTTTTTAGGTTCAACCTTCAACGCTCAACGTTCGAGCGAGAACTCCTAACTCCTAAATCCTAAATTTTACTTACAAGGTCCCGCTCAACGAGATGGGCGAGAAAACGGTCGATCTCCGCGCTCGCGGTCGCATCATCGACCTCATATTCCTCCAGCATCGCCCCGAGCAGTTCAGTCTTTGAGACCGGTCGCTCCAACTGCTGCCAAAACCAGAGGCCCATGTCGTTCAGGCTGAACATTTTGGACTCACCGGCATGCAACACGATGAGAAAATGTTCGCCCACGATCTCCCTCAACTCAACATCCTTCGCCCGTGTAAAAAGCGTGTCATCCATAGTGATACTTCCTAGCGTTCTGCGACCGGTCTGTAAAAGCGGCGCTGTACATTCCTGTCGAACGGCACCTCAATCTGCTTGAGCGGCCAATCACCCGGGATAGGCTCGGTCGACCATGCGCCCCCCCCTGCCGGCCGCCAAGGGAGCGGCACCCACGACGTACTTCTCAGATCATCTGTCGTCATCACCCTGAATGCAATACCAGCCAGCGTTTCGACATTCAGCGCGAGGCCCGGTGCGGCAGAATCCGGCACTACAGCCAGCGGATCGTAGGTTCCGGCCTGCGGCAGCACTAATCGGCTGATCCGCATCCCGCCCGCAAGCGCCCCGGTGCCGGCCTGCGCCTCGATCCACGTCGCAAACCCGTCGCCGTCTTGGTCGAGAAGGTCCGCATAGGGATCACCTCTCAATCCCTGCGCCAGCAGCCAATCGGTCGGCGTCCCGCGCGCGGTTTGGTCGGGTCGCATGTTGAGCGACGGGTCACCCAAGAACACCATGTGCCGCAGGGCAAGCGCCCGGTCACCTCCCAGCGCGGCGAAAGTCCCGCACCAGATATCACCCAGCCGACGCGCACCGGCCGCCACCTGAGCACCAAAGGCCTGCGAAAACGCGGTGGCATCCGCCGTCGCCATATATCCGGCAGCGCTGATAACAGCCACGAAACCGGATATCGGGTTCCTGACACCCGCCTCGGCGATCGTCTGCTGCTCTTGCCTCAGATCAAGCGCCGTCCAACGTCCCATACGGCATCCCAACAGCAACGCCACGGGCGCGAACGGCCAGGAGGCGGTCTGGAGCGTCGAAGCGTTAAACAGCTTGTTCGCCGCAGTGTTGCCCGCAATGGTATCACTGGAATGGCCGATGAAATAATAGAAACCCGCCCCCTCCTGAAACTCATACGAAATGCCCGTTCCATAATACGTGTCGCGCCATAACGGTCCCGGATTACTCTGATCCGGCGCGGGATAAAAGGTTTCGAGCCACCACCCCACGCTCGGAAAAGATACGGCGATGGACTCGGAAATCCCAGTGAAATTCACATATTTCGAGCCCGTATTCTGCCAGTCGCAAGAGAACACCGCCTTGCGTTTCCACGTCTCGGTCAACTCATACCGGATGGTCTTCTCCACCATGCGCGCCAGTTCCAGCGCATTCGTCGCCAGAAAACGCCCGACCGCCACCTCCGGTACTGCATCCCCCTGCACATCGCCCAGCACCGGGTCATTCGGCAGCAGCAACGCACCTTTCACCACCGCATCCACCTGCGACACCAAATATAGCGGGAACAGAGCGGGGTAGGGCCCCTCATCACCAGGCGGGAACACATCCAGTTTGTAATCGCTTCCGCCATGCCCGGCAAACAGCAGATAGCGCAACACCTGACCGTCCGTCTGCGCCACGCCCGCCGCGCTGAACCGGCGGAAGGCCTCGGGATGCACCAAGCCGTCTGTGAAGGCGTTGTAGAGATCTTCCGCGTCGATCACCCGCGTGCGCAACCCCTGCGCCTCGCGAAACGCGGCCAGCGGCGCCGCCGCCTCCGCAAACCCCGGCCACCACCGGCGCGGCGGCGTCACGATCGCCAACTCGGGCATCTCGTCCGGGGCGCTCCAGTCGATCGCGCATGTACCACTGACGGACGGTTCAAAAGCACCCTGCGACCGATCGAAAACCACATAGCGCGCCGCCACCCCGCTACATGCGAACAGCGCCTGCCACCCTCCCGCGTCATCTTGCGCCACGCCCATCTCCGTCAGCGCCGTCGGTAACGCGGGATCAGTCACCTCCCACACCGCCAGATCCGGCGTCGTGAAACCGCCCGCCGCAATCACCGGATACTCCCCGCCCGTGCAACGCAGCATGCCCTCCCGCGCCGTATAACGCCGCGGATAGCGCACCATCGCGGCCAGCAACATAAAATCGCTGGCAACCTGCGTGCCGCCCGCATTGCGTACGGTCAGTTCAATCGTCTCGTTCGTCACCGTACCCGCCGGCACGGCATAGTCAAACGTCACGGCCTGCTCACCCGACCACCCTTGCACACCGCCGCTCACTCCGTTTACGCAGACCTCGCACAGATGTTCATCCGGCGTGGTGAAATCACAGTACGAGACCAGTTCGACCCGCACAGTGACGCCCGTCGCCGCCTCGGCGCACCATTCCGGCAACGTCACGGTTCGGCTCTGCGAGCGCGTTGTCCCGCCAGATCCGATCCACTCACCAAAATTCAACACATTGGTGAGCGTGCCCACCGAACTGCGGCGGTCACGCGGCTCATAGGGTGCCAGAAAGGCTGCGCGACAGGGCTCGGCGGACATGAACCAAAGATTGGCCGCACCGCTCCCCGGCGCGGCTGCTTCTTCCGGCATCACTGTCCCACTCCCCAACGTCAACCAATAGACATTTTCAGGCGCATAAAGTTCGCTCGTCGGCTGACCGTAAAAAAACAGAACGTCCCCCTCCACGCACCACGCCACCGCTGTGCCGCCGCATGCAAGCGCCACCCCACCCTGCGCCATCGCCGTACGCACAGCATCCACGTCCCAGCCCGCAGCCAGCGCCACCTCGTCGGCGCTCACACGGTAGACCCCCTCGTCACGCACACCGATCCGCACGCGGTCCGCCGCCTTGACCGATGCCCAGGGTACCACGCGCGGCGCCACGCCGACCCAGTGCTGCGCACCCAAAGCCAGCATCGGCCAGCACATGGCCAGCACCCAGCGTACACACGTACTAGATGTTTTCCCTGTCACGTGTCTCATTTAACCACATCGTTATCAACGAAGGAAACAGAAATCACTAATCGGTTAATCGGTTAATGACACTCATGAACTCCCCCCATCCTTGCAATCGCCGGACGTATGTTTTACAATCTGGCCTGTTTCAAGGGGGAACAGGATTCGTTTCACAACCCGAGTCATTTTATGAATGTTGAACACC
>DAOTMQ010000197.1:0-6839 GCA_035450385.1 Kiritimatiellia bacterium | reverse complement strand
ACCAGTTGCGCGAGCGGCACGGCGACTATAAAACCGGCCCAGAGCACCGCGAAGGCTGGCGTGCGCAGGAATGCCGCAATCTGCGGCAGCAGTGTCCGATAGTGACGCAGCAGCAACCAGGCAGCCGCCACCAGAAACAGCCCCCCGATCTTCCATCCTACGACCGGCAGCAGATTGTCCAGCACGCGATCCATCTCGCGTATCGCCGCAAAAGCCATAACACAGCCGAGCAGCAACGCGAGTTGCCGGTGAGTCGGCAGACAGAGTGCGGCCAGCGCGAAAAGCATGGTGCTGATCGCCAATAGACTGAGCTGGAACCACTCAAGGGGACCGTTCTCATGAAAGAACGCCACGCCGTGATGGCGTACAATATCCGGCAACATAACCGACAACGCAGCGATCACGAACGTATACGCCGAAAAGCGCAGAGCCAACGGCAGGCTCGATCGGATGGCAGCGGAAGTGGAGGTGAAGGTGGAGGTGGAATCAGTAGTGCTCATGGTTAAAAAGTGAAAGGTGAAAGATGGGAAAGGACGGAAATTGCCGACTAAGACGCGCTTAGTCTAGGCACTTAGTCGTTTTACGCTTAGTCCAAAACACTTAGTCGCTAGCGCAATCGACTAGGTGTAGAGACTAAAGTGTATCCGACTAAGTGCAGGGACTAAGTGGGAAGACAAAGTGTGCGGGAACCAATAAACCTCTCTGAGTCATTAAGCTTTGGTGTAGCGCGGCGAGGCGGCGGCGAAGGGCATGGCATTGCGGGTATCGACAATGAGTGATGCCCACTCGGCGAGCCGACGATAATCGATGCAAGCGTGCGCGGTGGCGATCAACACGCAATCAAAGGCGGCGATGGTCTCGCGAGACCACTCGACTGACTGCGTGCCGGCCCACTGCGGATGTTCGCGCGTGACCTTGATCACCGGCACGAAAGGATCGTAGTACGAGACCTCGGCGCCGCGCCGCTTGAGCAGCTCCATCAGCACGTAACTCGGCGATTCGCGGTCGTCATCGACGTTGGCTTTGTAGGCGAGGCCGATCACCAGCACCCGGCTGCCGTTGAGCGGTTTTTTGACCGTGTTCAGCGCCTCGCTGACACGCATGACGACATGTTCGGGCATGTGGGTGTTGATTTCGCCGGCCAATTCGATAAAGCGCGTGGCCTGTCCGTACTCGCGCGCCTTCCAGGCCAGATAAAAGGGATCGATCGGAATGCAGTGGCCACCGAGCCCAGGGCCGGGATAGAAGGGCATGAAGCCGAAAGGCTTGGTTTTAGCGGCCTCGATCACCTCCCAGATATCGATACCCATCGCGTCGTACACGACCTTCAACTCGTTGACCAGCGCGATGTTGACACAGCGAAAGATGTTTTCCATCAGCTTGGTGGCCTCGGCGGCGCGGCAGGAGGAGACCGGAACCAGCGTCTGGATGGCGATGCCGTAGATCTCCTGTGCTTTGGCTAGACAGGCGGGGGTGTAGCCGCCGACTACCTTGGGAATCGTGGCGACGACGCTCTGCGGGTTGCCGGGATCCTCGCGTTCGGGCGAGAAAGCGAGATGGAAGTCACGGCCTGCGGTGAGGCCGGAGCCCGCCTCCAGCACGCCGCGCAGATCCTCATCGGTCGTGCCGGGATAGGTCGAAGATTCAAGCGCGACCAGCACGCCGAGACGCAGATGCGGCGCGAGTGCCTCACCGGTCGACACGATGAAGGAAATGTCCGGCTCGCGGTTCTTGTTGAGCGGCGTGGGCACGCAGATGATCACAGCATCAGCCTGCTGCACCGCCGCAAAATCGGTGGTGGCGGAAAGACGCCCGGCGGCGAACTGCTCGTTGATCGCCTCCGGGGTGATGTGCTTGATGTAGGAACGCCTTTGCTTGAGGGCGTCGACCTTGGCGGGGTCGATGTCAATGCCGATGACAGTGGCACCGGATCGGCTGAATTGCAAGGCCAAGGGCAAACCGACGTAGCCGAGGCCGATGATAGCGATGGTTTTCATAAATCCTCAGGTGGATGAGTTAATTTTTAACGCAGAGACGCAGAGACGCAGAGGTTGTGGGTTGTGGGGTTTTAACGCAGAGGCGCAGAGGGAGGCAAAGGGGGGTTCAAAGTCTGTTTACAACACGATGGATACCCTCTTTAATTGTCGTTGCACCGAAATTGACCACAAGTCCCAACTTGAGGTTTTTTAAGCGGAGATACGTCAACACCTGGATGTCGAAAATCGTGTTGTAGAGCTCAACAGCCTTACACTCAACAACCACTTTTTCCTCAACCAGCAAATCCAGTCTCAGGGGTGTCCCTAAACGATGCCCTTTGTACACAAGAGGGACGGGCACCTGTCGTTCTACTGAAACGCCCCTATCCTGCAACTCAAATGCTAGAGCTTCTTCATACACGGACTCAAGTAGCCCCGGCCCACCCAATTCTTTGTGGACAGCAATCGCAGCATCAAGAATGATCGCGCTGATCTCATTCTCTACTATTCCATCTCCGCATTTATCTCTCCTTAGCAATGCCCCAAAAAACTCTGCGTCTCTGCGCCTCTGCGTTATTTATTTCCCCGTAGCAACGTCTCTGCGTCTCTGCGTTACTTATCTCTCCGTAGCAATGCCCCCCAAAAAAACTCTGCGCCTCTGCGCCTCTGCGCCTCTGCGTTATTATCTCCCCGTAACAATGCCTCTGCGTCTCTGCGTTATTCGTCGCTTGTGCGCGTCTTTGTGCTGCGTACCGTGGGCAGAAAGCCGTCGGCGCACACGAAGGAAAGCAGCCAGACGGTCAGGATCGCGGGTGAGCGGAATGGCAGGTCACCGAGCGAATGGCAGACCGTGGCCGTCGTGCCGACAAAGACTGCGACCACCTCGGGCGGCAAATGGTAGAGCCAGACCGGCTTGGCAGGAATAACATCAAGTCCCGTAGACGCGAGCACGCGGGTCGTGCGGACGGACTGCACCACCAGCGGCACAATCAGCGCAAGCGCACAGAGCGCCATCAGGCCGAAGCCCACAGCCCCTTGCTCGGCCAGAAACTGCAACGTGTCGTTATGCACATTCGCACCGCCCTGAACTTGCATGGTCTTGTGCTCTTCGGGTGTCATGGTAGCGGTGGCGAAGTGAGGATACCCCCACCCGCCCACACCGAACAGGCGATGTTCCTTAAAAATCTCTCGGGCCACGCGCGCATGGTATTGACCACGCCCCGAAACCCGGTCGAAGACCGCAGTCGGCGTGATGGTGGTCAGTTCGGTCTTGAGAGCCTTCGGCGCGAAGATGGTAAAGGCGAGACCGACCAACAACAGCACGCCGAGGACCACGCCGACCAGTTTGACATGTCCACCCGACTCGCTCTTCTGCCAAATACCGGCCAACATGTAAATGCTAAGGACCAAGAAGACCACACCACAGAGCAGGATCGCGGCGCGGCTCAGCGAGGCGATGGCGGCCACGAGATTGAGCAATATGGGGATCAGCAACCAGTGCGGACTCGATACGCTGTCATCCTCTGGCCATGTCACACCGGCTGCGGCCGGCCCGAGCCGTTCGCCACTCGCGCGACCGAACCAGAGACCTGTCGAAAGGGCAAAATGAAGAGTGAAAAAGGCACCCGCGAAATTGGGGTACCCAAACGTGGAGAAAAAGTGGGAGAAGGTCTCTTTGCCCCAAAAGATGCTTGTCGCACCAGTTGCCAGTTGCGCTAGACCCAGCAGCGCCAGCGCGGCCGCGTTCCAACAGAGGGCGTGCAGTAGCAGACGCTTACCGCGCTTCAGAAGTCCATGCCGCGCGGCGAGCGCGGCAATCAACGCCGGCACGTACCAGAGTAGCAGGACAGCGTGTTCATCGGGATTGACACAGAAGGGCAGGCTGGGATACGGCGGCGACGGGATGCGCCACACCTTGGTCTGCACGTTGAATTGCGGCTCGCCCGCGACGTTGAAAAAGGGCACCACCAACAGTACGGTCAGCAGCAAGCCGAGGTAGAGCAGCGGATCGCGGAGCAGCGAGCGCCAGACACGACGGCGTGCTTCGACCAGCGTCTCGCTATTTTTAGCCTGCGGAAAAACGAGCAGGTGCTCGAGCACGAACACGGTAAGCCACGGGATGACCGGCAGGAGCAAATCCGGGCGCGTACCGCCGTGAATCCAACTGAAGCCGATGACCAGTAGCAGGATGTGGAGCATCAGAATGTTGCGGATGAAGAAGTTCATTAGTTAATTAGTGCTTGGTTTTTTTATCCACAGATGGACACAGATTATGCGGATTTTTGGGGACAGGGCTCGGGTTTATTTAACGCAGAGACGCAGAGGTTTTTGGGGGAGTGGCAGGGCTGGCCGCAAGTTATTGCGACCACCCAGTGGTCGCAATGACGAGTGTAAAAACGGGCGGAGGTTGGGCACTGGGCGCACACAGGGCATGCAATGAGAGCCGTGACATACCAGATCGTCACGCCACACTCCCAAACTAATTCACTAATTAACTAATGCACTAACGAACTTCTCCAACTCCGTCTGCCAGTGCGGCATGGGGGGGAGACTGGCGAGGCGTAGCATACGCTTTTCCAAACGGGAGTTGGCGGGGCGCGGCGCAGGACGTGGAAATTCTGCACTGGTACATGGTTCTACACCACGTCCCAACCCAGCACTTTTAAAAATCGCCTGAGCGAATTGGAACCAAGTAGCTTCACCCTCACAGGAACCATGCACTACACCCGGGATCGGGTTTGCCAGTAAACGGTCGATCAATCCGGCGACCGCATCGGTCGATGTCGGATTGCCGATCTGGTCATCGACGACCTTGAGCGGCTCGCCCTCCTGTGCGCCGAGCTTGAGCATCGTGTGCAGGAAGCTAGGACCGCCCTCGCCATAGAGCCAGGCGATGCGCACAATCGTGTGGTCGGGACAGTGGCGGCGTATCGCCTCCTCGCTGGCGAGTTTGCTGGCGCCGTAGACCGTGCGCGGCACGGGCGCGTCGAATTCGTGATACGGACGGTCGAGGCGACCGTCGAACACATAGTCGGTGGAGATAGCAATTACACGCGCGCCGTGGCGCGCGGCGGCACGCGCCACGCAAGCGCTGCCCAATGCGTTCACGCGAAAAGCGGCGTCGGCATCCGACTCGCAGGCGTCCACCTGAGTCATCGCCGCAGCATGAATCACGACGTCCGGCTTGAAGCCATTGACCGCCTGCTCAATGCTACGGCTGTCGGCGATATCCACCTCCGGCAGATCGGCAATGAACAACTCGTGCTGCTGGAAGTGACGCTGCAACGTCCTTCCCAACATCCCCTTCCCGCCTGTGATGAGGAGCTTCATTAGTGCATTAGTAGCGGTAGTGTTCCGGCTTGTACGGGCCTTCGACTGGCACGCCGATATAATCGGCTTGGGTCTGGCTCATGACCGTCAGCTTCGCGCCGAGCTGGTCGAGGTGCAAACGGGCGACCTCTTCATCCAACTCCTTGGGCAGGCGGTAGACGTCGGTCTCCAGCGTCTCGTTCCAAAGTTTGATCTGGGCGAGGGTTTGGTTGGTGAAGCTGTTGGACATCACGAAGCTCGGGTGACCGGTGGCGCAACCGAGATTGACCAGACGACCATCCGCGAGCAGGTAGATGCAGTGGCCATCGGGGAAGATGTACTTGTCCACCTGCGGCTTGATGTTGACGTGGCTGATGCCGGGCCACGCCTTGAGCTTGGCCACCTGAATCTCGTTGTCGAAGTGGCCGATGTTACAAACGATGGACTGGTCACGCATGCGGCTCATGTGTTCGGCGGTAATGACATCGCAATTGCCGGTGGCGGTCACATAGATGTTGGCGTAAGGCAGCGCGTCCTCAACAGTCGCAACTTTGAAGCCGGCCATGCAAGCTTGCAGGGCGCAGATCGGATCGACCTCTGAGACCCACACCTGCGCTTTGTGCGCCTTGAGCGCCTCAGCGGAGCCTTTACCGACATCGCCGTAGCCGCAAACGAAAGCAACCTTGCCGGCGACCATCACGTCCATCGCGCGCTTGATACCATCGACCAGCGACTCGCGACAGCCGTATATGTTGTCGAACTTAGACTTGGTCACCGAGTCGTTGACGTTGATCGCGGGCACGAGCAGTTTCTTCTCGGCGGCGAGTTGGTAGAGGCGATGGACGCCGGTGGTGGTCTCTTCGGAGACCCCCTTCCAGGTCTTGACCGCACGACCGAACCAACCGGGCTCCTCCTTAAGGATGCTCTTGATCAACGCATTGATGACGCGCAGCTCCTCGTTGTCGGTGGGCTCGTCGAGGAAAGCGGCGTCACGCTCGGCATCAAAACCGCGGTGCAGCAACAGCGTCGCGTCGCCACCGTCATCGACGATCAACTGGGGCCCCGAGCCGTCCGGCCAGGTCATCGCCTGCTTGGTGCACCACCAGTACTCTTCGAGTGTCTCTCCCTTCCAGGCGAACACCGGAATGCCACGCGCGGCGATGGCTGCGGCAGCATGATCCTGTGTGGAGAAGATGTTGCAGGAAGCCCAGCGTACATCCGCACCTAGCTCCACGAGCGTCTCGATGAGCACGGCGGTCTCAACCGTCATGTGCAGGCTACCCATGACACGCGCGCCCTCAAGCGGCTTTTGTGGGCCGTACTTGGCGCGCGTAGCCATGAGGCCCGGCATCTCTTTTTCAGCGATCTCAATGGCCCTGCGGCCCCAATCGGCCAAGCCGATGTCTTTGATTTTGTAGGTCATTTTTTTCACGTTTTTCTCACACGAAGGCACAAAGGCCACTAAGGGTGTTTTTAGGGGCTGTGCTGCGGAATTGATCCTCACACGAAGGCACAAAGGCCACTAAGGGTGTTTTTAGGGGCTGTGCTGCGGAA
>DAOTMQ010000196.1:0-6861 GCA_035450385.1 Kiritimatiellia bacterium | reverse complement strand
AAACCGATGACGCGATCCTCACAACCGATGGCACCCAGGCCACCCTGCTCACCGCACACGCACAATTCTCAGGCAGTGCGTAGCACCATTCCTCTTACTTACCACTTCCACCTTGAAGTCGAATGCGGCACCCGCGCCATCCGCACCAACAAGCTTGAAGTCTGCCCGGGTCGTCTTGTCGGTGGAGTATTTGAGATCCCCTGGCCACATGGGTTCCTGCGGGGTGACTGTGAAGGCCTCCGAGTTTGAAAAGGTGAGGCAGTCCTTCATAACCCGAAACACAGTCATGGGGCACATGATGAAGGAAAGACGGGGACAATGTAAGAGCAAACGCGCACTCCCCAAACCGCGACATCAAACCGTTTTCTGTTGCCGCGTGAGGCTGTTCAAAGTACACTGGCCTTTCCTTTTCTTTTTGTGTTTGAGAGCTTTGTTTGGGAGAGTGCTGCATGCTGACGGTGATGTTGAATGCCGGATTCGGGGTGTTGGTGCTGCTGGCCTTAGGAATGAGCGGCGGTGCCAGATGGGGATGGGCGGTTTTTTGGGGCGTGGCGGCCTTCGCGGTGGCGCAGGTGGCTACGGGATTCCTGATTCAGCGACGCATCAAAGCTGCCATGGATGGCGTGCAGAAGATTTTGATGGATGGGCAGAAGCGCTTGCAGGCGAAGGTTAATCAGTGGCAGATGCGTCCGCCGGGCAGTCTCAAGCAGGCCCAGATCGAGATGGAGCGCGAACAGCGGGTTGTCGTCGAGCGGGCGCTGGAGGCGTCGCAGGAGTTGGAGCGCTTTAACCGCTGGGCGCCGTTGATGGGGCGCCAGCTTGCCACGCTGCGGTTGCAGCTCTATTGGATGCTGAAGGATTTCAAGAAAGTCGATGAGCTGATGCCCAAGGTGCTGGTGATGGATCCCATGATGGCGGCGATCAAGCTGGCGCGCATGCACATGCTGGAGCAGAAGGAGAGCATGGCGGCTTTCTTCAAGAAGCAGACGCGCCGGTTGCGCTATGGTCAAGGCGCGTTGCTCTATGCCCTGTATGCGTGGATTCTGGTGCAGAATCAGGATGTCGACGGGGCGCATAAGGTATTGATCGAGGCGGGGGAGAAGATGGAGAACGAGACGCTCAAGCGTAACCGCGAACATCTTGCAAACAATCGCATCGGCCAATTTTCCAACGCCGGCCTGGGGGACGAGTGGTACGCCCTGCATCTTGAGCAGCCCAAAATCAAGATGCAGCGTCAGCGGGGGAATGCGTACGGTCGGCCGTTTTGATGGATTGTACGATGCATGACACGGACAGATTGGAGTTGCTCGGGCTGGAAGTCGCCTGCATCATCGGCGACCTGCCCGAAGAGCGCGGCCATGAGCAGCGGTTGCTGATTGATGTGTCGCTGGCGTGTGATCTGGCCGCAGCGGGCGCGAGCGACGCTTTGCGCGATACGGTGGATTATGCGGCGCTGGCTGCGGCGATCCGTGCGGAATTGCGCGCGGCGCGTTGCCAGATGATCGAGCGCGCGGCCGAGTGTGTGGCGCGTGTCTGCCTTGGTGATCCGCGTGTGCGGTCGGTGCGCGTGCGCGTCGAAAAGCAGGGCGCGGTGCCGGGGCTGCGCGCGGCGGCTGTCACCGTGACGCGCCAGAGAGGCGGTGGTCCCGCATGATCCCGCGTCCTAAACAAGCTGTCGTTCTGGCGGCCGGTCTCGGCACGCGCCTGCGTCCACTGACGCTCGCCCGGCCAAAGCCGCTGATGCCGCTTTGGAACGTGCCGCTGCTGGAGCGTATCCTGCGCCTGTTGGAGGGGTGGGGGGTGGAGCGCATCGCGGTGAACCTGCACAGCCTGCCCGAAGCGATTCAGGCCTTTCTTGATCGCCGCGATAGCCGCGCCGAGATTCGCACGTCGTACGAGCCGGAGATTCTGGGGACAGCGGGCGCGTTGCGTCCGCTCCGCTCTTTCCTCGGTGCGGAACCCTTCTGGGTGGTCAATGCTGATATCGCGGTCCGCGTGACGGTCGAGCCGCTGCTGCAAGCGTTCGCGGCGGGCCACGGTTTGGCTGCGGCGTGGCTGGAACCGAAGAAGGGGCCGCGCACGGTCGAGGCCGACCGGCGCGGGCGCATCACCTGTTACCGGAGTCCGACGCCTGGTGTGCCCGGCACCTTTACCTTCTGCGGCTTGCAACTGGTTTCGCCGCGCATTTTCGAGTTTCTGCCGGATCGCCCGTTCTGCACGTTGGTGGAGGCTTACGAGAACGCCTTGATGTGCGGCGTCTGCGTGCAGGGTGTGGTGGCCAAGGGGAGTTTCTGGGATGACGCCGGTACGATCGATGCCTACCTGCGGTTGCACGACCGGGGGGCGGCGGCTAAAGGGATGCCGCCCGAGGAGCGGGATCAGCAGTTGGTGGACGGCGGGCTGGCGTCGGGGCTGTGGGTGAGCGAAGGTGCCGAGGTGGCCGAAGATGTGCGGGGAAGCCGCAGCGTAGTGTTCGGCGAGGCGCGCGTGTTGCCGGGCAGCGTCCTCAAGAGGTGCGTGATCGGCGGCGGGTGTGTCGGCGGGCGGCTTGATGACGTCGTATGCGTAGCGGCCGACAAGGCGGGTGATGATGCGTTGCCGGAGGCGCTGGATGAGCTGGGGTGGTCGCCGCGCGAGACCGCCGTTGCGTTTCTCGGGACGCGTGGATCGAACCGCAGTTTTTGGCGTCTGTATCACGGTGCCGACCGGGTGATTTATATCCGCTACAGCCTTGAGCGGAGCGAGAACGCGCGCTATGCCGGGCACGCGCGTCTGCTGGCGGAAGCCGGCGTGCCGGTGCCGCAAGTGTTGGCGGAGTTGGTGGAGCGGCGCTGTCTGGTGATGGAGGACTGGGGCGACGACTCGCTCCAGAAGCGCATGAAGGCGCGTCCGGAGCGGGCTGAAACGTGGTATCTGCCGGTGGTGAAGGCGTTGGCGCGTCTCCATGTGGAGGGCACGCGCCGTGTCGCGGCCGAGTCGGACGCGATGCTGGAGCCACCGTTTGATGCCGCGCTCTACGACTGGGAGCACGGCTTGTTTGAGACGCATCTGCTCAAAGAGCGTTACGGACTGGCAGCGTTGCCGGGCGACGTGGCGCGTGAGCTGCGGCAAGTCGCGGCGCGCCTGCTGGATGCGCCGCAGGTGGCGCTGCACCGCGACTTCCAGTCCAGCAACATCCTGTTCTGCGGCAGGCGCATGGCGTTCATCGATTTCCAAGGATTGCGGATGGGAGCGGCCGCTTATGATCTGGCTTCTCTTTTGTATGATCCTTATGTTACACTTACTCCTGAATTGAGAGTGCGTTTGGCGCAAGCTTATGAAGTATGCGCACCCGACCTGCATGAAGGTGTGGTGCTGCTCCACATCGGTGCCGTGCAGCGGCTGGTGCAGGCATTGGGTGCGTTCGGGCGGCTGGCCTCCGTGGGGCAGACGGGCTTCATGCGGTACATCCTGCCGGCGTTGCAGAACCTGCTTGAAGCTGCTGACGTCTGCGGGTTGGATGCTGTGGGCGGGCTTGCTGAGGAGTTGATTGCGAGAGAAACTTTAATGCTGCTGTAGGAGGGCATGAATGGGTGCCGTTCGTAAATCTGTTGTGAGTCGCCGCAAATCTGGCGTGAGTGCGTTTGTCGCGCGTGTGCGGCGCGAGGCGCGCTTGAGGCGGGAGACCGTGGTTCTGAAGTCGATGGGCCACGAGCGTGTCTTCATCGCCTATGACTGGGGCAGTGACACATTCATCTTTGAGAAGGATGTCTGGAAGCATCTGGAGAATCACAGCCCGGTGCTGATCGTGCGCAAGCGGGATCTAATCAAGGGGACCGGCGGCTACGTCATGACGTTGACCACCGGTAACCACACGGTCGCGTCCATCCCGTTGCTCTCGGGCCAATTCTGGAATCTCGGCCGTGTACCGGCCTCGCGGCGGAGCAAGACACTGCGGGATGCCATCGTCTGCGCAAATGTGGTGGACGGCGTGATCGAAGTCTCGCAACGCGATGTGCCGACCGACGTGGTCACTGGGGCCGACGAGTGGTTGCAGAGCGTCGGGTTCGCGCTTAACGACGTGATCATGGGCGAGCGTAACGACGCCGCTCTTGAATACTACCGGCAGCAGGGACAGGAGTGGCGCGTCAAGCCGTTGGCCTGGACGCGGCGCGAGATGGATGCGGCTCTGGCCGCGAGCCGCACGCGCATCGATACCCGTCTGCGCTACTATCACAGCGCCAAGGGCGTGCACTTCCTGACGTACACCGATTTCAATGCGTTGTTGGTGTTGATCGAGGCGGACTATGCCGGATTTGTGGAGTGCCTGCGCGAGCTGGTCTCGGTTTTCGAGGGCGATGTGCGCTCCTGTATGCGTTCGCCAAAGTTTCATGGTCACAACGAGATTGAGCTTTTCGGTCTGCGCCGAGGCGTGGCGTGCGAGATGATCGTGCCCGAACTGGAACAGATCATGGAAGGCATCGCGCTGGAGCGGCTGGATGCCTCGCAGGTGGCCGAGCGGATGCGGGCGGTCGATGCGCAGTTCAAAGCTTCGTTGGAGCGGCCCGAACTGGCCGATGAGTCGAGCGAAGATTTCGTCGAGACGCTTTACAGTCATCTCACGGGCGAGGTCTATTACGGGTCAGGGGCGGCCATTGCACCGGCGTTTGACGACCGCCGCACGGCGCTACCGGGCGCGACCTTCCGGGGCGGCCGACCGGATTTCCATCCGGGTGCCGACGAGCGTACGAGGGTTCTGCTGGCCAACGTTCAGCAGATCATGAGCCAGGGCGAGATCATCGAGTACGCCAATATCTACGAGGTGCGCTCCGCAAGTGACGCCACGAACAATCTGACCGTGGGCGCGGGCGCGACGCGCGAAATCGTCGTCAAGACCAATCGCCGCCCGCTCTGCATGAGCTTGATCGAGAAACGACTGGCGCAGAAAACGTCCGGCTACGGCAGCTACATGCTGGCGCGCGTTGAAGCCTTCAAGGCGTTGGGCGTGGGCTTCGGCGAATATCGTTTGCTGTCGTGGCTTGACAGCACCGCCGGGCGCGAGATGAACTATTTCATTCGCAGCCGCAGTCCCGGCGAGCCGCTGGAGGACATCCCGCCGCGGCTGTTTCAGCGCACGGGCGAGTTCGGCGGTAATCAGGGCGGTAAGGATCCCAGAGTGGTACTCAAGATCGGAGCGTTGCTGGGGGACGCTGCGGCGCAGAATCTGGTGCTCAAAAAATACCTGCCCGAAACCGGGGGATGCCGGTTCGGGGAAGGAAAGGAGATTTTTGATTTCGGATATGATATCACCGTCAGGCGCGAGATGCCGAAGGGGGTGAAGATCTGCTCGGTCCGTGGCTCTTGCGGTTGGCCCAACAACGCCCACACCGAAGAGAACCTCGATGAGCTATTCGATTTTTATTTTGATTGCTACTCGCGGGTTCTCCACCGGTTTTGGCTCAATCACCGCGATGCCGTGCCGCTCGACACCTTGGCGGAGCACTTTTTCGACGGGTTCGAGTTCAAGACACGCGAGATGCACTGGAACTACTCAGTGCGGCGTGAGCAGTTCGACGATTTCGATCCGGGCTTGCCCAAGCACTACGGCTTTGCCAAGAGGTGGCGGTTCGCGCTTTGGTCGCTGGAGCGTCAGTTGCGCCGTATTGAAAGCCTGCGGACGCACTTCATGCAGCACGTGCGGCGGGTAGCGAAAGCCTCGGGGGACGAGCGGGGAAACAGGTGCCATGATCATGTCTAAGACCTCCGACAGTCTGGTGACGGCGTTCTCCCCCTCTGCAAACATCAATCTCGTTTTTGTTGAAGTGACCGATTCCGCGCGCGAGCTGGAGCGTAGTCATCTGTGCGGACCGACGGCGGGCTTGATCCAGGCCGAAGCTCTGGCCGCAGTGGCGTTGCTCGGTGCCGAGCTGTCGCAGCCCGAAGAGACGGTCACGTTGCGTATGCGCGTGTCGGGGCCCGTGGGCGGTTTGCTGGTGGAGGCCGGAGCCGATGGTAGCCTGCGTGGTTACACGCATGTCAAAGTGATGAATGAACTGGATGAGTGCGAGGAACTGGATCTCTCGTGTGCGTTGGGCGATCAGGGTGAGATTCAGATCGTCCGCTCGCTGCCTGGTAAAATCTTGGCCAGCGGCGTGGCCGCAGTGTCGCCCGCCTCGGTCATCAAAGGGTTGGAGCAGTACTACCAGTACTCGCTGCAACGCCGGGTGCTGGTGCAGGTCTCCGCTTTGGCTTATGGTGGGTTCATCGACGGTTCGCGCGGTCTGCTCGTGGAGTGTCTGCCAGACAGCGACCGCGAGACATTCGAACGCATCGCGCGGTACTTTGAGGATGGTACGGTACAAGAGAGCCTGGAGGCCGCAGCCTCGCCGCGAACCCTCTGTTCGACGCTGGGACTTGACGACTGCGTGTTCCAGCCCGCCAAGCCGCTACAGTTCGCGTGCCGCTGCACGGCAGAACGAGTCGACGCCATGCTGACCGCCATGCCGTCCGCCGATCTTGAAGAGTTGGTGCGCGAAGACCGCCCGGCGCGGATCTTCTGTCACATGTGTGGCAAGGGCTATGAGGTGGCCGTCGAACGTCTCCAGCAGATACTCGACGAACGTCGCTGACAGCGCCGCGCGAAAATTTTTTTCGACTTCCCGGTTGACTCCCCGCGCGGGGCTGTGGTAATGTGTGCGGCTCTTTCCGGGACACCAGGCGGTGCGCGCCGCCCGGGGCGCCGGGGGGCGGCGGAGGGGGTTGCGGTTTCCCCGCGATTTTTTCCGCCGGGGGGGGTTGACAGGGCTCCGGCTTTTTTGCTATAGTCTACCCCCGCGTCCGCAGAAGGCGGCTGTGCCGCGCGGCGCGAAATTGCTCTATGAC
>DAOTMQ010000195.1:0-6885 GCA_035450385.1 Kiritimatiellia bacterium | reverse complement strand
CGCCGCCTGGCACCCGATTTAGTCGAGCGCTTAGCTGCACCCTAACCCCTTTTCACAATGAAAGCGAAGGACATACAGAAGGCGGGCATTCCATCGGGGCCGTTGGTGAAGCTGGCCTTGAGTTTGATGGGGCCGGCGACGCGGGATGGATTGAAGAAGAAGCAGATCACAGGACGTTTGCAGAACCTCGTCGCGGCGCCGGATGCGTTTCTTGATGATCCACACTTCGGCGCTCTGGCGAAAGCGCTATTGGAACAGCGCGCTGCAGGGGCATCCCCGGCGTTCGCCCCGTATGGCAAGCTGGAGTCAGACGCGCCGTGGCGCATGTGGGGCAGCGATATCGACCCGGCTGCGATTGAGCAGATGCAGAACGCATGTCGGTTGCCCGTGGCGGTTCAGGGGGCGCTGATGCCGGATGCGCATGTCGGCTACGGCCTCCCGATCGGCGGGGTGCTGGCCGTGGACAATGCGGTCATCCCCTATGCCGTGGGAGTGGATATCGCCTGCCGCATGATGCTCACGGTGATCGATATGCCGCTCAATAGTCTTGAACGGCACCGGGATGAGCTGATCCGCGTTCTGGAGTCTCAGACGCTCTTCGGTGCCGGCCGTGAATTCGCCAAGCCGCACGACCATCCGGTGATGCATGAGGATTGGGATTTCTGTCAGGCGGTCGCCAAAACCAAGAGCAAAGCCCGAGGACAACTTGGAACCAGCGGCTCGGGCAATCACTTTGTGGACTACGGAACGCTGACGTTGCCGGAGGCTATGGACGATCTTCCGGCGGGCACCTATCTGGCGATTCTGTCGCACAGCGGCAGCCGTGGTGCCGGCTCGACCATCGCCGACCACTTCTCGAAAGTGGCACGGGATTTACACAAAGGACTTCCGCGGCAAATGCAACATTTGGGCTGGCTCCCATTGGATAGCGACGCCGGACGGGAGTATTGGCGCGCCATGCACCTCATGGGCATGTACGCCGCAGCCAATCACGAGATCATCCACCGCAAACTCACACGGGCGTTGAAGAGTGAGGTTCTGTTTCAGATGGAGAACCACCACAACTTTGCATGGCGGGAGACCCACGGCGGACGCGATGTGATCGTACACCGCAAGGGTGCCACACCGGCGGGTATCGGCGTCTTGGGCATGATCCCCGGATCGATGGCCAGCCCCGGCTTTTTGGTACGCGGCAAGGGCGAGGCGGCATCGCTGAACAGCGCGGCCCACGGCGCGGGACGGTTGATGTCGCGCAGCGAGGCGAAAAACCGGTTTGCATGGTCAAATGTGAAGCGCGAACTCGATGCGGCCGGCATCACGGTTCTCAGCGCAGGCACCGACGAAGTTCCGGGCGCCTACAAGGACATCCACAAAGTCATGCGTGAGCAAGTTGATCTCGTGGAGATCATCGCCCGGTTTGATCCGAAGATCGTGAAGATGGCGCGGGATTAGCGGCTCTCTCCGGCAGTCCCCCCTCTTTCAGACGCCGCTTGAGCCCCATGCCCTCCATCACCCGGCCTGCATCCATGTAGAGATTGGCGAGACCGTACGCAAACTCGCGGTTTTGCCATCCCGTCTCGCGGCAAGCCTGCTCAGCCAGCGTCAGCGCCCGCGCCATATTCCGGTCGGTTCGTTCCTTGGTCGCCAGGCAGGTGGCATAGCGGTAGAGGGCTTCCGCGTGATCGGGCTTCCGTCGCAGAATCTCCTCGTACTGCCGGTCGGCCTCCGCGTATTCACCGACCGTCACCGCCACCTGCGCCAACTCCATCCGGTAGCCGATCTGCTCGGGTGCCGCCGCCACCGCGCGCGCGAAGTGCAGATAGGCGGTTTCCGGCTCGCCGCTCGCCCGCAGACAGAAGCCCATGCCGTAGTGCGAGTGCGCAGAGCCCGGCGAGAAAGAGAGCAGGTTTTCATAGCACTTGAGTCCGCCCTTAAATTCACCGATCGCGATGCGCCGCCGCCCCTCTAGCTCCAAGCTCTCGGCAAGGCGCGTCAACAGCGGATCACGCACATTGAGCTTGGCCGCCGCGCGCGCGTCGGCCAGACCGGCATCGCCCTGACCCGCCGTTGTCTGCGCCAAAGCGCGGGCGGCCAGCGTACGCGCATCGGCACAGACGAGGGTTCGGTCGCGGATCGTTTGATAGACGCCCACATCCATCTCGCCCGGCACCAGCCACTCCAGCGTCTTCTGCCGCACCGGCTCAAGTGCATGCGGCGTCAGCAACTCCTCCGATGCTTCCTGACTGCTGAACACGATCTGCGGCACGCGCCGCGCGTTGACGCGCCAGCTTTCAAAACCGGTACGCTCCAGCCACGGCACCACGCCCGCGCCATCACAGACCATGCAGGCCAGCGCTTCCGGCAAGGCGAGCACGCGCGCCCTGACAAAATCGCGCATGACCGCCTGCCGCTCGAAACAGGCCAGCATCTGATCGGCCGGGCTCTGAATCATGCCGTTGGACCCCACCAGCAACCAGTCGTACGCACCGGTACACCAGAGCTGCATGTGGGGAAAAACACGCGCAAAGTCACGGACGACCGCTGCGAAACGCCGGGCCGACAGTGCACGTCCGTCCACATGCAGCGCCACCAGCCCACCGGACGCAAGCGCGGAGCGACACCGAGCGAACAATCGAGAACTGTACGCCTTGCGCGTGCCACGCATCCACATCGGTTCGCCGGCCAATACGATCAGATCGTAGTTTTGACGCGGCGTGAGCCGTGCGCGGCGCAGCACAGGTGCTGTCTTCGCCTGCGTGCCGGTGATGTGGTCATCTGCGGCAAGCGTCAGTTTCAGCAGTGCCGTGTCGCATCCGCCGACTGCAAGGTCCTCCACGCCAGCACGCGTCAAGAACGGCAGATAGCGCCCCGCCTCGGGACCGAACACAGCCGCCCGCGCACACGACGGACGCAGCAGCAGCGGCACGTAAGCCGTCAACGTACGCGCCGTGTGGAAGCGGTTACCGAACAGCAACGGCCGACCATCCTGAGCAAAGACAAACCCGTAGTCCGGATCCTCATAGGCCGCGACGCCATGGTGCCGCGTTTGGTGCGTAAACACCGGATGACCGTACGCGAATCCGCTGTCACGGTGTACCAGACGGCTGAAGACCCCGGCGGACAGTCCCGCGTCCGTCGTTGTCGGACCGGCCAAGATCAAGACAAGGCAGACCGCCAGCGGCGGCAGCAACGACCATGCACCACGCGCCAACGCCAGACCGGCAAGCACGCCGAACCACAGCGCCGCCACACGCAACACCCCAAAGCCCAGCCACGGGATCAATACACGCGAACCGACACCCGCCCCGATACTGACCGGCAACAGAACCAGCAACACGCCCAACGTGAGCAACGCCCCCGCACTGCTTTCGCGCGCGTCTTGACGGACCATCTGCAACGCGACCCGTACAGCCGCCCCCATCACTAGCGCCGGTAGCGCTGCAAAGAGCAGGCCGGTACGGAACAACAGCGATAGATACTGCGTCTCGCGCCGCGTCAGCGCATTCAGCACCGCCTGCCAGGCCATGGCTAGTCGAGGTGCGCAGATCCCCTGCACGATCACGCTGGCGGCCAGCATCAACAAAAGCAGACTCATTAATACCGCGCCGCTACGCAGCAGACTCCGGCGGAAGGCGAGCATCACCGCCACATAGCCCAGCGTGAGCCCACCGCCTACACAGCCCCAAAACATCAGTCCCGTGTGAAGTGTCCGGCCAGCCACCGCATCCATCATGCGCAGCCCCGCCGCCAGCAAAACTCCCATCATCAGACCGGCCGCCACACAGATGGCCACACGCCAGCTAGCCTGATCCACCCGGATTCCTCTCATGAACGCCCTCATTCCTTCACAGATCCCTATGCACTGCGTCCGCACGCTGCGCCACTGCGACACGTCCATACGGCAAGGCGATGCCCTCTTGATCAAACCGCACCTTGATGTCCCGCAACAGCGATGTGCGCGTCGCGAAAAATTCTTGGTTATCGGCCCAGACCCCCACCAGAAAATCCAGTGACGTCTCATCCAGACCTCGCAAGGCAATCACCGGCTCTGGATCGTTGAAACACGCCGGATTCGCGATAATCACCTCGCGCAGCACCGTCATCACGCGCTCTGGGTTCTCCCTGCACGCCACACGGAGATCCAGATCAATACGCCGGATCGGATAACGGGTCAGGTTAATCAGCTTGGATTTGGCGAGCATCTCATTCGGAAAACGGATGACCCGGTTATCGTAGGCACGGATATACGTGGAGAGCATTTCAATGCTATGGACATAGCCCCTCGACCCGTCGACCTCGATCAAGTCGCCGATCTTAAACGGGCGCTCCACCACCAGAAAGAGGCCGCTGATCAGATTTGACAGGCCGGTCTGCGAAGCAAAGCCGATAGCCACACCGGCGAGCCCCGCCGCGCCCAACAGTGCCGTGATGTCCACCCCGGTACTGTGGATCAGCGCAAGCACAAACGGCAGGATCACGAGGAATTTGACCCCTTTGGAAAACGCGCGCGCCTTGTCCGCGCCCAGTTTGCGTAAAAGTCCGGCATAGGTCAGGCGTGCCAGCAGCGAAGAGATCCAATATCCGAGAATCAACCAGGCGCAGGCACCCAGAAAGGGCAGCGCATAATCGCTCAACACCGTACTCAGTTTGGAGTTTTTCACAGTCACGGCTCCGTCGTCCTGTTAATAAGGTTGTTTAAAAATGGTGCCGGCGATCACACGCGCCGTGAGGCGGCCCGAAGGCACCACGCGCGGTCCGGAGAGGAGCTTCGCCCCTCTGGCCTGCTTGGGTGCCTTGCGTCCGAACGTGACCGACGCCGGGAAGACACTACCGGTATAACCTAGGTTGCATTCATTGGTCCACAGTTTGCCATCGGCGGTCTGGTACACGCTCATGTGGCGCACGCTCAGCAGAAGTTGCGCAAAGACCAAGGCTTCGTCAGTATGGTTTTCGATCAACACCGGGCAGATGGCGCGTCCTTCTATATCGGTCAACGCCGCCATTTCCTGCCGCGCCCGCGTGGTCAGCGCATAGCCGATCTCGCCCTCCTCCGACGGATGGCCGAACCAAGTTTTGGAGAGCAGGACTGTCGGATAGTCGCCCAACGCAACACTGGGGGATGCTCCAGTCTGCACGCGCATCCACACGGGAATCGTCACCAAGAAGAGACCTTGGTGGCGCGGCGCGATCTCGATGCGACCCTCCGGGCGGCTCACCACCGAGCGATCCGGCAATACCGGCACCAAGCGCACGGCGGCGGTATTGAGCGGCGTGACAAAACGTTGCCACTCAAGGTCAGGCGGCACCTCGTTACATACCTGCAGCGGCGTAAATCCCTCCTGCGCCTCGTGGCGGAACGCCGTTTGCCACCCCTGCGATGTCCGCTGTAACCACAACCGCAACTGCGCCATCTCACAGGCGTAAGTCACGCCCATCTCGCACGTATACTGCTCCCATCCCGCTTTCATGCCGCAAGTATAGCAGGAGAGGGCGAAGAGTGAATAGCGAATAACGAACGCGGGCGGAGTCCCAAGTTGGTTAGTTAATTAGTGAGCCACTTTTTGCGACCACCCAGTGGTCGCAAAGATGAGGTTAAAACCTTACACCATGCAGCCGCGCCCCGCCCGTGACCATTCACAGCATTTTGGGCACTTTTCTGGGCTGTCTCCCCGCACGCCCCTCATTGCATGCCCTTCGTGCGCCCGGCGCCCATCCTCCCGACCATTTTTACACTCATCATTGTGACCACTCAGTGGTCACAATAACTTGCGGCCAGCCCTGCCCCCCTAAAAAACTCTGCGTCTCTGCGCCTCTGCGTTAAAAAACCCGAAGCCCATCAAACGTGTGTATGTCGATACGCGTCGGCCAGGGAGATTGATTCGGAGGGCGAGATCAGGAAACGTTCAAAGCCCGCCTCGTAAAGCAACATCCGACAGGCGTTGACGTCCCGTCCGCGGCGTCCCAGAGTCTCTTTTTCCAAGTCGCGCGGGTTGGCCCCGCTCTCGGCGCAGATCGCGTTCGCCCCGGCCGTGAGACCGAGCAGATTCGGCTCATGTACCGCGATGGTTTTCGTCTCGGGACAGGTCAGCGTCGCCAGCGTGACCACGGCGGTCACCTGCGCAAGCCGGAGTTCTGAAATCTGGCCGCGAGGAGCCAATGGCGTCGACGGCACGTACACGCGCCGCATGACGGCATGCTGAAAACACCCGTACTCGACCCCGATGAAAATCTGGTCCGCCAGTTCCTCCGCGCTATGCTCCGGCCCGATGGGTTCGCAACAATAGTACCAGTCCAGCCCGGCCTCCTTGATAATGCGGATCGTCGCCTTGCGCTGCTCTGGATCGAGTGCGGTATCGCTCCCCTCTCTGAGCCGACAGACGTGGTAAGCGCCGCTGACGCCTGCCGCCTTCAAGTCCCGTATCTGCGCCGCGTCAAAGTCCCCGATGTTGACGAGAAGCTGCGTGTGCCGTGGGATCCGCTCCAGCGCCTTTTGCACGATACGCGTCAACCGCTCGAAGTCGAACGTGTGCATGGTCATGAGAAAGAGGGCGTAAAGCTCCCCCGTGTTCGTAAAGTCATCAACGCCGTGCAGAATCTCCTCATCGCTCATCACGCTCGGCTCGAACGTCGTATGTCCTTCACCGAAAGCACAGAACTTGCATTTGCCCGGACAGGCCGCGATATCGACGCCGATCTGCCCGAAGAGAATTCCGCTGTTGTTGAAGCGTCGCCTGGTGCTCGCGTCCGCAACAGCGCGCAGAAGCGCGGCCTCCAGAGATGTCTCAGGAAACTGCAGCAGAAAAACACACTCGTCACGATTGGGGGCGACACCCTCCTGCGCCGCTTCAAGAATCCCCAGCACTCTCTTATCAACGTTCATCTTAG
>DAOTMQ010000194.1:0-6898 GCA_035450385.1 Kiritimatiellia bacterium | reverse complement strand
CTGCCTTCCAATACGGTGCCGACGCGGTTTATCTGGGGCTGTCACACTTCTCGGCGCGCGCCGACGCTGACAACCTTACCCCCGACTGCTTGCGTCTCCTGCTGGCCTACGCCCGTTCCTTTTCGCCTCGCAAACGAATCTATGTCACGGTCAACACGTTGATCCAAGACACTGAACTGCCGCAACTCATCGAGACCCTTGACGCACTCGACGACCTCGCCCCCGACGGTGTGATCGTGCAGGATCTCGGTGTCGCCCGTCTGATCCGCGATCATTTTCCCCGCCTTGAACTACACGCCAGCACGCAAATGGCCGTCCACAATGTTGTCGGAGCCGTTGCTCTCCGCGAACTCGGATTTTCCCGTGTGATTCTGGCTCGTGAACTCACGCTCGGAGAAATCCGGCAGATCGTCCAGGATTCCGGCGTAGAGGTCGAAATCTTTGTACACGGTGCCCTCTGCTACAGCGTCAGCGGCCTCTGTCTTTTTTCGGCGCACATGACCGGACGCAGTGGTAACCGCGGACGGTGCGCGTATTGCTGTCGCGGGGAATTTGCCGCAGACGCCCCCTCTCCCTCACCCTCCGCAGACCGCCCTGCTTACCCTTTCTCCATGCGTGACCTCGCCCTTGCCCCGCTGCTCGACGAAGTCACCGCGACCGGTGTGCAGTCGCTGAAAATCGAAGGGCGTATGAAAAGTCCGCTCTATGTGGCCTGCGTGACCGACTACTATCGGCGCAAACTGGACGGAACGCTCACGCCCGACGCCGAACAGACGCTGATCCAAGATGTACAGACCATTTTCAGCCGCCCCTGGACAGCGCTTTACGCGCACGGTGCCGACGCCCCGTCGACCGCCGTGATCGATCCCGTCGCCATCGGCCATCGCGGTGCCCGCATCGGATCCGTCGAAACCGTTTCCCGCGACCGTGCCGGCACCCGCTGGCTGCGCTTCACCTCGTCGCGTGCCTTGGAAAAACACGACGGCTTGCAAGTCGAACTGGCCTCCGGCGGCAAGCCGTTCGGCTTTGCGGTGAACACGCTGCGCGCGGTCGGCTCCGCCCGTCCCGTAGTCACCCTGCCCGCCGATGTTCCCGTGGAGGTCGCCCTGCCGGACGAAGACATCCCGGAGATCCCGCACGGTGCCCCGATCTTCTGCTCGGCCTCGCAGGCGGTGCGCCGCCGCTATGCCGTTCACGCATTGCGTGATGCCGATTTCGACACTGGACGCCCCGTCGTCTTCCGTGTGGCGTTGCGCCCCGACGGTATCGTCGCGCAGGCCGAAACGCCCGACACCGTATCCGCAACGCCTGTGTGCGCCGAAGCTTGGACTCCGCTGGCGCTCTCGCCGTCGAAGCAACCCGACAAGACCGCCGCTGCGGTGCGCAAGGCATTTTCGCGACTAGGCGACACTACTTGGCGTTTGGAGACGCTCGAACTGGATGACCCCGCAGCCCTATACGCCCCCCTATCCGCCCTCAACGAGGCCCGAAGATCGGTCATCGCCCGCCTTGATGCCCTCTGGGACGCCTCCCGTGCCGCACACCGGAAAAGCATCGCCGACGCATGGGGCCTGAACCTGCCGTCCGTTGAACAATCGCCCGCACCATCCGTACCGTCACCCTCAATGTCCGACGCCACCACGCCGGCCTGGACGTTGAAACTCAGGATTACTCCTCCCCCCTCCCACGCGGACCTTCAAGATTTTGCGTGTATCGTCCTGGCCATCGGTCACACCGGCTACGATACGCTAAAGCGGGATCTGGACGCATGGCGCACGTTGACCGGCCGTGTACAACTGCGTCTGGCACTGCCGCTCCTCACCCGCATGCAGGAGTGGGAAGCGTTGGTGAAAACGGTTGACGCATTGCGCGGCGACGGCTGGAACGACTGGGAATGCGCCGACCTCGCCGGTTTCCGGTTGCTCGCCGAGCGGGGTCAACCGCCGTTCTCCGCCGATTGGAGCCTTTACGCCCTGAACCGTGTCGCGCTTGCCGAACTCGGTCGTTTGGGGGCGCGTCAGGTGGTGCTTTCGCCAGAAATCAATCCCGAATGCCTGAAAGCACTGAGCCAGCCCCGTCCCGTTCCCTCTCCGGAGATTGAAACGTTGGTCTATCAGCATACGCCGCTTTTCATCTCAGAGACTGCCCCCTGCCTCTCTCCGGGTGCCGACGCACCGCCGCCTGACACGCTCCATTTGACCGACCGCCGCGGCCGCGCCTTTCGCGTCATCCACCTCGACAACCACTGGATCACGGTTGCGGAATCTGCGTTTTATGTCGCCGCACACACGCAGGAGAGCGCAATCCGCCGCTACCGCATTGACCTCTCCTGGTCGCCGGAAGCCACATGGGACACGCAAAAGCTCGCCGCGATCCGCAACGGGCAACCGCTCGCAGACACCCACCGCGCCCTTTTCGACTGCGGATTCGCGTAATGTCGCGATTGCAGATTGACATGTAATCGGTTAGTGACAGGGGGCACGCGAGTTTAGTGCGTGTTTTGTGTGTGCGGTCGGAGCGGGCGTTCCCGCCCGCTCTGTGAAAGGCCGATCGAGATTCCGATGCGCGGTTTGGTTCCCTGGGGAAGTGTGCGCGTCAACCTCTCGCAAGACACGTTGTTGCGGGCGAGGACGCCCGCGCCCCGACTCTCTGCCCTCCTTTTCACCAGAAACGCATTGTCTTCGCCCCCCGCGATAAAAAAAATACACTTCGGTCTTGCGTTCCCGGTCCCCAATCTGTTAAGGTGCTTCCTGTTCTCAAGGCGCCTCTAGCTCAATTGGATAGAGCATCTGACTACGGATCAGAAGGTTGCAGGTTCAACTCCTGCGAGGCGCGCCAGAAAACCAAACAACCAGATTGCGGGGTGGAGCAGCCTGGTAGCTCGTCAGGCTCATAACCTGAAGGTCGTAGGTTCAAATCCTACCCCCGCTACCAATTTCGTTAGGGGTTCCGGAAACGGGAACCCTTTTTTGGTTCATGCGCCACCGAGATCAGGCTCTTTTGCCCTTAGTCTACAACCCGCCCGTGGTGTTACGCTCAATTAGGGTGCCGCAGAGCGCCACCAATGCCGCCAGACCCAGCCCCTGCCCCGAATTATCCGTGTCCATCGCCCGAAGTTGCACAGAAAACTCATGCGTGATGTAATTACTTCAACCGCATCCGGTACTCTTCGCAAGCGGCATTCAAAGACGGCGGCACAGGCTGTCTAAGCACCCCTTCTTGGCACATTTTGCAAAGTTTCTTAACGTGACGCTGGCAGTCGCGCTGTCGCGGAATGCGAAAGCCTCATGTTGGCGGTCTTCGCAGAGAATAACGATACTCACGGTCCGGCTCATCGCTCCCACCCCCTTGCAATCACTTCAGACAGTTTCATTCCGCCATTGACCGACAACTCTGCTATCGGCCGAGTCTTCGTCACGCCAGAACTCTCGCGTTGCAACAAAACACCCTTGTCCGGGCCCAAATAGTCGATTAACTCCGGATGGTGTGAACACAACACTGCTTGCGGAATGTCGCCGCCGCAGGCATCCACCAACTGGATAAGCCAGGGTTGTATTTCAGGCAATGCCAAATAGTTGTCCGGCTCATCGAGAAAAAGCGTGTACCCCTGGCCGACAGCCAACCGCACTAGCGAATAAAGTGCCACCAATGCACGCTGTCCGTCCGAAATCTCATCGAAACGCAGTTCATACCTGTCATCATGCTCCTTGAACATAATCATCAAAGCGCGAGTGTCGAGCCCCACCTTCTCCATGCGGATTCCTTGGAAACCAGAGATCACCTCCCTTAATGCGTTCGTGAAATCAGACACCAAATCCTGACGTTCGAGCAACACGTGTCGATACCACGCCGCAAAGTTCTCCGCCGTACGCTGCAACATCGAATCTTCTGTGGACGCTTCGGTCGTGAAGTTGGCAGGATACAGACTACATACCAGCACCTTCCGGATGAAATCGAGAAACCGACTCAACCGGACGTTGTTCCCTCCTGGAGCAACGCGAGCCAACGCGGATTCATTCCAGTCCGCCGTGAACATGGGCCCCTCCGAATGGTCATCGCGATAGAGTTGGACTTTGCCCGCCTCGAACCGAAAGAGCGGCTGCTGCGCAACGCTCAAAGTCTCCAGCATGATTCGTGCGCGTTTGGTCGCTTTTTCGTGCTCGACCTCAAGCCGGTAACGCATCGTTTCGCCGGAAAGTTCGACATCCATTTCGAAAACTTGACTGGAGCGCGTCTGCCAACGAGTCAGCGTCTGCACCGGAAAAACGCCCGCATCCGTGACTTTAGCGACACCGGCCAGCAGTTGCCGTATCGCGTACATGACGTCCAAAACAGATGTCTTGCCCACACCGTTTGGCCCTATCAACAGGGTCAACTCTTGCAAGGCCAACTCAAAGTTGACCAGACTCTTGTAATTGTCCACGTACAAACGCTTGATCATCACCGTCTCCTTTCCTTTACCATCACCTCTCGTTTTCGCTGACAAACCAGCCGACCGAAGCCAGCAAGGTGGAAAGTACCTTTTCCTAAGCCGAGGAGCAACCAGATTTTGCAGAACAAGTGGATCGCTAAATCCCTCGGGTGCTCGTTTGCTTTTTCAGTCCTTCTTTCATATAATACGTGGCAGTGGGTGAATGTCTGCATGCTTCGGCGTGCCCGGTTCATGGCGGTCACCCGAACCTTTAACCCCGAACGAGGATTTTAAAATGGCAAAAGTGATGATCATCGGTGCCGGCGGTGTCGGCGCTGTCGTTGCCCATAAGTGCGCGCAGGTTCCCGAGGTGTTCGAGGAGATCGTGCTCGCATCGCGTACCCTGAGCAAATGTGACGCGATCGCGGCGCAGCTCCCCCGTCCGATCACCACCGCGCAGGTCGACGCCGACAACGTGCCCGAGACCGTGGCCCTGCTCAAAAAGCACCGCCCCGATCTCGTGATCAACGTGGCCCTCCCCTATCAAGACCTGCACATCATGGACGCCTGTCTTGAGGCCGGCGTACACTATCTCGATACCGCGAACTATGAGCCGCGTGACACCGCGAAGTTCGAATACCACTGGCAGTGGGCATATCATGACGACTTCAAGAAGGCAGGGCTGACCGCCCTGCTCGGCTCAGGCTTTGATCCCGGCGTCACCAGCGTCTTCTGCACCTACCTACAGAAGCACTACGTGCCCGAGATCCACGAGATCGACATTATCGACTGCAACGCCGGCAGTCACGGCCAGCCCTTCGCGACGAACTTCAATCCAGAGATCAACATCCGCGAAGTCACGGCCAAGGGCCGTTACTGGCAGGAGGGCGAATGGAAAGAGACCGACCCGCTCTCCGTCAAGGCGCCCTTCACATTGCCCGAGGATCTCGGTTCGATGAACGTCTACCTGATGTATCACGAAGAGTTGGAGTCGCTGGCCAAGCACATCAAGGGACTCAAGCGCGCGCGTTTCTGGATGAGTTTCTCGGACAACTACCTCAAGCATCTCGAAGTGCTGCAGAATGTCGGCATGACGCGCATCGATCCCGTGCATTACAAGGGCGTCGATATCGTCCCGCTGCAATTCCTCAAGGCGCTCCTGCCTGATCCCGCCTCGCTCGGTCCACTGACCAAGGGCAAGACCTGCATCGGTTGCCAGGTCAAGGGGCTGGACGCAAACGGCAAGCCCGTGACCTACTACATCTACAACATCTGCGACCACGAAGCGTGCTATCGCGAGGTCAGGTCGCAGGCGATCTCCTACACGACGGGCGTGCCCGCGATGATCGGTGCGAAGATGATCCTCACCGGGCGTTGGAAAGGCGCGGGCGTCTTCAACATGGAAGAGTTCGACCCCGATCCTTTCATGGATGCCCTCAACCGGCACGGCCTGCCCTGGACCGTGCTCGATAAGGAAGTCTTCAACGTCAACGCATAGCCGCGCTATGCGTTGACGATTTAGGATTTAGGAGTTAGGGATAGCGCGGCCAGCAGCGCGTCGGTCTGGGCTTCAGTCCCGATCGTGATGCGCAGGTATTCGCCTGTCTCGGGGCCGGGGAAATAACGCACGTAGATTTTCTCGGCCTTGAGCGCTTCGAAGAGCCGCGCGGCGTCGCCGTCCGGCGGACGCGCGAACAGGAAGTTGGTCTGCGAATCGCAGACCGTCCAGCCGCGCCGGCGCAACTCCGCCGTCAGGCGGGCGCGGGTGGCGCGGATGCGCCGCACGTTCTCCTGCATGTGCGGCAGGTCGTTCAACGCGGCCAGGCCCAGAATCTGCGCCAGCATGTCCATGTTGTACGAGTCCTTGATCTTGTAGAGCGCGCCGATCAACGCGGCCGGACCGATCACATAGCCGAAGCGCAGACCCGCCAGCGAGAAGGACTTGGAGAGCGTGCGCATCACCAGCGTATTGGCGTTGTCCACCGCCAGCGCCAAGTCCATGCAGGTGTCGTCGGCGAAATCACCGTACGCCTCGTCGATCATCACTACGCCGCGGAAGGTGCGGCAGAAGGCGGCGACCGACGCCTTGTCGTGCATCAGGCTGGTCGGTGCGTTAGGGTTGGTGATGAAAAAGAGCGAAGCGGCGTCATCCGCCGGCGTGCGCCAAGTGAACCCCGGCCCCAGCGCGACCGGACACCGCGTCACGCCACGGATATCCGTCAGCACCGGATAAAGCGAGTAAGAGGGCACGAAATATCCCACGCTGCCGTCGTTCTCGACAAACGCGCGCGTGCAGAGCGCCAGAATCTCATCCGATCCGTTGCCGACAAAAACCTGCTCGACCGTACAGCCGTGGATCTCGGCGATCCGTTGCCGCAGCGCCATGAATACAGGGTCGGGATAGAGACGCAGCCGGGCGGCATCGAACGTGCGCAGCGCCTCGGCCACCTTGGGACTCGGCGCATAGGGATTCTCGTTGGTGTTGAG
>DAOTMQ010000193.1:0-6913 GCA_035450385.1 Kiritimatiellia bacterium | reverse complement strand
ACACGCAGAGTGCAGTTGTAAGAAGAACAAGTGCAACACGACTGACTAATTCAACTCTCATCATTAGCTCCCGGCTCTTTGTCCAATACCGAATTGCGTCTCTTTTCTCTCTCCTGAAGCTCAGCAAAAAACCTGTCCACTTCGAACGTGAACGGTTTCAAATACACTCCTAGATAGTAGCGCCCTTTGTCTCTAAAACTCCATTGGATGTTCGCGTGTTCAAAGTATTCACGGCTATCTTTCATGGCCCTTCGGTCTATTGTCGTAGCCCTGCTCAAATACTTTGACAATACTTCATCCAGAATATGATTGTCGACACATTCAGTGGTTTCGTCGCTCTTCAAGGTATTCCACCTGCTCTCTCCCTGACGACGATTCAGAATCAAAATCTCGTAATGAACCGATGATTTTCCCTCTGCAACTTCGATCCTAATTCTTCTTGTAAAATCATAGATTTCAGTCATATATCTGACACGACAAAAACTTTCGATTTGGATATTGCCGCCGCTCGGCACTGGTGAATCCAAGAGAAGTGTACGCCAGGCCGACAAGGAGCATTCCTGCTCCCGCAGTACGTGGGAATCGATTAGAACAGCCTTCTGTTTTTCTTCCATACGGACAACAGAAGCACATGCCGTCACGAGCAAAAACATGCTCAATATTAACGACCGTATGGTTATTTCCTGCATTCCCATGTCTGTGCTCCCTACGGTTACCATTCATTCCGCCACCAGAAAACCGTCAACCCGCGATCCGCCACCCTTTTACGCGAATCGTCATTTCAAGTCAAGCGGGAAGAACCAGAAAACGAAAAACATCGTTCTTGCGCTTAGATTACGAAAAGAGTAATGTATCCGCACGAATGCAGACGCTAACAGACAAGGTTTTTAGACTGGCGCCGCCGGGCGGGCTCTTTGACATGACCGTCATCGCGAACCTCTTCCCGGATGCCAGCCCGGGTGCCCGTGCCTTGCTGGTGCATCGAGCGATGCAGGCCGACGAAATCCTGCGCCTGAAGCCGGGGCTCTTTGTGCTGGCACCGCCTTATCGCAAAACCGAGCCGCACCCGTTTGTGCTGGCCGCCTGCCTGCACGCGCCCTCGCATGTCAGTCTCGAATCCGCCCTGGCGCATCACGGACTGATCCCCGAGGCAGTCTATCAGGTCAGCAGCGTGACGGTCGCACGTAGTCGGGAGTTCGCGACCCCGCTGGGAGTGTTCAGTTTCCAGCGTGTTCCGGCGCTGGTGCCGCGCGCGGGCGTCGAAGCCGTGGAGGTTGCCCGAAACGCCTGGGCGTTCATTGCGTCACCCTTGCGTGCCATCGCCGACCTGATCTATCTCAACAAGCCCATCACTTGGAAAAGGAACGGCATGAGCTACCTGACCGAATCGCTGCGCATTGAGGAGGAGGATCTGCAGACGCTCTCGTTCGAAGCCTTAGATGAGATTCTGGAGAGTCTCCGCAGTCGGCGCGTTTGTGCCTATCTGCAAGGATTGAAAGGAGCGATCGGCCATGCTGGGTAGGGTATTGAGCGCCAAACTGCGCGAATACGCGCCGGCTAACGCGGTCGAACAGGACAACGTCCTGCAAGAGGTGATGCAGCACTATGTGCTGGCCAGCCTCGCGCGCGCGGGCCTGTTCACCGACGCGATCTTTCACGGCGGCACCTGTCTGCGGATCGTCAATCAAATCAGCCGATTTTCGGAGGATCTGGATTTCCTGCTCAAACGACCCGATCCCGGTTTCCGCTGGCAGGGCTATCTGGAGGCTGTCCAGAAAGACTGCGCTCAGGAAGGCATTGCCTTTGAAATCCAAGACAAGTCCGAAGCCGCATCGGCGGTTCGAAAGGCCTTTCTGAAGACTGACTCTATCGGAAAGCTGCTGACGCTAGAATTACCCTTCGAACGCTATCACGCACGCAAGCTCCGGATCAAACTCGAGATCGACACCAACCCTCCGGCCGGCTCCGCTTTCACCACCAGCTACATCACCTTTCCCGTGACAACGGCGTTGACGACTCAAACCCTTGAATCAAGCTTCGCGCTGAAGTTGCATGCGTTGCTCTGCCGATCCTACGTCAAGGGCCGCGACTGGTACGATTTCGTGTGGTATGTGACCCGCAAGATCCGCCCGGATCTTGCCTTGCTGGAGCATGCGCTTGACCAACAGGGGCCTTGGGCCGGTCGCCGGATGAATGTCACGTGGGCGTGGATGATCGAAACCCTGCGGGTGGTCATCGGCCAGATTGACTGGTCCACGGCCCGACAGGATGTCCAACGGTTCCTCCCGCTTCGCGAGCAGGAATCCCTCAGCTTGTGGGGTTCGGAGTTCTTCCTGTACTATGCGGACATGATGGAAACGATGGCTCCATGAAGGAAAACAGAAACTGAGTGCAAAGCGCACGCCGTTGTGTTTCAATACGGGAACTTTACTTTATTACAAGGGGATATCGTTATGACACGTCTTTTCGTTCGTTCTTTGTTGACCTTCGCACTGTTGTGCGCACAGGCCGCATTCGCCTTTCTACCGCCTTCCGATAAAAAGGAGGGGGTGACGCTCCGCATCGAAGGTTTTGTCGAGCAGTCCACCCAAGAGCGCTTTCAAGCCGAGAAGGTTCCGGCGGACCAGCCGCTCGCCTTCACTGTCACGCTTGTCAATAGGCGCACCGAACCCGTGGGCGGCAGTGTCAAGGTCTGGCTGAATGACGACTGGCAGATCGTCGGCGACGACACGTTTACGTTGACCGCCGAACCGGGCCAGAGCGTCTCCGCCTCCTGCAAAGCACAGGCTAAGCCTTCCGTCCTAAACGCGCTCTACCCGATCCATGCCCGCCTTGCGCTGACGATCGACGGGCGGGAGACGGTCCTGCATCCGATCGCGATTTTCGATGCGGTGCTGCCCGCATCCGTCAAAGCCCCGACCGAGCAGCGCGAGGTTCGCCTTGCCGACGGCGTGCTGCGGCTCGACGTCGGTGCGGACCGCCGGGTCTTTATCTCTCAGGGCAAAAAGACCCGTGAACTCGGCATTCAGTTTTCAGGCTCGGATGCGGCGAGCGGCACCCATGTGGGATGCAGCCGCACGATGCGCGGCGGCGTGGAGCGGGCGGGCTTTGCGGTCCATCCCCCCTATCGCGGCGGCGCTGGTGAAACGTGGAGCGACTTCCGGCTGGCGCTGCCCGCTGGCAAGCCTGCCGTCCTGAACTTCTTCACGGCGATCCGCGACATCTCCCCCACCGAGCCGCCTAGCGACGGCACCGAGCACAAGGTCTTTGTGATCGGTGCGGACGGCGAGACGCGCGAACTCTTCTCGCGCTTCAGCGCCAGTAAGACATGGGAACCCGCAGAGGTCGATCTGAGCGCGTATGCCGGTCAGAGCGTCACGCTGCGCCTCTGGACCGGACCGGGACCGAAGAACGACACGACTTGTGACCAGTGCTACTGGGGCGATCCGGTGGTGACGGTCGGCACCCTGCCCGCGCTGGCGGACGAGGAGACGTGGCAGGCGCTTGAGCGGACAGCGGTGGCGCGTGCGCGCGATGCGCGTACCAAGCGCTTCGGCATCGGTCCCGGCGCGTTCCGGCTCAATGTCCACGGCCAGCGGTTCGGCGCGGCGGTCGCACTCGGTCGCCAAGGACTCACAGACGGCGTGATCGCTTTTTCCGACGGCACGCGCGACCTGATCTACCGAGGCTTCGCCTGCGATATCGACGGCGCACCGGCGGGCGGTGTCGAGAACGGCATGCCCGTGCTCGCGATCGAGACGCGGCGCGGCTGGAGCAAGTGGCGCGTCACGCACCGCATCGCAACGCCGAGCGGCACGCTGCCGGCGCGTGCGACCCTTTGGGCAGAGGACGGCGCTCTGCGCGTGGCGTGGGACATGCCGGGCGTCCGGCGCGACCGGCGCGGCACGCCGCGCTTCACGCGCCTCGGTCTGGGCGCGGCGCAACTGCCAGTCTGGCGCGCGTACGCCGGTTTCGGTAATGTGATCGAGAACCCCGGCGCATTCACTCTGGGTGCCGGAGGATTCAGTTTGAGCACGCGCCATGTCGGCGCGGACTACACCAACGGCCTTAGTCTGGTGCAGGCGTGCGACATCTTTCCCGACCGTCTGGTCCATGTGTCCGAGACGCAGCGCTTCGCCCTCGAGACGCATCATGACGCGGCCTTCTTCTTTGTGCCTTCCACGCAGGGTGCCTTTGCCGCCGCACGCGCCTACCGCGACCTATGCGGATTTGAAAGAGGCCCAGGTCTCGACATGTTGGGCGGGCGCATGTGCATCGACCAATGGGGCGGTGACTATCAAGATGCAGCGGAGGGCTTGCGCCAGGCAGCGCGCTACGGCGTGACCGACGCAGTGTTCGTAAAGCATGCGTGGCAGCGCTGGGGATACGACTACCGGCTTCCCGAGATTTATCCCCCGGCTGGCGGATTGGAACCGTTCCTTGAGATGCGCCGGGCCGCCGAAGAGGCCGGCATGCTCTTCTGCCCGCACGATAACTACATCGACTTCTATCCCGACGCGGAGGGTTACAGCTACGACCACATCGTCTTCACTGAGTCCGGCGCACCGATGCGGGCGTGGTACAATCAGGGGCGGCGTGCCCAGAGCTACCGCTGGTTGCCGCACGCCTTCGCACCGTGGATGACCGACAACATGCGGCAGATGCGCGACGGCTTCGCGCCGGACAGCTTGTTCATCGACGTCTTCACCGCGATCGCGCCCTTCGATTACTACGACCGCGACGGTGTCTTTTATGACAAGAACGCCACGCAGCAGGCGTGGCGCGACGCCTTCGACACCTGCCGTTCGATCCTCAAGCGCGGCGCACCGATGATCAGCGAGGCCGGCACCGACGCCTTGATCGGATCGCTTGATGCAGGTCAGGCGGATCACTTCGAAGCCTCACGCTGGATAAAGGATTTCAGTGACGCGGACCGCACGCCGTGGCACGACATGGCCTCGCACGGCAAGATGGTGCTGCTCGCGGGCGGGCTTGGCCCGCGTTACAGCGAACTGGGCTGGCGGATGGGGAACCGTCCGGAACACGGCTACGGTAGCGACGACTATCTCTCCAACACCGTGCTGGGCGGACGCAACCCCATGTGCGACGGCCCCTTCTCGCGCCGCACGGTCATGACCTACTGGCTGCTGCACGATGTCTGTGACACGCTTGCGGCGGAAACTTTCGAAACGCACCAATTCGGCGATTCGATCTATCAGCAGCACACCACCTTCAGCGGCGGGGGCAAGGTCTGGGCCAACCGCGGCTCCAATCAGGTTTGGACGGTGGCGAACGACCGCAAACTGCCACGCTACGGATTCTACGTGCAGACGCCCCGCGCCGAGGCCGGTGTGGTGTTGATCGACGGACAACGCGCGGGATTCGCCCGTTCCGAGAAGAGCTTCTTCGCCGATGCGCGACCGCCATACGATCCGCTCACCCACATGAAGATCGAGTCCGCGACCGTATCGGGCAAACACCTCGGCAATGGTGTGTTTGATCTGGAGTTTCACTGGAACGTACTGACACCGCCGATTGAGGGATACGTGCCCTTCCTGCACATCTGCAACGATCAGGCCAAGGAGGGAGGTTCTGAAAAAATCGCCTTCCAGCCGACGATGAAGCTGGATCCCGCGTCATTCAAGCGGGCGGGCGCATTCACGGCCACCGCGCGCGTTACCGTGCCGCCATCAATGCCGGCCGGCGACTACCGCGTCCGTTACGGCCTTTTCCGCCCCGACGCCGGAAACCGAATGGCGATTCGCGGGCTGGACGACGGCAATCGACGCATCCGCGGCGGTGTAATAACCGTCGCCAAGAGCGGCAACACATTCACGAGCGGAAGCTTCACCCTTGAAAGCGAATCCGCAGACAAAAACCGCGAATTGAATATCGCCGGCAAGATGCTTAACTTCGGTCCCATCACAACGGACGGCGCGTTCCGGTTGTTGCATGGCGAGCGCGGCGCATGGACACTCATCCCGCTACCCGGCAGCAGGTCTTTCAAAGCGGAGATCAAACTCGGCGCATTGGGCGCGCCCCGCGCGCGCGTCAAGGCCGTGGAGCTGCTGGATGCCTGGCATGCGGCAGCGCGTGCAGCCGAGTGGTCGCAAGAGGGCGACACGCTCCGGCTCGCATGCGACGGACAGGCCTTCGGCTACCGCATCGACTTCGAATAGCCTTCCCCTCTGGGGGTGTGGTGCTGCTCGGGTTTTCTCATCCACAGATGGGCACAGATTACGCAGATTTTTTGAGTGTAAAAACGGGCGGAAAGATGGGTGCCGGGCGCGTGCAGGGCATGCAATACGGGGCGCGCGGTGACTCCTAAATCCTAACTCCTAAATGTTAACTCCGCGCGCAGCGCGGCTGCGTGGTACAAGGTTTTAACCTCATCTTTGTGATCACTGGGTGGTCACAAAAAGTTGAGCGCCTCTCCACTTATTACCTCTCACCTATTACCTCCGTAGCCGCAGCCTCCCATGCGCGACGCCGGGCAGGAGGGCGCGGCGGCGCAATCGCCGCACGCCTTGGGGGTCGCTGTGGCGGGCGCAAATGTCGAGAACTGCTTGGCCAATTTCTTTGCGCCGCAAGCGGGGCATTTCACGGGTTTGTCATCGAGCGTCCGCGCCAGATGCTCAAAGGCATGGCCGCAGACCGAACAGGCATATTCATAAATCGGCATGTTGGGAAGGATAACCGATCATGGGATGAACGGCAAGACAGGACGGCGCGGCTGTCGCGGTGAAAACAAAACTGGACAGGACGGCGCGGCCCAAAAAACACCAAAAAACACCCTCCCAAAAAAACTGCAAACTTGGCCGTTGACAGTCCACATGCGATCGGCTAATCTTGTAGACCTTTTTCGCGAAGAAGGAAGAGAGACAGGTTGTAACCATGACGAAGACGTTTGTAC
>DAOTMQ010000192.1:0-7013 GCA_035450385.1 Kiritimatiellia bacterium | reverse complement strand
AATAGCTGTGAGACTGTAAGGTTCTTCGGCGTTTTTGAGCAGAGAAGCGGTGGCAGGGTGGCGCACAAAAGCGGTGCCGCGACCCGTGCACAGCACGGCTCTTGTCACCGCACAAATTTTGTCATCCACAAACACACGAAAACAGCACCGTGCCTTTTCGCGTATTTCGTTTGTTTCGTGGTTCATGCTTTACTTTCCCGGCACGAACAGGTTCAGCAGCACGCCGGGGCGGATGCCGAAGAAGGAGGCGCGCTTGCCGCGGCCGAAGCGTTCGTCGGCCACGTCGCCTTGATCGGCGGCGACGACGACGATGGTCGGTTGCAACTCTGCCGGGATGTCTTCCACGCGATTCCAGTACCCCACGTTGCGGTATTTACGCAGATACCACGGCAGCGGCCAAGTGTCGGGTGTGGGCACGGCCAGCGCGATCAGGGTATCGGTGCCCTCGGCCTGCTTCGCAGCGCGTTCAATCTCGGCCACCAGATTCATAGCGTCGGTGCCGGTGTGGGCATAGACATATGGGTTGCGCGGATCGGCCGGCATCTTGAAACACGCGCGATGCGCCTGCATCACATGATGCCGCACCAGCACGGCGACACCGAACAGGATAGCCAACTTTCCGCATAGATGCACTGCCGCGAGCAGCGGCCCCGTACGCTGGCCATCGGTCCGCGAAAAGGCCTTCCAGCACACTCCGATACCCACCCCGGCGAGCAGGATGAAGCCGTGCAGGAACGAGAGCGCGCACCATGGCGTCTTGTACGGGATCGCGCTGTAGAGCGCCGTCAGGGCCAGCGTGTAGACCGCCAAAAAACGCACCCAGCGCTGACGGACCCGGGTCTCTTCGCTCGCCGCACTGTGCCGCCGAAACGGCAGGATGGACAATAGGATCGCCAGCGCCGCCGGCAACAACAGGCCGGCCTCGCTCCAGACAGGCCCACGTCCATATTTGAACCAGAAGATGATCTTCAGGTAAAAATTCCAAGGGTGCTGATGCTCCGGCACCGCTGTGGCCCGCGTGTGATAGGTCTGGTAGGTCGAGAAGAGCGCATCGTAGACACCACGCGGATAGGTGAAGAACGAGGAGTATAAGAGCACGGCCACAAACGCCGCCACACCGACCGCCACCAGCGCATCACGCGTACGCCACGCGCGCCACAGCCCGCCGAAGCCGCAGGCCGCGACCATCGCCACCGCCGCAGCGGCGAATGAGAGCACCACCGTCTCTTTGGTCGCAGCGGCCAGACCCGCGAACGCGCCGAAGGCCGCAGCCCAGACTAGAGTTTCTGGTTTCGGGTTTCGGGTTTCGGGTTTCGGGACGGAGAGTGCCGACGCATAACGCACGGCACACAGTAACATACCGGTCAGGAAGGTGATCAGCATCGACTCCTGAATGAAAAAGCGGCTGTAGTAGACCATCGCCGGGGACACGACGGTGAGAAGCGCAGCGCTGTAAAGTCCGACCCGGTTGACGAACAGGCCGTGCCCGTTCGCGCATGAGCCCAGTCCCAACATCAGCAACAGCGTCAGCAGGCTGAACGTCACCGGCACCAGGCGGAAGTTCCACTCGGTCGTCTCGGCGAAGGTGTCCGCCGAAGCCCGGCAGAAGGGCCAGGCCGCGAAGTAGAGCGTCGGCCCGTGGTGGTCGGCGGGATCGTAGTGGTAATACCCCTGATCCAGCAACAGTCCGGTCCGCACCGCCTGATTGGCCTCGTCGCCGTGCATCGGCCGCTGGTCGAGGCGCGGTACACGCAACACCAACGCGCCGATGATGATCGCGGCAACCGCCGCCCAACCTAACACGCGTGACAAGGCATATGTCATCTCATTATCTCCTCGGCCCCACTCCCGGCAGGCCGACCGGCCCTTGCTGCATCATCTGTCGCAGAATCGGCTCCGCCACCTGACGCAACATAGGGTTTTCTTGAATCCGTTGCAACGCTTGGGATTTGCCCAATTCGATCGCCTTGCGCAATGCGTGCTGCATCTGCTGTTGCTGTTGGCGCATCGCGCAGAGCGTCGCCATATCGAGCCACGCGCTCCAGTCATCCGGGCGGAGCAGCAGATAGCGCGAAAGCGGCACGATCATCTTGTCCGGCTGGCCGGCCTCGCCGTACACCCGCACAATCTCCATAAGCTGCTCAGCGGGAGCGGTGGACGGCAGGCGCGCCATCACATTGTCCATCACCTTGGCCGCGTCCGCATGTTTCTTGACGCTATTCAGCAGCGTACCGATTTCGAACAGCCGTTCGACCGGAAGATTGGGTAGCCCCGCCAATTGGTTCAGGTAGGTGGCCGCCGATTCATTCTGCCCCAACTCGCGGTAAGCCATAGCCAACTCAAAGGCGTCATCTGGCGAGAGCGACTTGTCGGCCTGTGCTTTGGCGGTCAGTTCGCGCACTTTGGCTTCGGTCTCGCGCACGCGGCGGATAAACGCCACAAAGTCGAAGCCGCGCCCGTTGTTGGGGTCGCGCCGATTGTACTCATCGAGAATGTCGATCGCCTCGGCGTAACGCGCCTGGCGCAGCAGCACCTCTTGGATCAGACGGAAGTTCGCCTCCGGGCTGACCGGATAGAGCGTTCGCGCCTCTTGGAAGGCCCGCTCGCTCTCGCCCAGCATACCGCGCGCTGCGTAGAGGCCGGCGATCGCACTGCGCAGTTTGGAGAACGACTTCTGAGCGGGCAGGTCACGCCGGAATTTTGGCGAGCGCAACAGGTGACGCGTATACCAATCCCAGAACATCATGTCGTCCTGCATGGTCGTGCGGTCGATCGGCGTCTTCTCGGAGTTGATCTTCATGATCAGCCCGTGCGGCGTGAGATACGGGAACATCCAGTTGATGACGTAGCTCTCTTCGATATAGAAAGCGTGACGCGCCTTGTTCTTCTGGAAGATCATGTCGCACAGGATGCCGTTGATCTCCATCACGCCCAGCGCACCGCTCACCTGCACGCGGCCGTTCTCGATCGTCAGATCGGCGTTCTTGGGGCGCTTGCCTGCCTGCACCTCATCGACATAAATCTGAAAGGCGCGCGCGCTGTCGTCCGGCGTCGGAATCCAGATAGGATTGCCGTACAGGTCGCGCATGGTGTTCATGTAGGTGTTGTCGGCCAGCGCGTTCTGCGTGATCAGAAAGACATCGGGCCGCACCTGCGCAGAGTAGATCATGTAGGTGGGCACGAAGCGTCCGGGATCGGTGCCGCCGAAAAAGATAGCGTTGGGCTCCATCTCGGGCGGGAAGAGCGGGTTGGGCAACGGCTCTTCGTCGGCATCCAACTCCTCCATGATCGCATCCGCGCCGCGCAACTGGTAGTTGCCGAACTGCCAACCGAAATCGTGGCCGTTCTGCTCCGCGCCGCTCATTGAGAAGACCAGATACTCGTTGTTGTAGTTTTCGTAGATCGGGATGGTTGCAATCAGCAACCCCGCACACAGCATCCCGATGCGCAATGGCTTCAGCATCGACTCGGGCAGCGTGCCGCGCTTGACCAGAGCCTTCAGCAGACGGTTGCCGATCGCCAGACCAAAAACAAGACCGTAACCGATCCAGATCGCGAAAAGCGCGTGCGAACTGATGAACTTGACCTTCTGGATAAACATGTCCTGCAGGTCACCCTTGATGTTGGCGAGCACCACGAGCAGCACGCTCATGACCAAGAAGCCGGCCGCCGTGGAGATGAGCCATTGCTGCGTGACCATATCCATGTCCGAGCGGAAATCAATCGTTTTCTCGGCCCACTTGCGGAAGAAGAACCAGCCTGCGGTAATCGCCGCCAGAATAACCAGCGACAAGGCCAGTGCGCCGACCTTGGCACCGGTCCCCGGATCCGCACCCGGCCCGGACATCATGCTGAGGATGCCCTTAGCCACGAACAGCCAGACAATCGCCGCCACGCCAGCCAGCGTGATGCCGGCTGTCAATCCCTCCGAAAGATTGTGCGACTGCCAAGTGCGGCGCGCGAACTCCTCGACCTGATTGAACGTGATCGTGACCGCCCCGACCAACAACAGCAATAGAATACCCGCAATGAGGAGCTTATCGAGACGCAGGAACGGCTCGCCGCCCATAACCTCAGAGATCAGCACCAGCACACAGGTCAGCAGATAGAGCGCACTCGCCGCATACACCGCGCGAACACGCCGGTCGCGGACCTTAAAGCTCCAGAGCGTGAAGGGAAGGAAGCCCAGCGTGGCCGCGATCAAGGTGAACTGCACACGCAAGTCGGTGAAGTAGGTACCAAGCTGGAAAAGGAACTTCTTGGTAAAGACATCAGAAGGTGCCAGCTTCTCATACTGACCGCGCGTAATGGCGTGCTTGAATCCTTCCCATGTGCGCGGATAGCCCCAATTCATCGGCGGATTGCGCAGATCCGAGACAATCGGCATGTAGATGTAGAACGACACGCCCAACTCGGCGAAGAGCGTGGTCAACGCCACACTGCGCCCGTTCGGCAGCGTCAGCCACGCCAGTCCGATAATGGCGAAGTTCCAGAGCACGCCCCACCAGAACCACCAGGAGGTCGGATGCGTCAGACCGTTCATGCCGCCCTTGCGCAACAGCACAAAGACGGAGAGCTGCACCGCCGCCACGGGAATTGCGTAAAAGAGGCCGCGCGGCACAGTCGAGCCCAGCAGGAAGAGCACCGCCAGGCCGCCTAGCAGCGCCACCGTCGGCAGCGTCCAGTTGAACGGCTGTCCTGCATACCCATACGGCATCGTCGCACCCTTGATGGCGGAGAGCCGGAAAAAGAGGATCAGTAGCACCGCGCACGCCGGAACCAGCCAAGTCAGTACGGCTTTATCATTGAGCTTATCGCGATAGGCATACGCGCCGCCGATGCAAAACGCAATCACCAGTACGATCAACCCCGCCACGCTGGTATAGACCGAAGACGCGAAGAGCGGCAGGTCGGTCGCCGCCGCCACGCCGGTCTTGGCCGCCCCCATCGAGAAGAAGACCAGCAGCGCGCCGAAGGCCGTGATGCCCGCGCCGATCGCGCCACCATGCGGCGCCACGCCGCTGAGAAATGCGAGGTGCCGTTTCACCACGCCGCCGTTCTCGCAGTTCTTCAGGATCAGCGCCACCGCAAGCCCCAAAAACACGCACACCGCGCCGGCCACAAGCAGCGTCATCGAAGGCACCGCCACCGCACCCACGGAGCCGGGCGTCACCTTCGCGTAGGCCGGACCCGCCATGCCGGGCTGCGCCGGCATCATCGCACCGATCTGCAGGACGTGCGCGCTCAGCAGGATCGGTATGCCGACCATGATGAAGTCGCGGAACAGGGCAATATCGCGCAGGAAGATCACGACCACCAGCGGTAGCGCGGCCAACAGCAACACCTGGTAGTTGGTGAGGCCGAGCCCGAAGACAAAGGCAGTCAGCCACAGGATTTTATCGGAAGGACGCCGCATCCAGCGGTAGGTCAGCAGGAAAATCCACATCAGGAAGAAGGCGTTCAGCGTGTACACCTCCACGATCGTGGCCTGCGACCACATGACCGGGCTGAAGGCGAACACCAGACTGCCGCCCACACCGCCGACCCAGCACAACACATTGTTGCGCGCCGGATCAATATCCTCGTCATCGTCATGCGCGTCGCGCAGCATGTCGGAGGCTGAGCGCGTGATCAGCATCGCCGTGAAGCCGGCCGCAAACGCGGCGAAGACCGCCGACATCAGCGAAATGCTCCACGCCGGCGTAGGCTGTCCCTGATAGGTCACCCAACTGAAGAGGCGCGCAAACACGTAGGCGCACATCGTCCAGATCGGATAGCCGGGCGGATGCGGCACGCCCAAGTGGTCGCCCGCCACCGCCAACTCGCCGGAGTCCTCCAAGGTCACCGACGGACCCAACGTGAAGAAGTAGACCAAGAACGAGACCAGCGTCGCGGTCCAGAAGGCAGTCCAGTCCACCCGTCGGAAAAAAGCCCCCTCGCGGGAGTCATCCGAAAACAACTTTTTGATCATAAGGTGTCTTTCCAAAAATCATTTATCCGGTAAGAGATTAATTTACCGTTGAACCGCCCTTGCCGCAAGGACAAGTTTGACAAAGGACAAGTTTGACTCGACGTGAATCCCCTTCTTTTTGCATACTATGGCCTTTGACATCATAGGGCTTCGGCCCTGAACCTGTGCAAGAGAGAGATGGATAATGAGTAAATCTGCTTCTATGTTTCTAGCTGGCATCATGACTGGGGTATTGATCGCCTGTATTTTGGGTGCGTTCGTAATCCGGCCTAAAGCTGGATCTAAAGCCGGAGGGCGCACCATCGTGCTCAAACTCGCGCACGGGCTCGACGAGGCGCATCCCGTCCACCAAGCCATGATCCTGATGAAGCAACGTCTGGAGGAGCTGACCGACGGCAAGGCCACCATCGACCTCTACTCCGGCGGCGTGCTGGGCGGCGAGACCGACTGTTTGGAGCAGGTGCAGAAGGGCGAGCTGGCCATGACCAAGGTCTCCACCGCAGCGCTTGAGGCCTTCATCCCCGAGATGAAGGTCTTCAGCATCCCCTTCACCTTCCGCGACGAGAATCACTTCTGGACAACCCTGAACGGGGACATCGGCAAAAAGTTGCTCGCGAAAGGTGCCGCGCAAAACTTCCAAGGACTCTGCTACTATGATTCCGGTGACCGCAACTTCTACTCGACCAAAAAACCCATCCGCACAATCGACGACGTCAAGGGCATGAAGATCCGCGTGATGAACAGCCGCACCGCTATGGACATGATCAACGCGATGGGCGGCAGCCCCTGCCCGATCACCTGGGGCGAACTCTACACCGCGCTGGCCCAGGGCACTGTCGATGCCGCCGAGAACAATCCGCCCTCTTTCGACACCTCGCGTCACTTCGAGGTCTGCAAGTACTTCACCTTCACGGCGCACCAGCGTATCCCTGACATGGTGATCATGAGCACCAAGGTGTGGGACACGCTCCCGCAGGATGTGCAGGCGGCGTTGCAAAAGGCTGCGGACGAATCCGAGATCTTCCAGCGCAAGCTCTGGAAA
>DAOTMQ010000191.1:0-7025 GCA_035450385.1 Kiritimatiellia bacterium | reverse complement strand
CTCAAGGGCGTGGAAGAGGATGTCTCGTCCGCTGAGCACGTCTACACGAAGCCCGAAGAGGCCGAGTATTTCGTCAAGCAGACCGGCTGCGACTCGCTGGCCGCTGCGATCGGTACCTCGCACGGCGCTTTCAAGTTCAAGGGCGATCAGAAGTTGCGCTTTGACATTCTGGAGGAGATTCAGAAGCGTCTGCCCGGCTTCCCGCTGGTGTTGCACGGCTCCTCCTCGGTGCCGCAGGACGAGGTCGCCCGCATCAACGCGGCCGGCGGCGCGATCAAGGGCGCGAGCGGCGTGGACGCCTCGCAGTTCCTCGGCGCGGCCAAGCTCGGCGTGACCAAGATCAACATCGACACCGACGGGCGTCTGGTCTGGTGCCGCGTACACCGCGAGTTCTTCCGCGACCATCCCGAGCAGTTCGACCTGCGTGGCCCCGGCAAGATCTTCATGCCGGAGTATGCGAAGTTCATTGCGGAGAAGAACGTGTTGCTTGGCTCGGCTGGCCAGCTCGACGCCTGCCGCGCTGCGCTGAAAAAATAACCCCCCCGTGTGGCGCGTTCGGCAAGCGGACGCGCCCGCATCGCTTTTAAGGAGAAACACACACTATGGCTAAAAAGATTATGGTCGACGGCAATCAGGCCGCCGCTGAAGTCGCCTTCGCGTGCAGCGAAGTCGCCGCTATTTATCCCATTACCCCTTCCTCGCCGATGGGCGAGTGGGCCGACGAGTGGGCCGCGAAGGGTGCGAAGAACCTGTGGGGCACCGTGCCGCACGTGATTGAGTTGCAGTCCGAAGCCGGTGCCGCAGGCGCGGTACACGGCGCACTCACCACCGGTGCGCTGACCACCACCTTCACGGCCTCGCAGGGCCTGTTGCTGATGATCCCGAACATGTACAAGATCGCGGGCGAGTTGACTCCCACGGTCTTCCACGTCACCGCGCGCGCTCTGGCCTGTCAGGGTCTCTCGATCTTCGGTGACCAAGGCGACGTCATGGCGTGCCGCCAGACCGGCTTCGCGATGCTGGCTTCGAACAGCGTCCAGGAGGTCATGGACATGGCCACCATCGCCCACGCGGCGACGCTTGAGTCGCGCGTGCCGTTCCTGCATTTCTTTGACGGCTTCCGCACTTCGCATGAAGTCCAGAAGATCGATCAGGTCGAGCGCGAGACGATCCGCGCAATGATCGATGACGATCTGGTCGCGGCGCACCGCGCCCGCGCCCTGAACCCCGAGAAGCCGATTCTGCGCGGCACGGCGCAGAACCCGGACGTGAACTTCCAGGGACGCGAGACCGTCAACCCGTTCTACACCGCCACCCCGGCGATCGTCCAGAAGTACATGGACAAGTTCGCGAAGCTGACCGGCCGCCAGTACAAGCTGTTCGACTACGTCGGAGCGCCGGACGCCGAGCATGTGATCGTGATCATCGGTTCGGGTGCCGAGACGGTGCACGAGACGGTGGAAGAGCTGAACAAGAAGGGCGAGAAGCTGGGCGTCATCAAGGTGCGCCTCTACCGTCCGTTCGATACCAAGGCATTCGCGTTGGCGATCCCCAAGACGGCCAAGACCCTGACGGTGCTGGACCGCACCAAGGAAGTCGGCAGCGTGGGCGAGCCCCTTTACACCGACGTGCGCGCTGCGATCGGTCAGACTGTGCAGTACAAACTGGCCGACATCAAGAGCGATGTCGCAATCTATGGCGGCCGCTACGGTCTGGGTTCGAAAGAATTCACCCCCGCGATGGTCAAGGCGGCTTTTGACAACGCCAAGCAGGCGAAGCCGATGAACAACTTCGCGATCGGCATCAAGGACGACGTGACCGGTCTGAGCCTTGAGATTCCCGCCGACTTCACGCTTTCCGATGAGGGACGCAAGGAGTGCATGTTCTATGGACTGGGCTCGGACGGCACGGTTGGTGCGAACAAAAACTCGATCAAGATCATCGGCGAGGACACCGACAACTTTGCGCAGGGCTACTTCGTGTACGACTCGAAGAAGGCCGGTGCGATCACGGTTTCGCACTTGCGCTTCGGGCCGGAGTTGATCCGCAGCCCGTACCTCTGCACCAAGCCGGACTTCGTGGCGTGCCACAACTTCTCCTTCCTTGAGAAGTATGACATGCTCGCCAACATCAAGCCCGGCGGCACCTTCCTGCTGGCCTCGCCGTTTGAGCCGGAAGAGGTGTGGGACAACACCCCGGACGAAGTCGCGCAGCAGATCATCGACAAGAAGCTGAAGTTCTACGTGGTCAACGCCCTCAAGCTCGACCATGAGCTGAACCTCGGCGGACGCATCAACACCGTCATGCAGACTGCCTTCTTCAAGATCTCCGGCATCCTGCCCGAAGATGAGGCGATCGAAGCCCTCAAGAAGGCTGCGCAGAAGACCTACGGCCGGAAGGGCGAAGCCGTGGTCAAGATGAACTGGGACGCTATCGACGCGGCCGCCAACGCTGTCAAGCAGGTGAACTACCCCGCGCAGCCGGCCGGCAAGATCAAGATGCCCGCCGTGGTCGCCGACGAGGCACCGGAGTTCGTCAAGATCGTGACCGCCGAGATCATGGCCCAGCGCGGCGATGACCTGCCGGTCTCGAAGATTCCGAACGACGGCACCTGGCCGACTGCCACCACGCAGTGGGAGAAGCGTAACATCGCGACCGAGATTCCGGTGTGGGATCCCGACGTCTGTATCCAGTGCACGCAGTGCTCGCTGGTTTGCCCGCACGCGGCCATCCGCCCCAAGGCCTACGACGCCGCCTGTCTGAAGGACGCACCCGAGACCTTCAAGTCTGCGGATGCCAAGGGCGTGATCGGCAAGGCCTTCCCGGGCTTCAAGTACACGATTCAGATCGCGCCGGAAGATTGTACCGGTTGCGGCCTGTGCGTGCAGCGCTGCCCGGCCAAGAACAAGGCCGACCCCACCAAGAAGGCGATCAACATGGCTCCGCAGTTCCCGCTGCGCGCGCCGGAAGCCGCCAACTGGAAGTTCTTCCTGAGCCTGCCTGAGGCGGATGCCACCAAGCTCAACCCGACGACCATCCAGGGCAGCCAGCTCAAGCGCCCGCTCTTCGAGTTTTCCGGCGCTTGCGCGGGGTGCGGCGAAACGCCCTACATCAAGCTGCTGACCCAGCTCGCGGGCGACCGCCTGTTGATCGGCAACGCGACCGGCTGCTCGTCGATCTACGGCGGCAACCTGCCGACCACGCCGTACTGCACGCGCGAGGACGGCCGCGGCCCGTCGTGGTCCAACTCGCTCTTCGAGGATGCCGCCGAGTTTGCTTTCGGCATGCGCCTGACCGCCGACAAGCTGAACGGCTACGCGCTGGAGCTGATCGATCAGCTCATCGCCGCTGAGAAAGCGCCGGACGCGCTCAAAGAGGTGGCTCGCAAGATCAAGGAGACCGACCAGAAGAGCGGCGAGGGCGTCGAAGCCATGCGCGCACTGGTGGCTGATCTGAAGAAGCTGCTCGGCGACGGTTCCTGCTGCGCTATCTGCAAGAGTCTGCTGGGCGTGGCAGACTACCTGATCCGCAAGTCGGTCTGGGCAGTCGGTGGCGACGGCTGGGCGTACGACATCGGCTATGGCGGTCTTGATCACGTGCTCGCTTCCGGGCGTAACATCAAGATTCTCGTGCTCGATACCGAGGTCTACTCCAACACCGGCGGGCAGGCTTCGAAGTCCACGCCGCTCGGCGCGGTCGCGAAGTTCGCGGCCTCCGGCAAAGAGCAGATGAAGAAGAACCTCGGCATGATCTCGATGACCTACAAGAACATCTACGTCGCGCAGGTCAGCCTGGGTGCCAACGCGGCCGCCACGGTCAAGGCGTTTGCCGAGGCCGAAGCGTATGACGGGCCGGCGATCATCATTGCCTACGCGCACTGCATCGCGCACGGCATCAACATGGTCGAAGGTCTGGAGCGCCAGAAGGTCGCCGTGGAGACGGGTCACTTCCCGCTCTACCGCTACAATCCGGAACTCGCCGCACAGGGCAAGAACCCGCTGCAGCTCGACAGCAAGGCACCGACGCAGTCGTTCGCCGAGACCGCGCTGAAGGAGAACCGCTTCAAGCAGCTCCTGAAGCTCAATCCCAACGGCGAGGCGATGCTGCAGAAGGCCGAAGGGAAGTTCAAGGACAACTTCGCGATGCTTCAGGCGCTGGCAGATCTGCCGCAGCCGCAATAAGCGCCACATTAAAAAAGCGGGCGCCGGCGAGAAACCGCCGACGCTCGCTTTTTTGAAGTAATAGATACGCCTGCCGCGCGCCGGAGCCGCGAGAAAACGCGGGGGTAACGGAAACGCCGAACAACGGCGAAGTTTTTCGGGACGCATCCCCGAGGTGTCCCCGTATGACCCTGCGGCGGTTTACGGGGAAACCGCCCTACCTTTGCAATATGGCCTTTGTGTGACAAAATGGGCAAGCTATAGACAAGGGATACCGGAGGAGTCCGACGAAGACAGAGGCTGTGTAATTTCTACCACGGTGTCCAGTATTTGACGGATGCGCTTGTTTTCTGGACGCCGCGATTTTGGCTACGGTGTCCATGACGACGACATACCGCGGAATTCCGATTTGGAAAAATCCCGCTTGCCGCCGCTACCCGCATCTTGGTATGGTATTACGTTTTACGGAGGAGTAAATGGTCAAGATCAGACTTCGCAGAACCGGATGTAAAAACACGGCGGCTTATCGCGTCGTGGCGACCGACGAGCGGTCGCCGCGTGACGGCAAGTTTCTTGAAATTCTCGGCTGGTACGACCCCAAGCTTGAAGGGGAGAATTTCAAACTGAATATGGAGCGCGTGGCGTACTGGCGTTCCAAAGGCGCGCAGATGAGTGAGACCGTGGCCAGCATGGTCCGCAAGGCTGAAAAAAGCGCGGCGGCGGTCACGGCCTGACGGGACGGTGGTCCGTTATGGGCACCCCCCTTTTGATCGATGTGCTGACCGTGTTTCCGGGTATGCTCCGGGGTTTTCTCGAAGAGAGCATGCTCAACCGGGCGGCGCGGATGGGGGCGGTGGTTTTTCGGACGGTGGATCTGCGGGATTTCGCGCATGACGCGCGGAGAACAGCGGATGACCGGCCTTACGGAGGCGGCCCCGGCATGATCATGAAGCCGGAGTTGTGGTTCGAGGCGGTGGAGACGGTGCGTACGCCGGGCGCGCGGGTCATTCTGATGACCCCTGCGGGAAACGTCTTCCGGCAGAGCAGGGCGAGACGGTTGGCGCGTGAGCGGCACCTGATTTTCCTCTGCGGACACTATGAGGGCATTGACGAGCGGGTGCGCGAGGCGCTGGTGACCGATGAGGTCTCGATCGGCGACTACGTGCTCACCAACGGGGTGTTGCCCGCGGCGGTGGTTGTGGATGCGGTGGTGCGGCTGCTGCCCGGCGTGCTGGGCGGCGGCGAAAAGGCGACAGAGGACGAATCGTTTTCGGACGGGTTGCTGGAACCGCCGCAGTACACGCGGCCTGCGGTGTACCGGGGAATGGCGGTGCCGGAGGTGTTGCAAAACGGCCATCATGCGGCAACGGACGCCTGGCGGAGGAGTCAGGCACTGGACAGAACGGCGCGGAAGCGCCCGGACTTGCTGAAGGCTCAGTCCGCAAACGGGATTTTGGAAGAGAAGGAGTAGGGATCATGATTGCTAAAGCGATTGACAAGATCAATGCCGAACAGGTCGAGAAGGCCAATGCGGGAAAAACCGCGCCTGAGTTCAAGGTTGGCGACAGCGTAAAGGTCTTCGTGAAAATCAAGGAGGGCGACAAAGAACGCCTGCAAGCCTTCGCCGGCACGGTGATCGCCCGCGACAACAAGCGCGGCAATACGGCGACTTTCACCGTGCGCCGCTTCTCTTTCGGTGTTGGCGTAGAGAAGGTCTTCCCCCTCAACTCGCCCTACATCGACCGTGTCGAGGTGGAGCGGTCCGCCCGCGTCCGCCGCGCCAAACTGTATTACCTGCGCAAGCGTACCGGTAAGAAGGCCCGTCTGCGCGAAGTGTGACCAGGTCGGGAATTGGGCTGATAATCGGGGCGATAGCGGCCCCGATCCCAATGCTCCATGTTGGAGGGAACGAGCGTCTGCCCGCCTGGGCAAGCCAATGCTTGCCCTTCCCGTTTTCGTGCCTGTTTGGTGAATGCCTCCGATCCGCGTTGCGGGTGAGAACGCCCGCGCACCCGCCTCCTGTCTTCTTCCGTAATCGAAAGGGTGACCCCAATTGGCATCGAGGTCGGGGGAGAACAAGACAGGATTAACAGGATTGGAGATGAGCGTTTGCCATACCGCGAAAACACTCCGCACCCCCGCAATTGTCTCATGTCAGTTGCGCTGAAAAAGGCGGGCAGCGATTTTAGAGTCCATGTCGAACACAGCATTCGGAACCGGTATCGACAGAAGGACATCTTCAGCAAAGCGCGGATGGTTGCTCCCGTCCTGACTATAGGCAAGAATCGTCTGACCCGGTGTGAGTCGCAGAAAGACTGCAAGCGTTTCAGGTGACAGTATCTTTGCCTTCGGACGCAGCACGACAAACTCAGACGAACCGACAGCAGGGATGGCACTCCCTGTTCGTACCACTGCAATTTCCTTGAGATAGGAACCACGACGTCCCCATCCCGCGCAAAGCTTTTACTCTCAAGATTGCGAGCCACTGCGTGGCCGCAATAAAAAAAAGCCATGCGGGCGTCCGCATGGCTCTAAAAATCTCACGTGCAGCGTCTTACCACGCGTAATGCGCGAAGGCCCGATTGGCCTGCGCCATCTTATGCGTGTCGTCGCGTTTCTTGATCACATTTCCTTGATTGTTGTACGCTTCGATCAGCTCCGCCGCCACCGCCTTGGGCATCGGCGTGCCGCGCCGCGAGCTGGCGTACATCGTCATCCAGCGCAGTGCCAACGAAAGCTGACGGGCCGGACGGATCTCCACCGGCACCGGATAGGTCGTGCCGCCCACGCGGCGGGATTTGACCTCAACCTTCGGCTTCATGTTCGCGATCGCGGCGTCCATCACCTCGATCGGATCCTTGCCGG
>DAOTMQ010000190.1:0-7115 GCA_035450385.1 Kiritimatiellia bacterium | reverse complement strand
GCCGAGCGCGGCGAAGTAGTTGGTGAGGCCCTGACCGGTCTCGGCCTGCGCGTCGCAGGCGGCCGCGGCGGCACGCCCTTGAAAGAGGGCGGAGACGCCGATGCCCAGTCCTGAGAAAATACCGAGGATCAGTAGCGGCATGCCGACGGCGGCTTTCCCGAACATGACGAACATCAAGATCATGCCATACAGGGTCTGTGTGATCGGCGCACCGACTAACCCGAGCAGGATGAAGGGCGCAGGCTTGTTCTGCACGTAGCACTTTTTCCAAGCACCCATGGCTGCTGTTGCGGCGTAGCCGGTGCCGAAGGCCGAGCCGGTGGCACTGAGTCCGAGGCAGGCGACTGCGCCCGCGATGCCCATTGCTGTGTTGATTGCTTCTGGATTCATGGTTGTTTTTCCTTTTTTTCAGCATAAGGGGATGACTGTACTGAGGATGCGATCGGCAGTTTCAATCGCCGCTTGTGCATCCGACAGACTGACGTGAATCAAGCCCCCATAGTCACCAGAGTCACGCATATCCATCAGAAAATCAAAATCTTTTCCGATGGAAGTCGGTAACTCTCCGGTTAAAATGAGATCGCGGTGAATCGCGTTTCTGAGCGTTGCATGCCGGGTAAACGTTTGACCGCGCGAAGCAAAGAAAGCAGTGAAAGCGTGGAAGGCAGCATAAAACGTACGGTTCGCCGCAGAGTTGGGGTCAATGTTGAGAACCGCTCGTGCGGCTTCAAGCGCGAGACGAGCCCGTTCTTTCTCTCCGGTAATGAACTCCGTCATGCGGGGAGCCCTTCGTTTTTGATAGTGGCCAGAATAGGGGCGTTGGAGTTCTGATATTGGAATAGAGAAATGGGCTTGATGCTGACCCGGCGCCCTAAGCGAACAGCTAGGGGATACACAGCCTCTAACGCCGTACGTAACTCACCTGCGTACGTCTCAAACGGTTCCAGAACTACGAGCGCATCCAGATCGCTCTCTTCCGTCTCAGTCCCCCGCGACATCGACCCGAAAAGAACGACAGACGACAATCGCGTCCCGAATGCACGGCTTAACAGTGCCTTTAATTCGATCGCAATCTGCTTGACATCTGTCTTTGTCTCGGTGTCCATGTGTGTCTCCCTTTTTTCGAACATCGTGCCATATTTCTTGGGGATAATCAAATCGCACGGCATCGCCTATTGCACGTTTGGATTACGCCTGAACGGTTTGAAGGCGTAGCCGGACCAGGTAATGCCTTTGTGGTTTGAGAATTCCAGGGTGTTGAGGCGGACGGCATGCACCAAGATGCTGAGTCCCGCCATCGCGAGGTTTAATCCGTGGCCAAGTAGCAGGATTAGGATCAGCGGCGGAATCTTGGCCCACAGCGGCAATCCCATATTGATTGCCATGCTGTTGAAGTTTTCTGCGACCTTGACCGAGGCCAGTCCCACGGCGAAGAGACGCACGTAAGAGATGATATCTCCGAGCGCGCTCACGATGTTGAGCGGCAGCATGCCGAGTTCAATGCCATTGGTCTTGAGTTCATTGCGCTTTAGCGTGAAGAGGAAGATCAAAACCAGTGAGACGGCGAAGACGGGGTAGATGAAGGTCGGCACCGCAAAGATTCCGACAATGCCACACGACATGCAGTACATGAAGGCCAGTACGCCAACCCACCCGAGTTCCGCCAGTGCTTTGGTGTCCGGGAACAGGACGACGAAGTTCCAGAGACGCGCTATCGAGAGGTGAGTGAGCCCCAACGTGAAGCAGAGCAGCATCATGTTGTTGATGCCGTCTTCGGGATGGTTCAGCCAGCGGCTGGCCGTGTTGTCTGCGAATCCGGGGTGGGTACCGAACCAGGTGTTGGAGAGTGTGCCCCAAATGATGGTGCCTATCGAGAAGCAGGTCATCAGGATGAACGGCGCGCGCGGTGCCTTTGGCAGTTTGCGGCGCACGTAAAACGTCGCCGCCAGAAGCAGTGCGCCATAGCCGCCGTCTCCCACCAGCATGGCGAAAAAGATGGCGAAAAAGCAGAAGAAGGGGACGCTGACGTCGGCCTCTGTATAGGCCGGCGAAATGTCGAGCCCCTTGAAGAGTGCCAGTACGGGTCGGAAGAGGCGCGGCGGCCGCAACAACGTGGGCGGCGCCTCGTCTTCCTGTGGATCGCGTATCAGCAGACCCCACGCGTTTTCGCGCGCAGCCCCGCGTAGCTCATCTTCTTGGTCGGCAGGTAGCCAGCCGGTGATCCAGACCACCGCGCCGTCGGCTTGCATCGCGGCGGCGGCTGTGGCGAAGAGGCTTTCTTCACTCAGGCGGTCAACTTCGGCCTGCATGTCGTCCGCACGGCGGCGGGCAGTGCGGCGCAAACGTGCCGTGATCTGGCGGATCCGTGCATGCGCCGTTTTGTGCTGTTCGTGCAGCACACTGAGCGAACTTTCAGGTAACGCTTCAGGTATACAGCCTGCGGGCAGGGCACCCGGTCCGATCATCACGCCCCAGACAGTGCGGGTATTGGCGCTGAGCGTTTGGATCATAGCACCTTCGCCCGGCGTCAGCGCAACGGAAGTCGGTGCTTTGAACAGGCGGACCGGTACGCCGCGCGCGACGAGTCGTGCGGGCAGGGTGATGTCGAAGTCGCCGAAGGGCGTCACGCGCGCGATCTCTCGTTTGATCCACTCGGCCTCGTTGGCCAGCTCTTGGCGCAATTCGTCCAGTTGGCAGATGGCGGCGATACGTTCTCCGGCGTCTCCTGTGATCTTTGGCAACGGAACCGTCAAGGGGTCGGTGGGGCCTTCATCGCGGTTATAGGCCCTGTGCGGGCCGGAGAGGGTGGGAATAACAGGCTTGCCGGCCAGCGCGTCCTTCAGAATCTGCTGCGCCCGACGTGCGGTCGCCAACTGATCCCGTGCGTCGCGGCAGGCGTCGGAATCGGTCGCGTCGCCCAGCTCAAGGTGTACGGCACCCAGTTCGCGCAAACGCTCCAGCGTGGTTTCGCGTTCAGCGGCCACGCAGAGCAGGGTCATGTGTCGCATTGGAACAATCATGCCGCGTCCTCCTGTTGGGGCTGGTTGGCGCGTCCTTTGGCGATCTTGCCGCGGGTGACCGCAGCAGTCTGCTCGTCGCCGATCGCAATGCGGATGATCCGGATGTTCTCTTTGCACTCCGGGATCTTGATCTTCTCGAACAGGTTCACGCGTTGCGACGTGGTGGTCAGTTCATGAAAAATCAGTTCGCGCTGGCGTTCGAGCACGAGCCGCTCGGCTTTGAGCGACAGAATGGCGGTCAGGCTTTCCGCCGCATTGTCATACCAAGCCGGCGTCGCGAAGAGGTCGAGCGTCGCGCGCGCGACATCAATGCCCTTGTAGATAGGGATGGTCACCCCCGCGATGTTACTGGTACCGGTGTTGACGCGTTCGACACGAATCAGCGCGTCCAATGCCTCGTCCTGTTCAGCGAAGAGCGCGACCCACGCATCAAGTGCGCGCCGCGCGGCGGTTTCGCGTGCCGTGACCTCGTCGATCCGTGCGGTGATGGCGGCGATCTCCGCCTGCAACTGCTGTTTCTTGAGCTGCAGCATCGGTAGAAAACGCTCGAAGCGCTTGAGTGCGTCATTCTGCGCCTTCAGTTCAGTTTTCGTGTATTTGATCTTGCTCACAGTCTTACAGCCTCACAGCCTTACAGCCTCATTGCCTTACCGCCTTCTTCGGCCAGAACTTGTCGGTGAGCTTGGTGGGGATGCCGGTTTCGCCTGGCTTGAAACAGTCAGCCAGGATCTCCCAGCCCAGATCGAGCGCCTGTTCAAGTGGGATGTTGACGGAGAGATCCATCATCTCGTTTTCGAAGCGTTCGCCGTATTTGAGCAGTTTGTCGTCCCAGTCGCTCATGCGGAAGCCCATGGACTGCTTCTCTTGTGTCTCCTTAAAGGCGGCGTAGAGCTTGATCATCGCGTCCATGATGGTGCGGTGGTCTTCCCGCGTGTTTTTGTTGACCTGTTGCTTGAGGCGGCTCAGCGAACCGAAAGGCTCGATACGTCCATCACGCAGATAGAACTGCCCTTCAGTGATATAGCCGGTGTTGTCCGGCACCGGGTGGGTGACGTCATCGCCGGGCATGGTCGTGGCCGCGAGGATGGTGATGGAACCTGCACCCTCGAAGTCGACCGCCTTCTCATACCGCGCGGCGAGTTGCGAGTAAAGATCGCCCGGATAGCCACGGTTGGAGGGGATCTGCTCCATGGTGATGGCGATCTCTTTGAGCGCATCGGCGAAGCTGGTCATGTCGGTCAGCAGCACCAGCACCTTTTTGCCCTGCAAGGCGAACTGCTCGGCCGTGGCCAGCGCGATATCCGGCACCAGTGTGCATTCGACGATCGGGTCGGCGGCGGTATGCACGAACATGACGGTGCGCGAAAGTGCGCCGCTTTCGTCCAGCGTGTCGCGGAAGGCGAGGTAGTCGTCGTGCTTGAGTCCCATGCCGCCGAGGATGATGATGTCGACCTCGGCTTGCAAGGCGATGCGTGCGAGTAGGGGGTTGTAGGGTTCACCGGCACGGGCGAAGATCGGCAACTTCTGCGATTCGACCAGCGAGTTGAAGACATCGATCATCGGGATATTGGTGCGCACCATGTTGCGCGGGATGATACGCTTGGCCGGGTTCACCGATGGCGTGCCGATGTCGATCAGGTTATCGGTCAACACGGGGCCGCCGTCGCGCGGCACGGCGCTGCCGGTGAAGGCGCGGCCGAGCAATGCATCCGAGAACGGAACACGCATGGGCGCGCCCAGAAAACGCACTTTGCCGTCGGTTGCTATGCCGCGCGCCCCAGCGAAAACTTGCAGGGTAACGGTGTCGCCGTCAAGCTTGATGACCTGCGCCAACGACGTGCCACTCCGTGAGGTGACCTCGGCGAGTTCACGGTATTTTGCTCCGCGCGCGCGCAACGTGATGACGCTGCCTGAGAGGTTGTCAATTGTGTGGTAAATCTTATGCATGAGTAGTACTCCGAGTCTCGACTGCCGTTAGAAGAGATTGAATGAACTGAGTGATAGGGCTAAAAGCTACATGGTCAAAAGGGATAAACTTTTTCTTTGCTGCCAACCCCAACCTTAACTCTGGGTCTGAAAGCGTGCTCAACCAAGCGTGAATACGGCGTTTGTCCATTTCTGTCGGCGACAACGACGCTTGGTCATTTTCAGATACACATGCCATGAATTGTTCCACGCAGGGCCAGTTTGGATATGTGGACACGGCTTCAATCACAAGAGCTTCCAAGGCTCCGGATGTATCCTTTTTGGGCAGGATGTACGTGTCGACGTGAAGCGTATCAGGCAGCTTAGAATTGTCAATAGCGGTCTTTACGCTGGCCAACGCCGCAGCGTGATCCAGATCCGCATCGCGGGTGATGCCGAGTGCGCTCAGCTTGGAGAAGGTTGTCTGGGCCTTTAGCCCGGCAAGGAACCCTGCGAGTTTGTCTTTGCCGCCGTATTGTGTGACTTGGATCGAGGACGACAGCCCAAGGTGATTTACCATGGCACAGAAGAAAAGTTCTTCTTCGCGCCCCTCGCCGATCAAAAGAGCAGGTTTTTCGATGGAAAATTTGCTCATCGGATCTCCATCTCCGTTTCTATGGCAACATCAATGTTGGCATGATTGAGGACGAAGGCGGCGATGCCCTGCTCGGGATCGGGACGAAGCTTGATGACAGCAAAGTCATCCGCGTTTTCAGCAAAGGCTTTGTGCGCGGCAACGATGCACTCATAGGAGTGCGTTGTCGCAAAAATCTGGACGTCGTTGTCGCGGGCAAATTTACCGAGCGCCGACCAGATCGGGCCGATGGCGTCATGCTGGAGTCCGTTCTCGAACTCATCAATTAAGAGGGCGCGCGGCCGCTCAGTCATCAGGGACGCGAACAGCCCGAGCATCCGGGATGTCCCTTGGCCAAGCTGTGTGGCCGGGATCAACTCCTTGCCTTTGCCGAGCCCAACATCCGCATAAACGTAAGGATGCTGATGCCCAGGTAGCTTCAGGTATTTAAGCTTGCGGATACGCGGGTCGATCAGGCGCAGATACGAAACCAGTTCTTCATCGCGATTTATCACGGAAACCGTGTTTACTCTCTCGGCATCAACGACCGGAGATGGGTGAAATGCGGTCAAAGCGATGCAATCGGGACCGGGAGGCGGGAGGGTGAAGGAAAATGAGGAATGTTGTCCAAGTGTAGAGTGGACATCGCCAACAGACGCCTTCAAGTACGAGCCTTCAAAAAAGAGGGATAACGAGCGGTTGTCTTTTGCGGATGCAGCAGACAGTCCAATTGAAATCTGCCGAGAGATGTCCTTTTGGAAAAACAGCCATTTCCAGAAGTTGTCGATATCATCGGGCGGAGATTGTGTGCGCGGCTCATACTTTATTGCGGAGCGCCGGAAGAGTGATTGCGCGTATGGAGTCAGCGTTTCGGGGGACGAGAACGGATTATCCTGCAACGCGAGCCAGATGGCCTCGAGGACGGACGTTTTGCCGACGTTATTGCCACCCGCAATCAGGTTAACGCGGTGCAACGGGGCGATTTCGATTTTCTCGAACGCCCTGAAGTTCTCGATAGCCAGCTTGTCAAACATGCGTGACCTCCTTGAGCGTCTTGGCCAGCGCCTCCTTGCGGGCGGTGTATTCCGGTGATTCGTACGTGGTCATGTTCCAGTCGATGCAAGCCTGTGTCAGGCGTTGGAAGAACCTGCGTGCCTCGTCTTTTTGTTTGAAGGAGTAGGTGATAAGCAGAGCCTTTTCCATCATCTCGAACATCTCGCGCTGGCGTTCCACCGGCGAGGCGGCATCGATCTCGCTGAAGGCGTCCTGCTGGAGATACACCGCGTCGATGAACTCACTTTTCAGATAGGTGATGAAGTCGTCAATGCTGGTGCCTTCTTCGCCGACCACCTTCATCATCTGGGCCACGTCGTTGCCTTGGCGCAAGATCGCACGCGCCCGCTCGACGCGGTTTTTATCGATGACGCTGGTGTATTTGCTCCAGCTTTCCAGCGGGTCGATGGCGGGAAAGCGGCGCGCGTCGGAACGTGCGCGGGAGAGACCGTGGAAAGCGCCGACAACCTTGAGCGTGGCCTGCGTGACCGGCTCGTCGAAGT
>DAOTMQ010000189.1:0-7125 GCA_035450385.1 Kiritimatiellia bacterium | reverse complement strand
TTTTTCGCGAAGAAGGAAGAGAGACAGGTTGTAACCATGACGAAGACGTTTGTACCGAAGGATCCGGGCACGGCCCGCAAGTGGCAGTTGGTAGATGCGACCGACAAGCCGCTGGGACGGCTTGCCGTCAACATCGCGAATGCTCTGCGCGGCAAAGACCGCCCCACGTTTGATCCGAGCGTGGACACGGGCGATTTTGTGATCGTGATCAATGCGGAGAAGGTCCGCTTAACCGGTCGCAAGCTCGATCAAAAAGAGTATCAGCGCTATTCCGGCTATCGCGGCGGGCTGAAACGTTTTTCCGCGCGAACCATGCTGGAAAAGCACCCAGACCGCGTGATTCTGGAGGCGGTGTGGGGCATGCTGCCGAAGAACACGTTGAGCCGTAAGTTGATGACCCGGGTGCGGGTCTACCGTGGCGCGGAACATCCGCACGCGGCGCAGCAGCCTGTGGCGGCAGCGTTCTAAACATTCCAATCATTCCAACGAGAAGGTTGACGAAGATGTCGAAAGAAATTGCAGCGGGCACCGGACGCCGGAAAACAGCGGTCGCGCGTGTGCGCCTTACTCCGGGGACGGGCAAGTGGTCCGTGAATAACGTGGCGATCGAGGAGTACATCCCGAGCGATGCGTTGCGTCAGTATCTGAGCCAGCCGCTGGCCCTGACGGGAATGGAAGGCAAATATGATGTGTCTGTCACCGCGAAGGGTGGCGGGATCAGCGGCCAGTCCGGCGCGATCCGGCACGGCCTCTCCCGTGCGCTGGTGGCATCCGACGCGAGCCTGCGCGAGGTGCTCAAGAAGGCGGGATGCCTGACGCGCGATTCCCGCATGAAGGAGCGCAAAAAGCCGGGTCAGCCCGGCGCCCGCAAGCGCTTCCAGTTCTCGAAGCGCTAATCGTTTGATTTTTCACATCACTCTATCGAATGTGCGGGCGCCTGCCTCTCGCGGGCGTCCGCACTTTGCATTTTTAGGTTACCACGCTTATGTCTTTAGGTTTATTTAAGAAACTCGCGGGGAAACTTCTGGGCGGATCCGCCGCTCCCGCAAAATCGGCGCCGGCGAAAGGCAAAGGCAAGAAGGCCGACGCCGCGCCGGGACGTTCGAGCGACACGCAGCGGAAAAAAGGCCGTCGGGGTGGCGGCGACGCCAAAAAGAACGACTCCAAAGGCAGCGTTGCCAAAGCTGGAAATGATCGTGCCAACCGGGCGTCGCGAGGATCGCGTGGCAATGCCCCGCAGCGTGCGCGGCGCGAAGAATCGCGCGGCGAACGCGGTGAACGCAAGCAGCCCGCGTCAGTCGCGCCGACAGCGGCGACTCGTGCGGTTGCGCGACCGAGCACCAAAAAACGGCGCGGTCGTGACGACGAGCGCGACGAGCGCGTGAATACCGATCCCAAGGCGTACCGCCCCGGCGGTGCCTTGGCCGATACCGAGGTCGCCCAGCGCCTGAAGGAGCACGCCGCTTGGTCGCTTGACCGATATGTCGTGGAGCCAGCCGAGGGCAAGAAGCGCTTTCACGATTTTGATCTGCCATCCGAGTTGATGCACGCGGTGTGCGATCTGGGCTTCCAATACTGTACCCCCATTCAGGCGCTCAGTCTTGAGCATGCGCTGGCTGGCAAAAATGTCGCCGGCAAGGCGCAGACCGGCACCGGCAAGACAGCGGCTTTTCTGGTTGCGATTCTTACGCGCTATCTGCGCACGCCCGAGGCGCGCCACGAAAAAGGCGGCACGCCTCGCGCACTGGTGATCGCGCCAACGCGCGAACTGGTGATCCAGATTTGCAAGGACGCCGCCAATATCGGCAAATACTGCGATCTGCGCTCGCTGGCCGTCTATGGCGGCATGGACTATGACCGTCAGAAGCGTGAAATGACTGCCGCGCCGGTCGATCTGCTGGTCGCTACGCCCGGACGTCTGCTCGATTTTGTGCGCTCGCGTGTCGTGGACCTGTCGAAGGTCGATACCCTGGTTATCGACGAGGCAGACCGCATGCTGGACATGGGGTTTATCCCGGATGTGCGGTCGATCATGAACCGCCTGCCGCCCAAAAACAAGCGCTGTACCATGCTGTACAGCGCAACGCTGGACGATGCGGTGATGCGTCTGGCGTCGCAGTGGATGGAAGCCCCCGTCAAGATCGAGGTCGAATCAGAGCAAGTCACTACAAAAACGGTCAAGCAGATCGTCTACGTCGTCACGGCGAACGAAAAGTTTACGGTGCTCTACAACCTGATCCAGCAGTATCCCGAGTCGCGTATGCTGATCTTCTGCAATCGCCGCAGCACCACCGACGATGTCGCCGAGGGTTTGGCACGTCGCGGGGTCCGCTGCGAGGTGCTGAGCGGCGACGTGAATCAGAACCGTCGTCTGCGCGTGCTGGAGGATTTCCGTGAAGGCAAGATTCGCACGGTGGTGGCGACAGATGTCGCGGGACGCGGCCTGCATGTCGATGACATCGGGTTCGTTGTGAATTTTGACTTCCCCTACGAGCCGGAGGATTACGTGCACCGTATCGGGCGCACGGGGCGTGCGGGCCATACCGGCACCGCGATTTCGTTTGCGGACGAAGACGAGTCGTTTATCATTCCGGATATTGAAAAGTTCATCGGCGAAGAGTTGAAGTGCACGGTGCTGCGTAGCGACGACCCGCTGCTGGCCAAGTTGCCGCCCTCTTCGTCGCGCCGTGAAGGCGGCAGGTCACGTCGGGAAAAACCTCGTAACGGACAACGGCAGGAGCCCGCTTCCGCCGACCGGCCGCAGCGCGAGACCGCTGCCGCGCCGCGTGACACGGAGAAGCGTGTGTCGCAGAAGAAAGAAGCGGAGCGTGCCGCGCCGAAAGCGGAGCCGGAACCCAAGTCGAAGAAGCCCGAGCCCGCTGTCGCACCGCGCCGGAAAGCGCCTGCCAAGCCGGCGGTGCGTTCCCGTGAGGCGAAACCGGCTGCCGCGCCGACCCCTGCGCCGCAACGCACGTCTGCTGTGGTGCCGGCGCAGCCGACTGCACTCACGCTGCGTCGCGCGCCGCGTTTTTCCGAGGAGTGGGTGCCGGGTGAGAAGTAATGTGTGAGGTTGATGGAATGTGATGCATGTATGGAGACGGACGGCGGTCCGTCCGCGATCCGCATGCGGAAGGAGGTAGGGTATGTTGCGTAGGACTGGATGGCTGGGAGTGGCGTTGTGCGTGGCGGCCAGTGTGGCGCACGCCGAAATGGTCAGCGTGGTGCAGATCACCGACATGCGCGGACAAGTCGCGTTCGAGATAATGAATCGCGAGGAGTATGCCGCGATTCAGAAAGAGATCCGGGAAGAGATGGCGGTCTATCAGGCGGCTGCGGCCGACGCCAAAAAAGAGTGGGACGCCAACAAGGAGAACAAGCTCCCGTTCCAAGGCAATCGCATTAAGCCGCGTTCTGCGCGAAAGATGCCCCCTGACTTCAATGATCGTGACAAGGCGGAAAAGCGCAAGGGGGTGCTCGAAGAGCGTGCGGCGCAGCGGCAACTCGACGAGATGGAGAAGGAGGGCAAGAAGAAGGATAAGGAGCAGTCCGAGTCCGCCATCGCCAAAGAAGAGGCCCGCATTAAGGCGTATGACGATGCGTTCACTATGATCAGCAAGCGCATGGGTGAAAAGCTCGGTCGTCCTGTTCCCAGTATCGGTTTAGTCTTTGAGGCCGAGCCCAAGAAGGAAGAGGCGCCCAAGAAAGACGAAAAAAAAGACGACAAGAAGGCTGAGAAAAAGGCCGAGAAAAAGGCCGACTGAGGTTGTTTCTCACACGGAGACACGGAGGGCACGAAGGGGAATGGGCAGAAAAACCTTTGTGTCCTTTGTGCCTTTGTGAGAGATTAAATTTTACGGGCTTTGCCCGTATGAGGAGAGTCGCATGGCTAAGAAACGAATAACCGAGGACGCGCTTTGTCCACCGCCGGCGACTTTGCCGGTCTTGACCACGTGGTCGGTCAAACGGTCGAACGCTGAGGTTGATGCCTTCCTGTCGCGTCCAGCCTTCGCGCCGGAGGCCGAAGCCGCCGCTGCCGAGGTGCTGGCGGATATCCGCAAACGCGGTGACGCGGCGGTGCTCGCGGCGGCCAAGCGTTTCGACCGTGCCGTGCTGACCGCCGAAGAGATGCGGGTGACCGCCGCTGAACTGTCCGCGGCGACCAAGGCGGTGCCCGCGCGTGTGAAGCGTGCCGTCAAGGATGCCCACGCGCGTGTGAAGCTCTTTGCCGAAGCGGGGTTGCACGAGCCTTGGTATCTGCGCACGCCGCAAGGCGGATATGCGGGCGAGTTCTACTCGCCGATGGACCGCGTGGGCGTGTACGTGCCGGGCGGTACCGCGCCGCTCGCCTCCACGGCAGTGATGACCGTGACGCTGGCGCAGGTGGCTGGCGTGCGTGAGATTGTTGCCTGTACGCCGTGTGGCCCGGACAAGCAGGTAAACCCAGTTCTGCTCTACGCGCTCAAGCTCGCCGGTGCGACCGAAATCTACAAAGTGGGCGGCATCCAGTCGATCGGCCTGATGGCGTTCGGCACGAAGAGTGTGCGGCCGGTGCAGAAAATCGCAGGTCCCGGCAACGCCTTTGTGACCGCCGCCAAACGCCAGGTCTACGGCTATGTGGCGATCGATCAGGTGGCCGGGCCGAGCGAAATCGCGGTGCTTGCGGACGATTCGGCAAATCCGGCGTGGGTGGCGGCTGATCTGCTCTCGCAGGCCGAACACGGCAGCGGACATGAGAAGGCGTTGCTGGCCACCGACTCGCAGGCGCTTGCAGAGGCGGTGAGCGACGAGATTGTCTGGCAGACGCCGAGGTTGTCGCGCGCCGATAGGGTCGAGCGCGTGTTGCAGCGGCAGGGCATTCTGCTGGCGATCGTGCCGAATCTCAAGCAGGGCATGGAACTGGTGAACCGCTTCGCCCCGGAACACTTTGAGATCATGACGCGCGATGCGCGGATGTGGCTCAACGACGTGCGCGCGGCGGGAGCGGCCTTTATCGGACCTTGGACGCCCGAGTCGGCCGGTGATTTTGTCGCCGGTCCCAGCCATGTGCTGCCGACCGGCGGCGCGGCGCGTATGTTCAGCGGACTGACGGCCGATGACTTCCGGCGTCGCCACAGCTTCGTGGAGTTCACCGAGGCCGATCTGGCCGAGACCCTCGCATCAATCGAGACCTTTGCCGATGTCGAAGGACTCGACGCGCACGGCCGCTCGGCGTCAATTCGCTTTCGCGAATGAAGTAATAGGTAAGGGGTAAGAGGTAAGAAGTAGGAAGTTGAACGCTCAACGCTCAACGCTCAATTGAGGCCGCCAGACACGCAGGTCGTCTGAGAAAAGCATGGCTACGGACGCATTCCGGTCAAAATCCCCCTCGGGTTCGCTCTTCGGACCCGATCCGTGGAAGAAGAGTATGTAGCAACCGATCTGAGGCACAGTCCGCGCATCCAACACGAATCCCGCCGTGAGCCGTCCTTTCGCCCACTCCCAGCCGTCGCGCGGCAGTTCAAGCGACGGCTCGTCACGCCAATTCAACAGGTCAGGCGACCGCTTCACGCCGATTCCGTCGCGCGGTGAGTGAAACATCACGTAGCCGTCCTTTTCCCGCAGAATGCAGACGTTCTCACCCGCCGGCGCCGAACCCGCCGGCGTCCAGTGCCGAAGATCACGAGACCAACTGCGAGACACCCCGTTCTGCTTGTAGAAGCACCACCACTTGCCCGGTTCTGCGGCATCTTCGATGAGATACGGATCGATCATACGGCCCATCTCGGAGACCGCAACATTACCTTTGACGCGAAGGATCTCCGGTTCACCCCACGTCACGAGATCTTTTGAACGCATCAACCAGACGCGCGCCGTCTTGTCGCCATAACGTACAGGATCGCCCAGCCGATAGCCGGGCCGCGGATAACTCGATACGCACATTGCCCAGTCATCTCCAGCGCGAATCACGTTTCCGGGGCTCGAGAAGTTGAGCGTCTGGTCGAGCTTCGTCAGCCGTGCGGGCGGTGTCCAGACGCGAAGATCGCGCGTGGACGAATGGGCGACGAAACTGAAAATGCGTCCGTCCGCCTCGGCGGTGACGACAGTGAAATAGAGGTGCAGTGCGCCATCGTGCCAGACCGCTGTCGGATCGCGATAGGCCGTTTTCTCGTCACCGAAAAAAATCCGCACGTCACGCTCAGGCGAAACCTCGGCGGATGCGACGACCGGCGCAAGGCCCAACAACACGACTGACAGCAGAACGGAGAAACGCATGCTACTGCACAGGCGCGGGCGCGGGGGCAGGTGCCGCTGGGGCGCTCGGTGCCGAGAACGGCAGTGCTTGCTGTTCAGCAGCGGCAGGCGCGGGCGTTTTGACGCCCTCCATGACCGAGGTGCCGACGTGGGAGGTCAGGCGCGAAAGCACCAACGTATTCAGCAGGAAGATGATCCCCAGGATGACCGTAGTCTTAGTCAAGACGTTGCCCATCTGGGCACCGAAAAGGGCCTCTCCCATACCGCCGCCGAAGCTGACGCCCAGTCCACCCTCTTTCGGCTTTTGCAACAGGATCACCCCGCCCAGCAAAAAGCACACGACTATTTCGAGCACATACAAAAAACCGATCAGAATCTGCATAACCGCACTCCGTTGCACGTCCCCACATCAACATCGGGGCAAAAATGAATGTTACTTATAGCAAATAACGGCGGTTGTCAGCAATAGCAATTTTTGAGTATCGACAATCGCGCGGCATGAGGACAATGCTGGAGCCTTTTGGGTGGCGAACAATGCTGCTTTTCGTTTGTTTCGTGGTTCGTGATGCTAAAACTTACCGTTGATCTCGATGCGCAGCCATGTGGCGACGTCGGCATCAGCTTCCTCGTGTTCGTAGTAATCGCCATAGGCCAGCAATTCGCCGATGACTGCGCCCTTCAACTCACCGCGCTTGCCGAATATCTTGCTCAGCAAAGGGAAGTCGTAGCGGCAAAGCGTGAATAATCCGCGATACGAATCACGCGCGTCGTTGTCTTTCTCTGCGGCATACATCGGCCCTGCTTGGAGACGAACCTTGTGCTTGGCGTACGGCTCGACAGCCGTTTCGAGATGCGGATAGATCAGGTTCGACCAGCGGTAGCTGTCATACATGC
>DAOTMQ010000188.1:0-7164 GCA_035450385.1 Kiritimatiellia bacterium | reverse complement strand
CCGAGCAGTGCTTTTACACTCATCATTGCGACCACTGGGTGGTCGCAATAAGAGAGGTTGACCCGCGACTTTCGACCCGCGACCTGCGGCCAGCCCCAAAAAACACACCCCAAAAACCTTCGTGCTCTTTGTGCCTTTGTGTGAGATTAAATTGGATCGCGGGCTTCGCCCGCATCCTCGCGTTTAGATTTTCAGGAATGTCTTTTTGCGATACATGTAGTACATGATCAGCCACATGACTGCCATCGCGGTGACCGCTTGGATGAAGTCCCCTACGGCTGGCGGCAGGTGGCTGCAGATGCCGCCAACGAAAATGTTTCCGATGAGACGGAAATCAAACAGATGCGCCATCATGTAAATGGCGATCGAGTTCGCTCCGAAAACAATGAAGAAAAACGCCCACTTGGTGTAACCGCGGATATCGACAATCCAATAGAAAAACGCCAGCAGCACGGTCGTCAACCCGCATGCCTCAAGCACGTAGGAACTTGTCATGTACCTGCGCAATGACGGAAAGACAAAACTCCACAGCCACCCGATCAGCAACATTCCACAACCGCAAGCGAAGAGCATCTTGCATTTGACCGTTTTCTCTCTGGGACTGAAAATGATGTGCCCCATCAGCACCCCCAGCATCATGTTCCCGATCTGGCTGATTGTGTTCAGACTTGCGGTCCACCCCTTGAAAGGATGCCCGTGCGGCCCCAGCAACAGCCGGTCGAGATAGATCCCGATGTTCATCTCCGTTGAAATTTGCGTACCGAACAGTGTCAACCCTAAACCTTGAAAGGAAAAATCTGTGTCAATCTTGCAGAATCTGCGATGAAACTTGAAAACCCTGAAACAAAGGGCTCAACAGCTCTTTTTAGGTTTATCCGCAGCATAGCCGTCCGATGCGGAAAGGCGCTGCAACGCCGTGTCGCCCAGCCGTTCGCTCAGTTCATCCACCGTGCGGCAGAGACGCTCGTGCTTTTCACGCACAGCCGAGGCGTCGTCAAACAACGAAAGTTGATCGCGGCGTTCATCGGTGAGGCCACTCACACCGAAGCCGATCAAGCGCACGGGCTGCACCAGCCGCTCTGCATCGAACAGACGCAGGGCCATCGCACGCAGGGCGAAATCGTCGCAGACTGCTGTCTCGAACGGCGCCTGCCGCGTGATGGTGCGGAAGTCGGCCCAGCGCAGCTTGAGACGCCCTACCGTCGCATACCGTCCGTGAGCGCGCACGCGGCGTCCGACTTCATCGGCCAGTTCCTTGAGCACCTCGCGCACCCGCTCACGATCGCGGCAGTCTTGCGGAAAGGTGTATTCACGCGACAGGCTCTTCTCGATCGTCTCGGTCTCTACCTCACGGGAGTCCTCGCCGAAAGCCAGCGCGTGCAGGTGGGCGGCCATACTTTCGCCCAGTATGCGCGTGAGTGTTTTGAGATCGGCGTTTTGGATATCTTTGACCAGTCGCAGCCCGTGCCGCTCGAGCGTTTCACGCGTAACATTGCCGACCCCCCAGAGCGCACCGACCTTACGCTCGCCCAGCCACTTGACCACGTCGTCGCGATTGTCCGACATCACGAAAAGACCGTCCGGTTTGGCCTGTTCGCTGGCGAGTTTGGCAAGGAACTTGTTGTGGGCCACGCCGACCGATGCGGTCAACCCGACCTCCGCGCGGATCGCGGCGCGGATCTGCTCGGCGATGCTGGGCCCCTCGCCGAACAGCAGGCGCGAGCCGGTCACATCGATAAACGCCTCGTCGATCGATACCGGCTCGACCACAGGCGAGAAGCGCTCGAAAATATCGAAAACGCGGCGCGAGGCCTCTGCATACCGTACCATATCGCACCGTACAAAAATGCCGTGCGGACAGCGCCGGTAGGCCTCGCGCGACGGCATGGCGGAGCGCACGCCGAAGACACGCGCCTCGTAGGAACAGGTTGAAACGACGCCGCGCTGATCCGGTGGCGCGCCGACAATCACCGGCTTGCCGCGCCACTCGGGATGATCGCGCTGCTCAACCGCCGCAAAAAAGGCATCCATATCAACATGCAGGATACAGCGGCGCATGACAACCCTCTAACGCGGGCGGAGCCCGCAACTCAAGTTAGCTACTCTCCTTTACCCCCGGATTTGACCGGTTTCGGAGCGAGCATGCACCCGAGCGTGCGTCCGATCAAACGCGGATTCTGCTCAACCACCGAGAAGTCCGCGCAATCCTGGATCACATTCTGCATGACCTCCACGCCGAGTTCCTTGTGCGCGTTCTCGCGCCCACGGTACTGGAGCGTCACCTTGACCTTGTGACCGGCTTCAAGAAACTCCTTCATCTGGCGCATCTTGTGGGTGAGATCGTTCTGGTCCACACTCGCGTGGAACTTGATCTCCTTGACCTGCACGGTCTTCTGGTTCTTGCGGGCCTGTTTGCGCTTGATGCTTTCCTCGTAGCGGAACTTGCCGTAGTCCATGATCTTGCAGACCGGCGGTTCCGCATTGGGAGAAACCTCCACGAGGTCGAGTCCCTGCTGGTCAGCGAGACGCTGCGCGTCACGCGTCGCCATCACGCCCAGCATCTCGCCGTTAGCGTCGACTACGCGGACATTCGGGACACGGATTTTGAAGTTTACTCGGGTAAACGAAGCGATAGCTCACCTCCATTGTTCAACCGCTCTCATGCGGTGTGTTGTTGTTATCCTCTTGTGAGAGTGCCGCCGGGCGGAATGATCGAAATGGCCGTATCCACTCCACCGTTCCAGCACCGTGCTGCGCCCCCTCACTCTGTCATTGCGGCCCTCAAACATTCCATGAAGGCCTCAAGTGTCATTGCGCCTTGATCGCCGGCCTCACGGCTGCGCACGGAGACCACACCGGCCTCTGCGTCGCGACCGCCCACGACCAGCATGAAAGGCACTTTTTCAAGCTGCGCCCTGCGGATCTTTGCGCCAAGCTTTTCGTTGTCGTCGTCCACCGCCACGCGGACATCCAACTCGCGCAAGCGCGCCTCAATCCCGCGGGCATACTCATGTTGCCCGGTCGTGATCGGCAACACACGCACCTGCTCCGGCGCCAGCCACACCGGGAACGCGCCGGCGTAGTGCTCAATCAAAATGCCGAAGAAGCGCTCCAGGCTGCCGAGCAACGCGCGGTGTACCATGTAAGGCTGGTGCTCCTTGCCGTCCTCACCGATATACGACAGATTGAAGCGCTCGGGCAGATTAAAATCGAACTGGATGGTTCCGAGTTGCCACGGCCGCCCCAGCGCGTCCTTGATCTTCAGGTCGATCTTCGGCCCATAAAACGCGCCGCCGCCTTCGTCCACCTGATAGTCGATCGACTCGGCCTCGAGCGCGCTTTCGAGCGAGCGCGTCGCCTGCTCCCAGCGCTCGGGCAACCCGACCGCCTTCTCCGGACGTGTGGAGAGATACGCGGTGATGTCGGTGAACCCAAAGCGCCGCAGAATGCGCAGGGCAAAGGTCACGGTCGCGCGCACCTCGTCTTCGATCTGCTCGGGCGTGCAGAAAATATGAGCGTCATCCTGAGTGAAGCCGCGCACGCGCAGCAGGCCGTGGCGCACCCCCTCTTTCTCGTAACGGTAGACCGTGCCCAGTTCCGCCCAGCGCAACGGCAGATCGCGGTAAGAGTAGCGGCGCGACTTGTAGATTTGGATGTGGAACGGGCAGTTCATCGGCTTGACGAAATACTGCTCGGTCGCGGCATGCGAACCCTCGCCCTCGGTCACGTTCATGCAGGGGAACATACTCTCACGGTAGAAGCCAAGATGTCCCGACGCCTCCCACAGCCGCGCACGTCCGACATGCGGTGTGAAAACCATCTCGTAGCCGGCACGGAAATGCTCGCGACGCCAGAAGTCCTCGATCGCCACGCGGATGCGCGCACCTTTAGGATGCCAGTGCGCCAGACCGGGGCCGACATCGTCACTGATGCTGAACAACTCCAGTTCCTTGCCGAGCTTGCGGTGGTCGCGCCGCTTGGCCTCCTCGATGCGCGCCAACACCGCGTCGAGTGCTTCTTGCGAGACATCGGCCATGCCGTACAGGCGCTGCAGCATCGGGTTGTTCTCGTCGCCGTGATAGTACGAGCCGGCAACCGACGTCAATTTGACTGCGCCGATATCGGCGGTCGTCGCCACATGCGGGCCGCGGCAAAGGTCGGTGAAGTCGCCGCAGGTATACAGCGAAACCGTCTCGTCCTCCGGAATGTCCGACAGCCGGTCCAACTTGTAAGGTTGACCTGCCATCAACTCGGCGGCCTCGGCGCGCGTGACCTCGCGCCGCTCAAAGGGCAGAGCGGCCTTGATCAACCGCTCCATCTCCGCCTCGATCGCCGGAAAGTCCTCAGGCGAGAGACGGTGCTCCAAATCAAAGTCGTAATAAAATCCGTCATCGGTCGACGGGCCGATATCCAGTTTAACATTCGGGTACAGCTTGCAAACCGCGGCCGCCATCACATGGGCCGCACTGTGCCGCATCACATCCAGCTCTTCCACGCTTCACCTCCATGCTGGGGAGCCTACAAACGCCCGCCAGCCGATTAAAAAACAACGCCGTAGTGTCCCGTATCCGCTGTCAGATGTCAAGCGACCGCCAGAAAATTTGGTGCGAAAATTTGGTGCCATTTGGTGCGAATTGGTGCGTTTCAAACTCCTTTGAGCAGATCTTCCCGGAGTATCCCCTTATGGGTAGCCACAGCTTGGAGAATCCCGTTCAAGGTCCCGATACGAAGCGGCGTATGCGCTGGAATCACGATCCGGTGATGACTTGGTATCTCAGTCTGGAGAACGATATGGCTGCCGACCTGATGGACAAACGTGTACCCCCACAAACGGCACAGGTGGCGAGCTAAACGGGGCCCGGACAGGTCACGGGGCAACTTCACGCCAAAACCTCTTCACGCATCAGGCGAATACGAACGGAAGGTTTGTTAGGCTGGTCGAAGGTGTACGCAGCCACCGCCTCGCGGACATTGGCGCGGAGAGCCTCCCATGTGTCTGCCTGTGTGAAGATATCCTCGCCCAGTGCTTCGGCCGTGTATCCGCCGTCGGCATCCTGCGTTACATCGAAGACAATCTCATTTTTCATGATCACAAGCATACCATGCCTTTGCGTCGCGGGCAAGTCATGTAATCGGTTAGTAAACAGGGGCATGCGAGTTTAGCGCGTGGCTTGTGTATGCGCAATCGGGCGCGGGCGTCCTCGCCCGCCGAAAATTGATCGTTGAAAGCTGAGCGTTGAAAGTTATTTTTAACGCAGAGGCGCAGAGGCGCAGAGATTTTTGGGCTACCGGAGCGGCGTAAACGCCGCCCACAGGACTGGATGCGCACAATTTGGAGACGCTCGCCCTCCAGCCCATAATTCGTCTCGCGGAACGTCGGGAGGAACGAGCGCCTGCTCGTCCGGGCGGCGTAAACGCCGCCACTTCTGAACGCCGAACGCTGAAGTTAAAAAAACTCCTAAATCCTAACTACTAACTTCTTTCGTGGCTCCGCCGCGCCTTGGCCGCGTCTTTGCGCGGTTTTTTCTCTTTCGCTGCCTTGTCAGGCGTGGCTTTCTCGTCGCCAGCTAACACAAAGTCGGCGCGCCGCTGATTGAAGTTCACCGCGTCGACCTGAACCTGAACGACCGTGCCCACGCGGTAAATCTTCTCCCCCGCGCTCAAGGACTCGTTCGCGGGATTGAAACGCACGAACTGCTTTGAGAGGTTGGAGATGTGGATCAAGCCCCCCATCGCCAGATCCGGAATATCGATGAAAGCACCGTAGTTGGTGCATTTGGAGACCACCGCCCGGTAAACGATCGGCTTCTTTTCATCGAGTTGCTGCTGCAGGAAGCGGAACTTTTTGATCTCAATCAACTGGCGTGCGGCATCGTCGGCGATCTGTTCGCGTTCGGTCGCCAGAAACGCCGTCTGGATCAATTCGTTCTGCGGCAACTTACCGCCCTTCCCGTCCAGATAATCGGCAAGCTGCCGGTGCAACACCAGATCGGGATAGCGCCTGATAGGCGAAGTGAAATGCGCGTAGTACTTCTTTGCCAGACCGAAGTGGCCGATCTTCTCAGCCGAATAGACCGCGCGCTTCATGCTGCGCAGCACCATCATGTGCGCATGGTAACGCAGCGGATGCTCCTGCGTGTCCTTGAGGAACTTGGCGAGCCGTTTGGGATCTGAGAGGTCGCCGGGACGGAAGCCCAGGATCGACAGGTTCGCTTGCAACTCTTCGAGCTTCTCTGCATCCGGCGGCTCATGCAAACGCGTAAGAATCTTGATGCCGCGCGTCCACAGCTCGGTCGCGACCGCCTCGTTCGCCGCCACCATGAACTCCTCGATCAACTGGTGCGACTCGTCATAGGGACGTATCACGATGCCGGTCATGCGCGACTGATCGTCCAGCACCACCTCTGCCTCCGGCACCTCCAGATCCAGCGCGGCCATGGAAAAACGCTGTTTGCGCAGTTGAGCTGCAAGCCGCCACCCCTCTTTCAACAAGATGCGCGCGCCATCCGGCACCGTCTCCAACCCCTCCGGCGGCTGGTCGGAAATGATGGCCATCGCCTGCTCATAGTTCAGGCGCAACGCAGAGCGGATGCGTGTCCGCGCGAAGCGGCGCTCGATCATGCGCCCCTTCGCATCGAAGGTCATAAAGACTGAAAAGGTCAGACGATCCTCACCAGACCGCAGACTGCAAACCCCGTTGGAGAGCTGTTCGGGCAACATCGGGATCACCTTGTCCACCAGATACACGCTGGTTCCGCGCTGACGCGCCTCGCGATCCAGCGGCGAGCCCGGCCGCACAAAATGACTCACGTCGGCGATATGCACCCCCAACACACGGTTACCGCGTGCGTCGGTTTCCATCGAAATGGCATCGTCGAAATCGCGTGCAGTCGCCGGATCGATCGTGATGATGAAGCGATCCCGAAGATCTTCCCGGCGTCCCGGCCGGGTCAGCCGCTGCGCCACGCGCTCCGCTGCGTCGATCGCAGCGGCGGGGAAATCTTCAGGCAGATCGAACTGCTTCATCACCACCTCCGTGTCGAGCGAAGGGCGGTCGGCCGGTCCGATCACTTCTACGATCTCGCCCTCCGGCGCGACGTAGCGGTTCGTCCAGCCTGTGAAGCGCACGACCACGCGGTCGCCCGGCTTGGCGCCGTTAGCGGC
>DAOTMQ010000187.1:0-7178 GCA_035450385.1 Kiritimatiellia bacterium | reverse complement strand
GCAGGGGCTCGAGCCACGGGACGGCGAAGTCGCCGGTGATGGGAATTTCGCTCACGACTTCCGGCGGGTAGTCACAGGTCGCCGTGCGTCCGACCAGAAGGTGCCCCGCGCCGATCGCGCACACGCACTCGGTCAGGTGGGGGGCGGTCGAGACCAGTCGCATGTCGCCGTCGGCAGGCGGAGGCTCTTGCCGGATGCAAGCCGTCAGTAGCGACAGCGCTACCACCAGCCAGCATGCAATCACGCGCCGCCATTGGCTGGGGAGGCTCCAGAATCTTTCGTGGTACGGGCGTCCCGCCCATGAAACACGGGCAAGATGCCCGTGCCACACTTGCAAACAAGAGCCTCTTGCGGAGCGCCGGGAGGGGCAAGCGTCTGCTTGCCCGGCGGCGGTTGCGCCGCCCACAGAACTGGACGCACATAATTTGGAGTGCGGTGACAAGAGCCGCGCTACGCGCGGGTCGCGGCACCGCTTTCCCTCCGCGCTATGCGCGGAAGGCGGCTCGTGGGGATACTCGCCCTCCATTGCCGCGCCCCGGCGGCTCGTTGGGACACTCGTCCTCCAAATCATGTTAATCCTTTGTGTGAGATTGAATTGGGTTGCGGGTTTCGCCCGCATTAGAAAGTGAATGTGGCACCGACCTTCCAGAAGCGGCCGCGACCGGGATAGTAGTAGTCGCCGCTGAAACTGGACCAGCCGGCGTAATCGCAGTAGTCGCGGCCGAACACGTTATCGACGCTCAGCGTCACGCGCAGGCCCTCGATAAAGGAGGGCTCGTACCGCAGGCCGCAATCGACCAGCGTGTAGCCCTTGAGCGGCTGCGCGCGGTTGTTGAAGTCGCTGCCGAGATACTGGCGTGTGACGTGGCGCACTCCACCCATGAGCGCGAGACTATGTAGCAGGTAATAGTCGCAGTTGATGCTGAGGGTGTGCGTCGGTACGAGCGGTACGCGGTTGTCGTCATACGGGCCGCCGTCGAACTTCGCGCGCACCGCGCTGTACGCGAGCGTGGCGGAGCCGACCCGATCGCGCGACCAACGCAGTGCGGCGTCGAGGCCGATGCGGCGCGTGTCGCCCGGCGAGTTGCGGTTCTGGAAGGCGGCGGGATCGTAATAGATCTCGTCTTCCATGTCCATGTGATAGAGCGAGAGCGCAGCCAGCCATTCGTTGGCGATGCGGGCCTCTGTGCCGATTTCGAGATTAAGGCCGGTCTCCGGGGTGAGTGAGAGGTTCGGTTTTCCGGCGCCCGCGAAGATTTCGTCGATGAACGGCGCATGGTAAAAGCGTCCCGCCTTGGCGTAGACCTTGGAGGCTTCTGTGGGCCGGTAGAGTAGGGCGGCTTCAACAGCCGACTCGCGCTTGCTGTAGGAGGTTGTCGAGGCGGCATTTTTGACGCGATTGTCAAACCACTCGGTCCGCCCGCCGAGCGTCAGCGAGAGATCGTCGGTGAAGAAGAACTCGTTCTGCGCATAGCCGGCGATACTGGCGCGGTTGAACTCCCAATCAAGCAACGAGGTGTAGTCATGTGAATTGTAGTCCGAATAGAAGTCAGTCACGTCGTACCGCAGGTCGGTGCCGAGCATGAGGATCGAGCGGTGACCGGCAATGCGTAAGTCGTGTGTGTACTGCGGCTGCACCGCGTACGAATCGATCTCGCTGCCGTAGAAGGACTGACTGGCGGCACTGAGCCAGCGGCTGTCGGTCTCACGGCGGCTGGCCGTGGCATTCAGATCGAAAATACCGTCGGCCCCCACGGTCGTACGGCCGCCCAGGCGGAGGCCATAGCTCTCCAACTCACTGCGGTCTCGCGGTGTGGTGGATCTGCGCGGCGCGTTGTGATAGCGCTCGCGGGAGAGCGTGCCCGGCAGGCCGTACTCCGCGTCGTGGTAAAAGGTGGAGAGCGAGAGGAAACGGTTCTCGCCGAAATCTTTGCGCAGTGCGGCATTCAACTGGTAGGTCTCGTAGTCGCTGTTGTCGCGATAACCGTCGGACTTTTCCCAATCCGCGCTGGCGCGGTAGGAGACGCCGTCCTCGCCGAACATGCCGGTGGTGTTGACGAAGGCCGAGTAGGTGTCATAGGCACCGACTGAAGCGCCGAGCGTGGTCTGCTGTTCGGCAGTCGCGTCGTCCGTGATGATGTTGATCACACCGGCCGAGGCGAAGTCGCCGTGAAGCACGGTCTGCGGTCCGCGTATAATCTCGATGCGCGAGATGGATGCTATCGGAACGCGCAGCAAACTCGGCGAAGACATGTCAGGATTGTTGAGGCGCTCGCCATTGACGAGAACCAGAACACGACCGAAGGAACTTTCGCCGAATCCGCGCATCGAAAGCTGCGTAAGCGCGGGATTGCTGTTGAGCGTGCGCAGGGTAACTCCGCCCTGCTTTTCGAGCACTTCCGCCGTTGACGAGCAGCCCGATTCAGCGATTTCCCGCGCTGTGATGACCTGCACGGAGGCGGGCATCTGCAGCGAGGTTTTACCGGTTCGGCTGGCCTGCACGATAATCGGCGGGATGGCGTTGGAGACAGACGGTGCTGTCGGTGAAGACTCCGGGGCCTCGGGGGTTGTTTGGCCGAGGGTGGTCAGGCCGGTTGCGGCCAGACACGCCGCAAATGTGGCGGCGGTGAAGCGGTGAGACAGAGACATGATACGTATCCTCTTACGCGAAGGCTGCGGCAGAGCCAACGCATATGAGGCCGCAGGGGCGAGAGCAGAAGCAGTTCCGGAAACGGCCGGAGACAGGCCTCGGCTCCTCGGACGCGAAGGAGCGCCGCAGCTTGCATCCGGCCCGTCTTCTGGCTTACGGCTTGACCTTACCCCCGCCTTCTCTCCCAGCGGGAAATGGCATCCGGGGGCTTGTAGCCGATTACAGCGGCGCGACCGCGCCCGATTCTCACGGGCTTCCGATAGCCGGTGCAAAGTACGGGGGGAGCATAGCGCAGTGGGCGCGGCCTGTCAATTCCGCGCTGTGCGCGGAATTGATGTGGAGTTGAAATTTAGGATTTAGGATTTGGGAGTTTTTGGGGAACCGCCATGACGCCAAGAACGCCAAGTTTTTTTGGGGGCTCTGCTCGGTTTTTTCAACGCAGAGGCGCAGAGATGCAGAGTTTTTTGGGGGTAGGGCTGGTCGCAATGGTGAGTTGGAGTGGTCCGGCCAATGTCAAACTCTCGTTTCTCAGTAATACTTTTGCTTTCAGTCGGTGGTTTTTTCAACGCCAGTTCGAATAGTTTTATTTCGTTCCATGGATCGCAATTGAAGGCTTTGAGCTCATTCCAACGATCATTGAATTGTGCTCTTTTGTCTTGCAGTGTTCCCCATTCATCCTTTCCGAGAGCAGCGGCATATTGAATGTATTTTCCCAATAGCATCGCATTGCTCTCCAAGGAAACTAGGGTTAGATCTGTTGCACCAACTTTCTGATTCAATTTCTTCCTGATGTTTTCAAGCGCATCTCTGACAATTGTTTCAGCCTCACCAAGCAGACCAACTTCAGCAAGCCCAGCAGCGCGTTTAGCTGTCCAGTAGGGTTGTGCGGCATTAGGGCGCCAGTTTTCAAGCCGCTGTTTTGCCTCTGGGATGTCGAGGGTAAAAAGGCTGAAAAGGAATCCGTCGTAATTCAAAAATTCTCGTTGTTCAGCCGAAAGGTGCTCGGCAAGGGTCTTGATCCGGCTTTCTGCTTCCCTCCATTTGTCGAGATATCCCTCCTCGCGATAGAAGCGCAACATCGCTAAGGCGATGGCCAGCCACGCCTGCCGGAGGTCATCCCAAGGCAAGTTTTGAAATTGCTCTTCCCCAAGGTGGATCTGGCAGTTTGCGGATGGATTTCCGTTCTGAAATGGCCAATATTTTATGAGGAGTTTTTCGCAGAATTCAGCGATGTTGTCGAAAACCGGCAGCAGGCATCTTTCAAGCCGCCAGATCAGTTCGAAAGCATATTGAATGTCCAGCCCAGGTGGTGATTTTTCAATGTCAGGAAGGTAAAGAACCCAAGGTTCCGTAAATAACCACAATTCCTCGCGGTTGCCATGCGGCAGGATCAGCCACCCCGGATAAGCCTGCCGTTGCTGTCGCCATTCTTCCGTGATCTTCTGAACCTCTCCGATACGATACGCACCGTGGGCAGGACGCATCGTTTTAGGATCCTGAGGCCACTCGAGGATATCCGGGTTTTTAGACTCCACGTACTCGAAAAACAGGCGTAATGCTTTTTGATGATCGTTTTTCTTGATTCCGTCGCAGCACGAAAAGTCAACGACAACAATTCCACGTTGCGCCAGAAGTTGTAGCCTAGCTGACGATAGATCAAACACCCCGACCAGATAGATTTTTTGTGTTTTGTCCTTGCCGAGATTATCGCGAATCCAGCCGATCCATTGTAGAAAATTGGGGTCATCTCCAGAAAAGCCAATCAGGCAGAAGGAGTTCTCAAGAAGCGCTTGCTGAACGGTGTTGACGAAAGGAGCATAGTCGTGCGGATAGCGTCGGTAATCCTCTTCGGTGATGACAAAGGGCCGTTCTGATAAAGAAGATCGCCTAGTTGGTTCCAATCGGGAAAACCATCTCCTGCATTCTTGCTGAAACCAGAGCCAATCATGACTGCAGCTCGTCCAGCCCATAAGCGTTCCGAGATTTCGTCCAGATAGGGACGGATCGAATCCGGCACATTGACTTCTGTTTCTTTGTTCATAGTTCTCCCCGAAAGGTCTTCGCAAGAAATTCTGCAACTTAAACGCCCCTCTACTGTATTCAGGCAGGGGCGATTTTTCAATTACTTTGTTCTCGACAAACCGCAGTGAACGGGGGAAACTGTGTTATATAGAAAAACTTGGTGAGAACGTGTTCTGGAGGAAACGGTGATGGCATGGATGGATGCGGAGTTTTGTGAGTCGCGCTGCCCGGTGTGTACGCGGGCGCGGCGCGGCAACCGGCTGGCTAAGCTGTTGCAGAAGCTGGAGATGGCGTTGACTGGCGGTGGCTGCCCGGCGGGCCGGGCGCGACAACGGAAATACGGTGTGCGTCCGGATGAGCCGTTGCCGCCCGGGTGTTGCTGAACGTGTGGCAAGGTCGATTGGAAAAGAAAAAACGCATAGTAGGGGGATGACGTGAAAATCAGTGTTGCCGTTGGTGTCGTTGTGATGGGATGGGTGAGCGTGTTCGCCGCCGACACGGTGTTTTACGTGCGTGAACAGCACGGTAACGGGAAATATCTTCCGTCGGTCGGGGCGGTTTTGGATCCGGCGGCCCCTCACTGCTCGCTGGAGGGTTGCTCCCGACACCCTGCTCTCCTTTTCACCAGAAACGCATGATCTTCGCACATCCCTGTCACCGCGGGTTACTTGTTCGCCTCACATTGTTCTTGTCCGGGCGGGCGGAATATGGCACTCTCTCCGGTATGCTTTTGTTGGGGTACGCTTTTTTGCCGGTGGTGGCGTGAACCCTTTAACCCGAAAACACCGGTAACAACAGGATGGAGGCGGTAGCATGAAGAGTGGCATGTTTGTGGCGGCGTGTGCGGTGGCGCTGTCGGTTTTTGCGGCTCAGGCGCAGGAGGGCACGCGCAATACGTGGGATGCGGCGAGTCCGGAAGAGCAGCGGGCGAGCGTGACGCCTCTGATGCTCAGCGTCTGTTCGCCGTCGGGATTGGAGGTGCCATGGTGGCGGCCTCTCTGGGACGTCGAGGGGCTGCGGTTGTGCCTGCCTTATGGGCGTTGTCAAGATTTTGTCGGACTTGACGTGGGTGTCGTGACGCATGCGGTCAATTCGCACGGGGTGCAACTGAGCGGGTTGAACCTGGTTGAGGATGAGGTGCGTATGACGTTGTCGGTGGGCGTGCTGGGGAACGTGGTGGGCGGCTCCTACACGGGTTTCCAGATCGGCGGTCTGGCCAACGTGGTGAACGACGATGTCCATGCCCTGCAGATTGGCGGTGCCGCGAACGTGGTGGGTGGCGCCTTCAAGGGGTTGCAAGTCGGCTCGGTGAATGTGGCGCCGGTCCAAATGAAGAATTCCTGGCAGATCGGCTTTTGGAACCATTGCGGCGATATGGAGTATGGCGGACAGATCGGCGTGTTCAACTATGCGCGCGATGTGAGCAGCGGTCTCCAGATCGGCTTTATCAACATCATCGCGCACAACGAGTATCCGTGTGTGCCGATCATGAATTGCCATTTCTGATGTGGGGCTGACGGCGCACGGACTGGAGGCGCACATGCATGCATGGTGGGGCGGGCTTTCCGCGCTGAACCGCGGTTTCTTCTGCGCGGCTGTCTTTTTCGGCGTCTTGTTCGTCTGGCAGTTGCTGGCGACTCTGGCGGGGTTGGGTGGCGATGATGTGGCAGACGGCGACGTGACCGTTGATGATGTGACCGGCGGTGATGCGGCGGAGACGATGAGCGCCTTCAAGTTGCTCAGTATCCGCTCCGTCGTTACCTTCTTTACGCTCTTCAGTTGGGGCGGCGCGCTGTATCTGGCTGACGGGCGCAGTGTGCGGGCGGCGATCGGATTGGGCGGTTTGTGGGGTGTCGCCGGCATGGCGGTGGTGGCGTTGTTGCTGTATGTGCTGCCGAAACTCGCGCATACCGGTACGCTGAACCTTGCGACTGCGGTCGGCGCGGCTGGAAGCGTCTATATCGATATCCCCGAGGGGGGTGAGGGTGAAATCCGCACCGAGGTTGACGGCGTGATGAGCCACGTTAAGGCGCGCGCATCGGACGGGCAGGCCGTCAAGGCCGGCACTGCGGTTGTGGTCGAGCGGGTGGTGTTCGGAAATCGGGTCGAGGTGCGCGCCGTTGAAGGGGCGCGCGGTTAACTCGGCAAGGGAGGCGGGCAATGATGTCAGGCATGATGTTCAATGCGGTGCTGGCGCAGGCTGCGCGTGCGGGAAGCGAGGGTAGGGGACTGGTCGGATTTGTGCTGGCCCTGATGCTGGGCGTGGGTGTGCTGGTGCTGCTGATGGGTTTCGCGCGTCGGTACAAACGCTGCCCTTCCAACAAAATTCTAGTGATCTACGGCAAGACCGGCAGCGGCGTGGCGCGTTGCATTCACGGCGGCGCGGCCTTTGTCTGGCCGCTGATTCAGGCGTATGAGTTTTTGAGTCTCGAGCCGTTTGTCGTGCCGATCGACCTGAAGAGCGCCCTCTCATTCGAGAATATCCGCGTGACCGTGCCGACCACCG
>DAOTMQ010000186.1:0-7267 GCA_035450385.1 Kiritimatiellia bacterium | reverse complement strand
CGCACAAACCGGAAGGGAATGGGAGTGCCGTCCTCGTCGCACTGCGCGGGCGTTCTGACCACTGAGTATCCGTCCTTCACCACCTGCCAGGGCGCGGTCGGCTCGATATTCTCCAGCATGCCTCGCGTGACGCTGATCGAGTCCATGACGTTCCACTTTTTGCCCGCCGCGTAGTAATAGGTGGCTCTGCGCTCCTCGGGCAGGCTGGCCGCCAGATTGAAGAGGGATCGGCCGCTCGTGTCGGCACGTACGCGCGCTTCGTCGGGCACCAGTCCGGCCGTTTCGACCAGTATCTCCGATTCCGGATTATCGTTGAAATCACCGGCCACCAGTATGGCGGCGGCTGGATCACGCTCCAGCCGCTTGTCCAGATACGCGCGCACGGTCAACGCCTCCTGACGGCGGATCTCGTCACTTACCGCCTTCTTCCCGAGTTGTGATTTCCAGTGGTTGACCAAGACCGTCAAGGAGCGTCCATCGACGTTGAATTCACATGCAAGTACTTCGCGCTGGCCTTCGGCGGATTCCAGCCAGTTCGTGGCGACCGGTGTCAGATGCGTCATGAGCGCCACATCGATGCCACGTTTGTCACGGCTGTCACGGTGGACGATAACCGGCAGTGCGCAGGAGTGACGCGACAGCAGGGTCTCCGACAGATCCTCGAGCACGCGCCGGTTTTCAACCTCGGTCAGGCAGAGCACATCCGGCTTCATGAGTGCAATGATCTCGGCGAGATGCTCCAACTTCGTACGGTAGCGCCAAGGTGTCCAACGCATCCAGCCGCTCGGTGTATAGGCGTCATCCCCTTTGTTATCGGGGTCGTCCTCGGTATCAAAGAGGTTTTCAACGTTCCAAAAGGCTACGACAAGCGTCGGGGTGTCCCCGCGCGCGCCAAACACCATCCACAGCACCAACAACAACCATACGATTCTCATTCACCAGCCTCCAGTGCGGGTGCCACATCCAGCCGCATCGCCTCCTCGCCGGCGATACCGACACCCATGCCCGCCAATCCCGCGATCATCGCGGCATTGTCTCCACAGAAACGCGGCTCTGCCATCAGCAGCGCCACACCGGCATCCGCCGCAACCTCCTGTAGCCGTTCACGCAGACGACGGTTCAGCGAGACCCCGCCGCCGACCGCCAAGGCGCGGTAACGGGCACCGCGCAAAGCATGTGCGCAACGTTCGGTTAGAGCCTCCACAATCGCCTCCTGATACGCGGCCACAATCTCGGCCACATCCGCATCGTTACGCGGCATCTGCTCGCGCAGCCGGTACATCAGAGCGGTCTTGAGCCCGCTGAAACTCACGCACAACTCGGCACACATATCGCCGAGCGCTGGATTGCCGGGCTTCGGGCTACCCTTGGGAAAAGCCACGGCATCGCGCCGCACGGCTTGGCGCGCGACACGGTCGATCACCGGTCCGCCGGGATACCCCAACCCCAACAACTTCGCGGCTTTGTCAAAGGCTTCACCGGCCGCATCATCGAGCGTCTGGCCGATAATCCGGTAGTGCCCCGGCCTATCAGAATCGATCCAGCAGGTGTGTCCGCCCGAAACCACCAGGCCCAGCAACGGTCCGATTTCGGAAGGAGCCGGCGCGGACGGCGTCAAAAAAACCGAATGCAGATGCGCCTCAATGTGGTTGATCCCCACCAACGGCTTGCCCAGCCGCAACGCCAGCCCCTTGGCGGCTGAGAGTCCGACGATCAGCGAACTAGCAAGACCGGGGCCGTAGGTCACGGCGACGGCGTCGATCTGCGACCACCACTCTGGCGCGATCAGTCCTTCGGCGGCACCGGGCTCAAAAGCCTCGCGCACCGCCGCGTTGATCACCCCGCCGATCTTTTCGACATGGCTGCGCGACGCGATCTCCGGCACCACACCGCCATAAGGCTGGTGCAACGGGACCTGACTGTAGATCACGCTCGAAAGCACGCGCCGACCGTTCTCGACCACAGCGGCGGCGGATTCATCGCAGGATGTTTCGATCCCCAAGACAAGCATCGTCCGGCCTCTCTCCTCACCCGTTGTTCGGAACACGCGCGCTTTTTAACACCTCTTGGGCGCGCTCCAACTGCACGTCACGAACATCGTTCACGGTGTTTGTCATGTCGTTGCGCGTCGCGCCCGGTCGCTCTTCAAACATCCGCCGCATCTGCACCTGCCGCCACACATGCTTCGAAACCGGGACCGCCACATCCGGCGCGATCCCTTTGCCATGGATCATCATGTCATCCGGCGTGTAATAGTAACCCGTCGTCAAACGCACCGCGCAATCGGGGCGCAACGCCAATTTGACCACATTTTGCACAGACGCCTTGCCATAGGTGGTTTCGCCGACCAGCACGGCCCGCTTGTGCGCTTTGAGCGCACCGGCCATGATCTCCGCCGCGCTCGCGCTGTTGCCGTTCACCAGCACCGCGAGCGGAATCTTTGTGAAGCGGTTTTTACACGGCCCCGCCTCATAGCGCTGCTGTGGTCGTTTGCTGTCGCGCCCGCGCACGCTGACGATTTCCGCGCCGCGCTCCAAGACCTGCTCGGTTACGGCCACGGCCGACTCCAGCAATCCGCCCGGATTATCTCTCAGGTCCAGAATCAGTTCCGTGACCTCGGCTTTCTTCAGGTGGGCCATTGCCTGAGCAAAATCCTCACCCGCATGTTCATTGAACTGAGTGATACGCAAATAGCCGATGCCGTCGCCCAGTTCACGCACGCCTTTGACGCTGTCCAGTTTGATGTCGTCACGCACGAGCGTCACATCGACCGTTTCACCATCCGCGCGCTTCACCGTCACCTTGACCTCAGAACCCTTATCGCCGCGTATGGCCTCGACGGCCTCTTCGATCGAAGTTCCGGACAACTCTACGCCGTCGACCGCCTTGATCGTATCGCCCGCATGGATGCCGGCTTTGAACGCCGGCGAATCTTCAACCGGCGCGATCACCTTGACGCCTTCTTTTTCCAGACCGACGGTCACTCCGATCCCGCTGAACGAACCGCGCGTCTCCTCCTCCAGTTCGGCCAGCGGCTCGGGCGGCAGAAACGAGGAGTTGGGATCCAGCCCGAGCAGCATGCCGTCGATTGCACCGTAGATCATCTTTTGCAACGGCACCTCTTCCACATAGTGCCGTTGCACCAGCAACAACGCTTCGGTCAGCACCGCGAGATCGTCGTACGCCGCCAGTGCGGCGTCCGCCTGCGGGACATCCACGTCCGCCGCTTCATCGGCGCGGCGCGTTGACGCGCATCCCAGCATCACACCCACCGCGATCATAATTCCGAACGAATGCCAGCTTCTCCTCATCACGTGTCCTTTCCGTGCCCCCCCTACTCGTGCAGACTCTGCTTACCAGAACTTCCACCACGGTTTCTTCGCCTGATCACGCTCAGCGGCGCCCTCGCCATACAGTGCATTGACCCGTTGCGAGGCGGAGATTTCAGGATCAATCAACGAGTCGCGCTCAACGATCTCAATGACGTCCGGCAACGACCACAACACCGTCCGCAAAAAGGCATCCTGCGTCGCCCGATGAATAACGGTCAGCTCGCCTTCTGGCGAAATATCGAGCTTGGGCGGCGAGGCGCGCATCAGCGTCCCGAGATCAATCGAATCCCAGATCCGCGCGCCCGGCTCGTCCTCGATGCGCAGAAACAGCCGATCTTCTTGATTACGGTGCCAAAAGACCAGCTTGAACTGACGCTTGAGATGCTCTCGATCCACAAACATTTGCGTGCCGCCGCCCAGCGACATTCCCGGCACCACGTCGAAGCTCTTTTGGGTCGATTCATAACGCATGCCGCGATGCACGAGAACCGCGCGCACCATGTACTTGCCCTCACGTTCAAGCGAAAACCATTTGTCGAGCGCCAAGCGGTGCTGCGTCGTCTCGCCCGGTTTCTGCGTGAACGGCGCAACCACCGGATCCTCGCGGAACGGCTTCAGCTCATTGATCACGCCGCCTCTGGTCACCTCCATCAACAAGACCGCGGTCGCTTTTGGTCCGCCGACCTCAATCCGGTCACGTGTCGCGTTCAAGAGGTCAACCTGCAGCACCACCGGTTCACCCACGACAAACACCGAATACGCCAGCGTCAGCTTGACCTCAAACTGTTGCGCGCGTGCCGCGATCGCCAGCAGCAACACACTGGCAACGCATCCCCACCCCGACACTCTTCTCATGATGCATCCTCCTCTGTCCATACAGCGCCTTCGGCACCCGCCTCCAGCCTCACCCTGAGGCCGTCATAACTCACCCGCACTCCGGAGGGCAACGCACATTCCAGCACGTCATGATCCACATCATGACAGAGATGGATCAGGTATGCAATCCGGGGCGCAATCTGCTCCAGCAACGCGAGGCTCTCCTCCACGCACATGTGCGAGGGATGCGGCCGATACCGCAGTGCGTCCAAAATCATCACATCCACGCCGACCAGTTGTTTGGCCGTGGCCGCAGGCATTGCATGGCAGTCCGGCACATACCCCACGCGTAGCGCATCCGTCTCTATCAAGTAACCTGTCATCTTACGCCCGTGCTGCACATCCAGCGGCGTGAAGCGGACATCCCCGACCTGAAACGGCCCCGATACCTCGATGAAATCCACCAGCGGCCGGTACAGGCCCTGCGGCGAAGGACGGTTGCCGATGTAATTGAACACGCGCCGCACATCCGCCAGCGTCTCGGCATCGCCGTACGCCGGGATTACCTTGCCGCTCAAGGTGTTGAAACGGCGGATGTCATCGAACCCAAAGATATGGTCGGCGTGTGCATGCGTAAAAACCACGGCATCCATTCGCTCGATACGGAAATCCAGCATCTGCTGGCGGAAATCCGGCGGCGTGTCGATCACCAGGGCCACCTCATCCGTTTTCACATACAGGCTCGTGCGCCGCCTGACATTACGGGGGTTATCGGACGCGCACACCGGACAGTGACAGCCGATCATAGGAATACCGACCGATGTTCCCGTCCCCAAAAAAGTCAATTCCATGGACATCGCGCCCAGTATAACACAACCCTTCGGCCGTACCCAAGGAAGTTAAGGAAGATTTAGGAGTTAGGAGTTTTCAGGGTTTTCGGTATTATCGACCGCCACCGCCCGGCGGCCCGCCCCTACCGCCGCGCGATCCGAAACCGCCTGGCGGCATCATGGAGGTGTGCTCAAAGATCATTTGGATGTGCTCCGTGAATGCTTGGACCTCGCTACCTGAGTACCCGACCGACTTTGCGGTCGCCTCCAGCAAGTAGCGGCGTTCTGAGTCGTAGAGCGGCCCCAGTGCCATCATGGCCTCGCGCATTTCATGCCGCATGGCTTCGCCCGCCTCGCCGCGTGGGCGGCCGTTTTCCATCATATCCGCCATCAGCGTGTTCACGCGCGCCACGGTGGCCAGCAGTTGCTCATGGTTCTGTCGCTGCTCGGGCGTCATTCCTGCGACATCAACCGCATCAAGAAAATCTTCGCGGTCGCGCGCGCGCCGCTCCATACCCCGGCGGAACTCCTCACGCCGCTGCTGCATCTCGGCATACTGCTCGGGATTATCGCGCCGCATCTCTTCCATCCGCTCTTCCCACGAGCGACGCCGACCACGATCCTCACCGCGCTCTCGGTTCGCCTCGGCCTCGACCTTTTGCGGCTGTTCCGGCTGCTGTGCGCGCGCCGTGTCACGTTCGGACAAAGCCTTCTCCAACTCACTCACGCGCCGACGTAACGCATCGGCATCGCGTTTCGCGTTTTCGTCACGGACGGTCACAACGCGGACCGGCGCTTGCGGTGCACGGATGGTTTCTTGGACATCAGCGCTATCAGATACCGGCGTTGTAACCAATAAACGATGCCTGAAGTGCTCCACCCCAGCACCGGTCAGCGCGCAGACAAATGCTCCGACAATCAGACCCGCTTTGTGTTTTGTCTTCATCGTCTTCTCCTATCTCCTGCCTGAGTTGAACGGCAAACGCGCTCCGATATTGCCGTCGCCAGCAAAACCCCGTTCTGTGAGCGGCGTTCACGCGCCGCCAGTTTACAACATTCCGTCCTTGCTTCCGAATGACCGATTTGTCATAGTAGTTATCTACGTTCCAGTTAGAAATATCACGGGGGTGATATTCGATCGGAGCTTTTTAACCCAGGAGGCCCTCCTTCAGAGGGCCGCCCCAGTGTATGGATCAATTTGTATGAGTGAAACATCTGTGTCAAACGTCCGGAACTTCGTCATTCTCGGACATAGCGGAAGCGGAAAGACCACCCTCACCGATGCTGTCGCCTTCAAACTGGGGCTGAACGACCGCATGGGTCTCGTCGCGAACGGCTCCAGTGTCGCGGACACCTCCGATGAAGAGAAGAACCGCAAGATCACCATCTTCGCCAAAAGCTTCACGGCAACGCACAAGCTTGGAAATGACGAATACAAGATCGTTTTCACCGATTCACCCGGATTCATGGACTTCTGCGGTCAAATCCAAGGTGCCATACGTGCCGCCGATTTCGCGCTGATCACCGTTGATGCCGCCTCCGGGGTACAGGTCGGCACCCGCCGCGCATGGAAATACTGCCAGGATGGCGGTCTGGCTTCCGTCGCCTTCGTGATCACCGGGCTCGACAAGGACAATACCGATTTCGCCAAGACCGTCGCCGCGATCCGCGACGCATTCGGCGTGAACTGCGTGCCCGTGACCGCGCCCACCGACGCCAATACGGTGATCAATCTCCTTGACACTGATGACCTGCCGGGTCCGCTTCAGGAGATCCGCGACGGTCTGGCCGAATCCGCTGCCGAAACCGATGAAGCCCTCATGGAAAAGTATTTCGAGCAGGGTTCGCTGGAGCCTGCCGATATTCGCAAGGGACTCGTTAACGGCATCCATTCAGGCAGCATCAACCCGATCTACACGGTCTGCCCGCTCAAGGATGTCGGTGTCACAGAGATGCTAGACAGCATCTGCCGCCTGTTGCCGGCCCCCGGTGCCCGCGTTTATCGCGACACCGAAGGCAACGAACTGGCTTCCGATCCGGACGCGCCCGTCGTGGCACAAGTTTGGCGTACGGCGGTTGACCCGTTCCTCGGCCAGCTCAGCTACATCCGCGTGATCTCCGGGACGCTCACCACCGGTATGAGTGTGCAGAACACTTCCACCGACACCAAGGAGAGTATCTCCTCCATGATCTACGTGGTCGGCAAGAAACAGACCCCCGTCACCAAGGCTGGTCCCGGCGATATCGTGGCGATTCCCAAATTGAAAAACACCAAGACCGGCAACACCC
>DAOTMQ010000185.1:0-7397 GCA_035450385.1 Kiritimatiellia bacterium | reverse complement strand
TCAGAGGTGTCCGCGCTTGATGATCAGTGAAAGCACCGCGATATCTGCGGGATTGACGCCGGGTATGCGTGATGCTTGACCTAGGTTTTCAGGTCGCACCCGCATCAACTTTTCTCGACTCTCAAATCTCAGACTCGTCACCGCATGATAATCCAGCCAATCTGGGATCACCACCGCTTCTTCATCTTTAGCCCGCGTTGCGGCCCGTTCTTCTTGTGCAATGTATCCCTGATATTTAATCCGCGTCTCGATTTGATCAATTACGGCGTCCGGCAGGTCTTCACGCCGCTCATGCAGCAAGTTATAGCGCATCTCCGGACGCGCTAGCAGTGTTAACGCCGGAACACCCTCTTGGCGTACATGGCGCAACCGCTCCAGTTCCTCTTCGATCTGCCTCGCATAGTCACGGGTTTGCGCCCGACAGACTAATGGCGCGACACCGAGGCGATCAGCCTGCTCCATCAGTCGATAACGGGCATTGTCCTGTCGCAAGATCAGGCGGCGTTCGGCGCGCGAAGTAAACATGCGATACGGCTCGTTGGTTCCTTTTGTGACCAGATCGTCGATCAGCACCCCGATATAGGCATCCTGACGGCTAAGGGTAAACGGCTCGCGTCCTTGAACCCGCAAGGCGGCATTAGCACCGGCCATGAAACCTTGCGCGGCGGCCTCTTCATATCCCGTCGTGCCATTCACCTGACCGGCCAGATAGAGGCGGCGTATGCGCAGGCTTTCGAGGGTGTGCCGCAACTCGCGGGCATCCACGCTGTCATACTCTATGGCATACCCGTCGGCCAGAAACTCCGCTTCTTCAAGCCCCGCCACGCTTCGCACCATGGTGCGCTGTATATCACGCGGCAAGCTGTTCGAGAGTCCGGCGGGATAGATCATGGCGTCCGGATCGCGCCCCTCCGGCTCTAAAAACACATGGTGGCGCATCGCTTCCGTGAATTTGACGATTTTGTCCTCGATCGATGGGCAATATCGCACACCGGTGCCAGTAATTGAGCCGCCATAGAGCGAACTTCGCGACAAATTGTCGCGGATAATCGCATGTGTCTGCTCGTTTGTGTGGGTTAACCAGCACGGAATCTGGTCGGAACCGGGTTCCCAAGGCCCCGGAATGTTCCACGTGGAACATCGGGTCTGTATCGAAAAGAACGGAGGCGGCTCCGCGCCGGGCTGGATCAGCGTCTTTTCCCATGCGATACTTGCCGCAGAAAGCCGGGGGGGCGTGCCTGTTTTCAGTCGGATTAGCTCAAACCCGGCGTTTTGTAGCGAAACCGCAAGGGCATCCGCCGCCGGGCGTTCGTCACCGCTGCCGACAGTCACCTCTTCGCCGATGTGAATCCGCCCGCGTAGTGCTGTACCGGTCGTCAGGATCACGGTCTGGGCGGACACGGTGCCGTGTGCCGCGCATACCACGCCGTGAGCAACACCTTGATCAATGACGATGGCTGTGACCTCGTCCTCGAGCACGGTCAGATTCGGTGCCGTTGCAATGACCCGCTGCATGCGCCGTGTGTACTGGCGTTTGTCGCACTGCACACGCGTGGCCCTGACGGCTGGGCCGCGGCTGGCATTCAACGTCTTGAACTGAAAGCCGCATAGGTCCGCATTGAGGCCCATTTCACCGCCGAGCGCATCTAATTCCACTACGAGATGCGATTTGGCCAGTCCGCCGATCGACGGGTTGCACGGCATTTTGGCGATCGCCGACTGCTGTCCCGTGATCAGAAGGGTACGGCATCCCATGCGTGCCGCCACAAGTGCCGCCTCCACACCGGCGTGCCCGCCTCCGACCACCAGAACCTCATACTCATGCGTCGGCTTGCCGCAGCCGGACAAATGGGTTGAAGATGAATTCATAACACATGCAGTATACACCTTCATGCGTTAAACAGCAAACGGTGGAGATGTGGCATGGTTCGGGTTTTTCTCTCACAGAGGCGCAGAGAAAACGGAAGTTTTTTGGGGCTACTATCGTCGCAGGTCGCGGGTCGCGGCACCGCTTTTGCGCGTCGCTTTGCCGCCGCACTCGTGCTTTAAAAGCGGCGTCGCGCGGAATACCGCTTGCCGCCGCACTCCAAATTTTTTCGTCAGACTTGCGGGCACGTTCAACTTTAACGCTCAACGTCCAAATAAACTCCTAAATCCATGCGTCGCGCCGTGCGGCAGTGCGTGCGCGGCGTGGCAGTGAACTTCCGTCGTAAAACTATTGACAGGCCCGCGCGATGTCAATCGATACGTAAATATCGAAAAGAAAAGCGAAATAAAACGACGCAATATATTGATTATCAATGAGTTATGTAATGTTAGCCGCATGTTAGTTCACTGCGTCAAGAGAATCGGATCAACAGTTATCGACCAGTTATGAACAGGCACTTTTGGCTTGATTTTTGCACGTCAACGGGTATGAAAAAGGCCCCTTTCGTAAGGGGCCTCGGCCTTTTTGATTATTGCCGCGCTTACAAGCGCAGGTCGGGCGGCGGGGGTGTCTGCGTACTGGTCAAGTCGATCGCCTCGGGCTCGTCTCCGAAGAGCGTATCATAGCAGCACGCCATCAGGCAGTAGGTGAGCGGCATCGTGAAGAAAATACCGACGACACACAGGATCATGCCTAAGCCTCCGATGAGACCGGCGATCATCGCAAACAGCAGCGGTACGGTGAACGATCCGCTTTTGATCAAGACAAAGACCTTTTTGATGGCATCGATCGCTGTAGCTTTTTCATACGCGATGAATACGAGCGCCCACAGGGTCACGACAGAGACGACCAAGTCGACCAGCCCCCCGATAAGTACCGGGAGGCCCCCCATCGCCATCAGGAGGCGTAGCACCGCAACCACGACAGCCGTGATGACCATCAGCAACAGTGCCTGCATAAACGAATCAAGGCCTTTGAACACATCGCCGGCCTGGGGTTTGTCAGGATCACCCTTCAACAGCCGCTGCGCGATCAGTAGCATGCCGACCATGAGAGGGCCTGTCAGCAGGCCACAGGTGATCACCGAAACCACAGTCGCCAATAAACCGCCCAGGATCAAGACGCCCATGTTCGCTTTGAACAGCCGCCAGCCTTTTCCTACCTCTGCACCGATCTCGATCTTCCTGACTGTCATTACAAGACTCCCAGCGCTTATCGCGCGCTTCTGCTCTTAGCTAGGTTACACAAAACAAAACCATCACCGTTGTAGGAGAGTATGCAGTATCACGTGGCATTTGCCAACTCAAAAAGGACAAAAAAGGGTCAGGAAACAAAGGGACGCCACTTGCGTCAGACGGGGGAATGTGGCAGAATCAGCGCCCATTGTGAACGAAGCGACTTTTCTTCAGCTTTGCGAACACCTTTCTGATCACCTCTGGCTGCAGGGGCTGTTGGTGGCGGTGGGCACCTGTTTTCTGGAAGATGCCGCCCGTTGCGGCGTGGGACTGCTGGTAGCGGCAGGCCACATGGAGGCGTGGGTGGCATTGATCGGCATGTTTTTCGGAGGGATATCCGGCGATCTGGGGCTTTATCTGACGGGCCGTTATGCCACGCAGTTCTTGCTCAGCCGCCGCTGGATGGATGCTGGCCGGCTCACGCGGATGAAAGAGGTTTTCGCCTGTCATGCGGTCAAGGCTGTGTTGTTTTCGCGTTTTCTGCCGGGGGCTCGCACAGTGGCCTACAGCGCGGCCGGTGTGGTGCGTTATCCGTTCCCGCGCTTTTTGGCAATGCTTTGCGCGGCTTCGCTGGTGCAGGCGTTGCTTTTCCTGTGGTTGGGTGCCTTCATCGGGGACCACATTCTGCCCTATCTGCGACAGCCGCGTTTGAGTGTAGCGCTGATCGCTGCGGTGGTGCTCATCGGCTTTCTGACGCACCGGGCGCTCGCGCGACATCGCGCCCGGACGGGGAAAGAATGAGCACATGGCCACGCACACGGCCACGCACACGGAGGTGCGTGGGTACGAGAGGGACGCGGAGTGCAAGGTGGCGGACGGCGGCGCAAGCACCGCCGAAAAGCCATTCACTTGCGCGCCAGGGCCGTGAAGGCGCAGGTGTAGAGTGTGCCGCCGATCGGCTCCCACGGATCTTGCGCACCGGCTTGGCGGCGGAGCTGCATGCCGTCGCGCACGGTCTCGGCACGCGCCGTGTCGCCAGCGGATTCAAAAGCCATGACCTTGGCGTAGTCGCGGTAGCAGTCGGCTGCGTCGTCCCTGGCAGTGAGGTTGACGGTCAGGCGGCGACCGAGCGCTGGGAGGCCTTCAAACGCTTGCCCTGAGGTCATCAGCGTGTGGGCGGTCAGCGCGGCGAGACCCTCAGAACGGCTGGGCGAGCCGCGATGATATGCGACGCCGCCATCGTCGCGCGCGGCGCCTCTCAGCCAGACCAGTCCTTTACGCAGCGGGATGTTCGCTTGACCGATCCCTTTTGCGGCGGCGGCGGCCAGCGCCTGCACTTGCCAAGAGGTCATGGCGGCGTTGCCCTCGGAGCCGGGCTCGTAGTCCCAGCCGCCTTCGACGCTCTGGTTGGCGCGGCTGTAGGCCACGGCGCGTTCGAGCGCGGCGGCGGCAGGGCCGTCCTGCGGGGCAAGCGCGGCCAGCGCGTAGGTGGCGAGCGCGTGATTGTAGGCGCGGACACGACCCGTGCCGCCGAATGCGCCATCGGGGGTCTGGAGCGCGGCCAACGCATCGCAGGCGCGCCGCACGTCGGCACTGAAGCGGTCGGCGGGATCGCGTGCCAGAGCGAGCGCGGCCAGGGCGGTCAAGGCCGGGCGGTAGGCTGGGTCACCGCCGTGATGTGCGGGCTGCCATGAGCCGTCCGCCTCTTGACTGGCGGCGAGCCAGACGGTCGGATCGGCGGCGGTCGGATCGGCGGGGCGATCGAAGAGGGTCAGCACGGCCAGCAGGCAAGCGGCGAGACCGGCGGCGGCCCAATACCAGAGTCTTGGTTTTTGGGTTTCTGGTTTCTGGTTTCTGGTTTCTGGTTGCACGTCGAGGGTTGGGTGGGCGCGTTCGTCGGCGACGGCGGCCAGAATACGCGAGGTGAGCAGGGGGGATGGCTCGTGTTGGGGGAGGGCGCGCAGGCGGGTGACCAGCGCACGGAAGGCAGTGGCCTCGGCGGCGGGCAGCTCGCTCAGGTGGGCGTACAGGTTCATGGCGTGTCTCCTCTCTTTTCCACTAACAACTCGCGCAGTTTGGCGAGCGCGTTGAACATCCTTGACTTCACGGTTCCGACCGGGATCTCCAGAATCTCTGCCACCTCGGCATAGGGCAGATCCTGATAGACCGCCAGCTCGATGACTTGGCGCAGCCCCTCGGACAGAGCCGCCAACGCACGCGCGAGGTCGAGATCGCCCGCCACACCGGCGCTGGGGGCGGCCGGGGCGGCGAACTCCTCGTACGGTTCGGCAGCTAGACTCTCGGCCAGCCGCTGCCGGCGCTGCCTGCGGCGCAGTTCGTCGATCCACACCTGCCGCGCCAGCAGGAAGAGGAAGGTCGTGAACTTGGCGCTCGCCACATAGCGCTGCCGGTAGCGGTAGAGCCGCAGGAAGGTCTGCTGCACCAGGTCTTCGCTGTCGTATTGAACGCCGGAGCGGATGAAAAAGTTCAGCAGTGATTTTTGATGGCGCGAAACCAACAGGGTAAAGGCGGCCTCGTCATCTTGACTGCGCACGCGCAGCATGAGGTCGGCGTCGTCCAACTGTTCGAGCGGCGCACTGTTCATCGGCGGGTTCACTCCAACTGGCGTTTCTTGCTGAATGCCTCGTCGGATGTGCCTTGAGCCGGCGTGGTGACGCGCTGGAGCAGCGGGGCGAATTTTTTGACGGTGAGCGACCGGTCTTGCAGGCGGGCGCGGTCAGCCTCGTGCGGATTGAGCAGGCCGAGGGTGCAGAGCACGGCGATGGCGATGAAGGCTTTGACACCGCCGATGATGCCGCCGAGCAGCGCATCGAAGGGCTGGATTACGACCAGCTCCAGCGCTTCTTTCAGCATGCGGGTGATGAGCAGCCAGACGGAGAAGCAGGCCACGAGGATCAGCATGAAAGTGATCAGCCGCGCGGCGTAGGGGTTGGCGGCGAGTAACTTGGCGGCCAGAATGGTGCGTTCGAGCGGCGCGAAGCCGAAGTAGCCGATCGCGGCGGCAGCCAGCAGGCCGACCAATCCGCTAAGTTCGCCGGAGCAACCGCGCATGAAACCACGGATCACCAGCCAAGCAACGGCACCGAACGCCAGATAATCCAGCGGTGTCATCTGGGTCATAAAGGCGGGCATAGGGGGCTCCTCGTTTATTTCGGCAGTGCGTTGACCCACTTTTCGTAGGCATCGCGTCCTTTGTCCTCTGGGCGCAGCAGTGAAAGATAAAACTGGCCGTAGGCGCGCGCCTCGGGATAGCGCCCCTGAGCGTGACGGATGCGGGCCATGAGGTCAGCGCTCTCCGGGGTGAAGGGGGAGCGCGCGATGGCAAGATCGAGAATACGCTCGGCTTCGTCGTAGCGCCTGAGCTGCACTGCCAGACTGGCGGCCTGGAGCAGGCTGTCCTGATGGGCGGGGTTGATGGCGGCGGCGCGCTTGAAGGCCTCTAACGCCTCGGCCGGTTGTTTCTGATCGCGGTAGAGCTTGCCCAGACCGAAGGCGGCGTTGAAAGCCAGCGGGTCGGCGGCCAGCGCTTCGCGGTAGCATTTGAGCGCCTTGGTGAACTGCCGTGCGCACTGGGCGTCGATCCCCTCATGCAGGCGGCGCGCGGCGAGGTCGGGGTCGCGGCGGCGCAGGGCGTCGAGTTCTTCGGCCTTGGCGCGTTCCAGCGCGGCGCGCAGACGGGTGATCTGGTTGCGCGCTTTTTCCCGATAGGGGTCGGAGGCGCCGGTGAGGCGCACGAAGAGTTCAAACTGATCAAGTGCCTCTTCGCGCAGCGAGTAGACGTTCAGGTAGAGGGCGCCGAGGTTGTAGAACGCGGGTGCGTAGCGACGGTCGGTCTGCTGGGCGCGCAGCAGGCAGAGGCGCGCCTGGTCGTTGCGGCGGAGTGCGGCTTCGGTCAGTGCGAGACCGGTGAGGATGCTGGCGCGCGACTCATCGCTGGCGGTTTCCGCTTCCAGCGCTTGGCGGAAGAAGATCTGGGCCTTGGGCAATTCTTTGGTGTAGTAGGCGAGCTGGCCGAGTCCGGCGAGGGTTTCGCCATGTTTCGGATTCAGGTCGAACGCGGCCTTGAAGGCGGCGGCTGCGGGATCGAGCTCGCCCTTGAGCAGGTGGGCGCAGCCAAGGTGATAGTAGAGATCCGGCGAGTCGGTGATGCGTTGCGAGGCAAGCGTCAAGTGGGTGATCGCTTCGGGGTAGTTCTTCTCGCCGAAGGCGGCCATACCGCGGCGCAACGCACTTTGTCCGGAGTCCGAACCGCAACCGGACGCCAGCAGAACGCA
>DAOTMQ010000184.1:5904-7402 GCA_035450385.1 Kiritimatiellia bacterium | reverse complement strand
CCGCGATAGGAATCCACCGAGGTACGGTTCGCCTTATCGAACGAAGCTTTGAAAACCAGCGGCACATCCAACTCTTCCGCAAGCCGTACCAACCGCGCCGCGAGGTCAATCGCGCCCCCTACCGACTCAATCACACACGGCCCGGCAATGAACGCCAGCCGCTTGCCGCCGAACACGACATCACCCACCTTGACCTGTTTCACGCTCACTCTTCCGTCTCCCGGTTTTCGCTTGCCATTCTCTGCCTGATCATCGCCTCGACCGCCGGCACATCCTCCGGCGTATCAACGCCCACACCCAGATCCTCGGTCGGGATGACCGCGATGCGCGCACCCAGATAGAGGGCACGCAACTGCTCCAAGCTCTCGGTCTGCTCCAACAGACACGGCGGCTCCCGCACGAGCCGCTTCAGGAATGCGCCGCGATAGGCATAGATGCCCAGATGGCGCAGATAAAGTCCGGACGCCAAGTCCGGCTCGCCATCGCGACGACACGGGATGGGCAGCCGCGAAAAGTAAAGTGCCCCGCCGTCACGCGCCAACACCACCTTGACCACCGTACGCGCTTCGAGATCGCGCATCGAACGGATCGGACACGCGGCGGTCGCCATAGCCCAGCCGGCATCCGCCTTCATGCGCGCGGCCAGCGCATCGATCAACGCCGGATCGATCAGCGGTTCGTCCCCCTGGATATTGATCACGATATCGTCATCATCGGGCTGCGCCGCCTCGGCCACTCGGTCAGTTCCGGATGGATGGTCGGCACGCGTCATCGCCACGTTGACAAAACCGGAAACCGCGTCCGCGATCCGGACGTCATCAGTGGCGACCATAATGTCATCAAGCGCACTCGCCCGCCGCGCCGCTTCCACGACCCACTGCACCAAAGGCTTCCCACAAATCGGGTGCAGGCTCTTGCCTGGAAACCGCGTCGAACCCCAGCGCGACGGGATCACGCCTATTACACGCATGCTGTTATTTCCTAGTGAATTGAAAACGAGGGTATTTTCCGTGTTCTTTCAACGAGAGTCAAGCTTCAACCCGGGGGCGGTTCAACTCCGTTGAATACGCCCCCCGGACTATTTAGGAGTTAGGATTTAGGAGTTAGGAGTTTTGCGTTCTGAGTTCTGCGCCACCTCACCGCCTTACTGCCGACTGCCTTACTGCCGACTGCCTATTGCCCACTGCCCACTGCCTTACTGCCGACTGGGAGTTTGGAGTCTTTTCATTTGCGGGAAGAGGATCACGTCGCGGATCACCTCGGTGCCGGTCAGCAACATGACCAGCCGGTCGATCCCCATGCCGAGCCCGCCCGTCGGCGGCATGCCATGCTCCAGCGCGATAATGAAGTCCTCGTCGATCTTTTCCGTGTCCTCGCCCACCTGATCGGTAAACGCTTTGCGTTGCGCTTCGGGGTCATTCTGCTCGGTATAGCCGGGACACAACTCCTTGCCGGCAACGACAAACTCAAAGACGTCAACCAACTCCGGATCATCCGC
>DAOTMQ010000184.1:0-5804 GCA_035450385.1 Kiritimatiellia bacterium | reverse complement strand
AGGTGCGGCAGCAGTCCCTCGATAATCGCCTTCATCGAGGTGCGGTCGCCGTACGCCTCGTAGACCTCGAGCACCGTGAATTCGGGATTGTGCGTGCGGTCGATGCCCTCGTTGCGGAAGTTCTTGCCCAGCTCGAAAATCTTGTCGAAACCGCCCACAATCAGGCGCTTGAGGTAGAGTTCCGGCGCGATACGCATCACCATCTCGGTATCGAGCGCGTTGTGGTGCGTGTAGAAGGGCTTGGCAGCGGCGCCGCCGGCCTGGGCCTGCATCATCGGCGTTTCGACCTCGATAAAGCCGCGGGCATGCAAAAAGTTACGGATTTCCGCGAGGATCGCGCTACGTTTGTTGAAACGGTCGCGCGATTCGGGATTCACCATCAGGTCCAGATAACGCTTGCGGTAGCGCTCCTCGACATCCTGCAAGCCGTGGAACTTCTCCGGCGGCTGCAAAATCGCCTTGCCCAGGAAGCTCCACGAGTGCACTTCGATGGTCGGCTCGCCCGCGCGGGTCGTGAAAAGCCGCCCCTCGACCCCGATGAAATCGCCGAGGTCCAGATACTTGAAACCCTCAAACAGCGTCTCGCTGAGCAGATCCTTCTTGATGAAGATCTGAAAGCTGGCCGTCCCGTCGCTGATCGTGGCGAACGAGGCCTTGCCCATGCGCCGGATTGTCATCAGCCGACCCGCCGCCCGCACTTTTTTATCCTCTTCAAACCCAGCGCGCACCTCGGAGAGACGGGTACGCTCGAACGCCCGTCCGTACGGTTCAAAGCCCAACTCCTCCAACTTCCGGAGATTCACGATACGCTGCGCACGGTACTCATTGACCGATTGCTGTTGTTCCTCTGACATGACCTGATTTCCCTTCCGTGGCGGCAAACTGTAGCATACTTTGCGCCCGGTGTCAGTCACGACGGGAAAATATCGGCGATTCCGAATTAGGCTGTATGTGCAGCCGGGGCGTGACGGTGTGAGGCCGGATTGTGGTTTTTAGTTGGCGCGGGGGACAGTCATGGCGTGCCGGAGCGGAGCCCTCGTTGTTCTACACATCTTTTGTTTTTTTACGAGCACCCTTTTTCTTGCCTGAAAGGGCGTGACAGTCGCTCGACGTTTGGCGTCAATCTTCTCAACTAAAGAACGACCCCTTTCTGACAGCCCTTATTCCTTGGCGTCTTGGCGGTTCATTACTCACTCGAAGGTCGGTAGGTCGCCGATTGCGTCGAAGGGGACGGGCGTGATCTTGAGCCAGCGGCAGGCCTCTTCGGGCGGGCCGTCCTCATGCTCGAAAAGGTGACGCCAGCGTTTCTGGAAAAGCAGGCCGTTGCGCACGACGACTGCGGCGTTGCGCACGGTCGGCGTGCCTTGCGTGGTGACGCTCTCGAAGTGGTACATCTCCACATCCGGCGTGTAGACTGCGGCATGACCGGCTTCACGCAATCGGTAGACCAAGTCGAAATCCTCGAACTGTACCGGATGGAAGGCCTCGTCGAAACCGCCATGCAACTGCAACAGTTCGGCAGGGATCATCAGACAGGCGCTGATCAAGCACTGGACCTCCTCGAGTCGCGCGAAGCGCGGATCGTCGATCGGCGCGCCACGGCCGCGGAAGCAGACGTGCCCGCGACGTGAGATGCCGACGCCGGCGCACTGGATCGGGTAAGGCACCCAAGGATAGACCATCTTGGCGCCTGCCATGCCGACGCAGGGACGGGATTCGAGTACCGCGCGTAGCCCCTGCATCCAACGTCGCGTACGCGGTGCCACGTCGTTATCGACAAACACGAGATACGTGCCGCGCGCCACGGCCACCGCGCGGTTGCGCGCAAAGGAGCAGCCGATGTTACCGGGATTGTGCAACACGGTGACCGGTACGCCGTGCGCCGCGCCCAACGCGACCAGTTCGGTGTCGCACCATTCCGCGCTGCCGTCGGTCGAGCCGTTATCGACAACGATCATCTCCCACGGGGCGTCGACGAGCGTGTCTGCCAGCAGTGCCGAGAGGCAGCGCCGCGTGCAGGCCAGTTTGTTGTGCGAAAGGGTAATCAGCGAGTAAGTCATTTCAGCCCATCCACTCACGGGCCAGCGCCAGAATGTCGTCGTAAGCGGGGAGACAGGCGGCCTCAAGGTTTTTGGCTGACGGAATGGGGAAGTCCGCGCCCGCGATGCGGCGCACCGGTTTCTCCAGATACTCGTGGGCGTGCTCCATGATTTGCGCGGCGATCTCGGCCGCGAATCCGCCGGTCTTGGGGCCCTCCTCCAGAATCATGACGCGGCCGGTGCGGCGGGCCGACTCAGCCAGTGTGTCGATGTCCAACGGACAGAGCGTGCGCAGGTCGATGACCTCGGCATCGATACCCTCAGCCGCCAGTTGCGCGGCAGCCCGCTCGGCTATAAAGGCTTGGTGCGACCAGGCGACGATCGTGAGGTCCTCCCCCTCGCGGGCGACACGCGCAAAACCGAACGGTAGCGGTGCCGGCAGATGGTCCTCTACATCAAAACGTTGCGGGTAGAGCAGTTTGTGTTCGAGGAACAGGACCGGATTGTTGTCACGGATCGCGGTCTGCAACAGCGCGGAGGCGTCGGCGGCGTTGGAGGGCGCCGCGATCTTGATGCCCGGAACGCCGGCAAAGAGGCGTTCGAGCGACTGCGAGTGCGTAGCACCGTAACCGCGACCGCCGCCGGGTGGGGTGCGGATGACGAGCGGACAGGGACGACCGTAGATCGGATGGAGCTTAGCAGCCATGTTGACAAGCTGATCGACGGCCAACGTGATGAAATCCATGAACATGATTTCGATCACGGGCCGCTGCCCCGCGACTGCCGCACCGATCGCGACACCGGTCAGCGCCTGTTCCGAGATCGGGGTGTCGCGTATGCGCTCGGGACCGAACTCGTCGATCAATCCGCGCGTCACGCCAAAGGAGCCGCCGTAGACGCCAATGTCTTCGCCCATCAGGAAGACCGAGGGATCGCGCCGCAGTTCAGCGGCCAGTGTTTCGCGAATAAGTTGTGTGAAGGTGACAGAACGCATGACAGTCTCGAAATAGAGGGTGAAGATTAAGACAGCGGGTTAAGCGAACAGATCCTCCTGCAACGAGGCCGGGTCCGGCAGCGGGGAGGATTCCGCGAAGCGGATCGCGTCATCGACGCATGCCTGAGCTTTTTCGCGCAGAGTCTTTGCGGTGGCGTCGGTGAGCGTTCCGTCGGCTTTGAGGCGCGTCTCCAGCCGCAGGATCGGGTCATTCTCCCATGCGGCGGCCTCTTCTTCCCGCGACCGGTAAACACGCGGATCGCCGCGCGAATGGCCCGACAACCGGTAAGTGACGCACTCCAGCAACACTGGGCCTTGTCCGGCACGACAAACGGCCGCGTGCTGTGCCACGCAATCGCGCACAGCGAAAAAGTCATTGCCGTCCACACTGACACCCGTGATGCCATACGCGCTGGCGCGATCGGCAATGTGTGGGTTCGCCAGACCGCGCGCGGTAGGCGTGGACATGGCATAACCGTTGTTTTCAACCACAAAGAGGACAGGGAGTTTCCAGAGCGCAGCGAGGTTGAGCGTTTCGTGAAAGACGCCTTGGTTAGAGGCGCCGTCACCGAAAAAGCAGACGGTGACGCGACCGGTGTCGCGCAGCTTCGCATCAAGCGCGACGCCGGTGGCGAAGGGGATGCTGCCGCCGGTAATGCCGTTCGCGCCGAAAAAACCGATGGCAGGATCCATCATCATCTGACTGCCGCCGCGGCCGCGCGAGTATCCCGTTTCGCGCCCGAAGAGTTCGGCCATGACGCGTTTGGGATCGGCACCGCGCGCCAGAAAGTGGCCGTGTCCGCGGTGCGTGGTGGTCATGGCGTCACGCGCCTCGATCGCCGCAGCCGTGCCGACGGCCACGGCTTCCTGACCGATGCAGGTGTGTGCGGTGCCCATGATGCGTCCTTCAAGGAAAAGGCGTTCGATCGCCTCTTCAAAGAGGCGGATCATGCACATCAACGAATAAGCTTGAATGGTATCCACGAAGTTCCCCTCCCCCGGTAAAATACGCTTTCACCTTACCACACCCCCGCTTAGGGGCAAAGAGCAAATTTATTGAGGTTGCGTAGGGACCTCGAATGTTATACCATCGCATCGTACCTTTCGAGGTGCGGGGTTTTTCTACATGATGAAAGGACAACACGCCATGAAAAAAATCTTCCGGAGCATCTTGGTTCTTACCCTTGTCATCGCGGGCGTAATGCCGCTGGCTTCGTTCGCGCAGACTACCCACTTCGTTACCGTATCCGGTGCCGGCAATATGGACGGGACGAGTTACGACAACGCCTTCGCCGGCATTCAGGCGGCGATCGACGCCGCCGACGACGGAGATGAGATCAAAGTGGCGGCGGGAGTTTACCCGCCGATTATTTCCAGCAACAAGCAGGTGGTCATCTGGGGTGACTCCGCTTCCGCTGCGGACACGATCATAGACGGTGGCGGTTCAAACCGCTGCGCGACGTTGATTGCCGACGACGCCCACGCGGGCGACAATACCGCGCTGGTGAACTTAACCCTGCGGAACGGCGACGTGATGTCAAACTATATGGCGCAGGAATACGAGGATTGCGGTGCGGGGGCGCGCGGCGGCTTCCTGCTCATCTGCATCGTCGAAAACTGCACGGCCCGCTACGGCGGCGGCGTGGCCGACGCGACCACGGAGTGCTGCATCATCCGGAACTGCACGGCGGAACTCGGCGGCGGCGCGCATTGCAACCCCCTTTCGACCAACCGCCACTACAACACGATCTTCGAGAAGAATCACGCCAGGCAGATGGTTAGCGCGGCGTCTGCGTGGGAGAACAACAACAGCCACCGGCTTTTCAACTGTACCGTTGTCGCGAACACCACGGACAGCAGCGAGCTGCCGGGATCCGTGGCCAACTGCTACCTCATCAACACCCTCTTCTACATGAACTCGGGCGACGGCATCCGCGAATATGACAACGAGCCAAACCCCTGCTTCGTGAACTACTGGGCGGGCGACTACCGCCTGCGGGCGGATTCCCCGTACATCGACGCCGGCAACCACTACTACCAATACATCGGCTATCTGGATAATACCGACTTTCTTGGGCACATCCGCGTCCAGGACGGCGATGGGGATGGAAGGGCCTACATCGACTACGGCGTGTACGAGACCGTCATCCAAGGGATCGTCGTGACGGCGCGGACGGGCGACGGCGGGTTGGTGTCCCCAGCCACCTCCATCATCAACAGCGGCGGGTCTGTGACCCTCACCGCAGACACGAACACCTACGGAAGGACAGTCGCGTCATGGTCCACCAACGGTGTCGTCATCGCGTCGGCGACCAACTCGACGCTGACCCTGACCAACATCCTCTCGCACACCGACGTGACGGTGGCGTTCAACCTTCTCGACTGGTACGTGGACGCCGCGACCGGGAACAACAACAACACCGGCGACTCCTGGGCCACCGCGCTCAAGACCATCCAGGCCGCGATCGATCGGGCGGTCAGCGGCGAGACGATTTACGTGAAATCCGGGACGTATGGCGCGATTGACGTGGACGGCAAGCGGCTCGCGATCACGGGTGTCAACGGGGCGGGAACCACCTTTATCAATGCCAACAAGGCGTCGCGTGCCGTCACCCTTTGCGACGGGGCCGAGATCACGGGATTCACCATCTGCAACGGCGACCTGATCAAGCTCTCCACCCTCGATTCGCAGGGCGGCGGCGTCTGGGGCGGGACCATCCGTGACTGCGTCATCTCGAACAACGTCTCCGTCTACGGGGGTGGCGCGGCCG
>DAOTMQ010000183.1:0-7587 GCA_035450385.1 Kiritimatiellia bacterium | reverse complement strand
TTTCCAGTGTGGCGTGTGCCACTAGTTACCGAGCGAAGCGAGGTTACTCTTGAAGCGTGACATGAGACAATCGATAAAAGTGAAAAGAGAAGTGTGGGCCCTGCTGACAGCGATGACTGTGACAGGGAAGCTGGTAGCCGCAAGTTACACGTGGTTGCCCCAGCCGATCAGTTCAAACTGGCTGACGGATGCCAACTGGGATCAGGGCGTCTGGACAGACGGCAACGAAGCCATCTTCGGTACATCGACCCAGAAGACTGTCACTCTCAGCGGCGCCGCCACAGCCTCGGGCGTGACGGTGACGGAGGCGGACTACACGTTGGCCGGCGACGGCACGCTCACGCTCAACGGGCCTTTCAATGTCTCGGCTGGCGTCACAGCCACGGTCACGGCACCGCTCGCCTCCACAAGCACAGCCACGGATGATGCCACACGTTTCGCAAAACGCGGCGACGGCACGCTCGTGGTGAAGGGGCGTACCGACCAGACGAACGTCTTCTACCGCGTGGCCGCCCACGGCGGCACGCTCGCCTTTGACGGCGGCGTCCACGAGATCGCCTGCGCCTCCACATCGCCCGACTTCAAGGCCGTGCCGCTCTTCATGGAGCGGGAGGGCCGTCTGCTGGTGGAGGGCGGCGCACAGTTGGTGTTCACGGAGACCAACTCCTTTATCTCAAACCCTGGCGGCGATCTGCTGGTGACGAACGGCTTCGTCGACGCCTGGAACGTGACCGAGTTCCTGAATGGTTTCGGCGACCAGAACACGGCCTCGCCCGCCGCGACGATCTCGCGTATCACGCTGCAAGACGCGGGCGAAATGCGCGTCAAGCAGATCCGCCTGGGAAAGGTCCAACGAAGTGCCTCCTACTATGGCCCCGAATACGGCACGATCCATCTGCGCAAGGGCGGCACATTGTGTGTGCGTAATTTCACGATGGACAGCGGCGGCTCCAGCTACTGCGGTGCCCTTGACTTCGAGGGCGGCCGGCTGGTCATCACGAACGACGTGGAGGCAGGCAAGGACCTGTCTCCCTTCGGCGGTAACTACACGGGCAACTGGACGAATGTGCTGTTGCGCGTGCATGAAGGCGGTGCCCATGTGGCGTTAAGCGGCTTATCGCAGTATTCACGCTTCCGTACCCCGTTCATCAGTGCGGCCGAACATGACGGTGGCTTCCACTTCTACGGCGATGGCTTCTGCTACCTCACGGTCGCTAACACGTTCAACGGCGGGTTGCATCTGGACGGCAGCGGATACCTGATTCCTGAACTTGATCTAGCAATGGGCAAGGTACCCGACACGCCCACGCCGAACGTATTCTTTAACAGTTCGTCCGCCATCCTGCACTTCCCCGGCGGCTGGACGGCAAACAAAAACCGCGACTTCATCATCAACACCAACATCACCGCGCAAATCGGGGTGCTGCACCTTAGCGCCCGCATCGCTGGCGTCATCACCGGTCACGGCACCGACGGTCACCTGGGTACGCTGAGAGCGGTCAGTAACTGGAGCGGATGCCTGGAGATCGGCCCGGAGGACGAGCGCACGAACACAATCGGCAAACTGCGTGTGGACGGCCATCTGCGCCATGTGGCGGGCACCACGCTGGTCACGTCGAACGCCCCCGGAAAAATAGGCGCCGACGCCCCGTTCTACGTCACGGGCAACGGTTCGTCGTACCAGCCGAACAAAGGGGTCTTCGAGGTAGCGGGCGGCACCGTCAAGGTCACGCCGACCTGCTGGATGGATATACGGAACTATGGTCAGGTGATCGTGACAAACGGCCTACTCGATGCAGCCAACACGGCCGAGTATCTGAACGCGCTCTCCGGCCCCGCACGCACGCTCGTGGGCGGAAACGGCACGATGACATGTAGGCAACTGCGCATCTCCCAGACCGACATGCGCTATGCGAGCGGCGAGCCGCGCGCCGAGGTCAGCCTGACGACGGGCGGCGTGTTGAAACTCGGCAAGTTCTGGATCGATCCCGGTGCCGCTACCAGTTGCGGCATCCTCAATCTGGACGGTGGCGTGCTGGTGGCGCAACGTAACGAAGTGAACTTCCTAGGCGAATCTGGGACGCCGGCCCAGGAGACTGTCTGGCAGTCGAACATCCTCGTGCGTGCCGGTTCGAGCGGCGCGATCATCGATACGGAAGGCTACACGGTCACTGTGAAAGCCCCGCTCCGTTCGGGCGCAGAGGTAGATGGCGGCCTCGTGAAGCGGGGCACGGGCACGCTCACAATGGCGAGCACGAACAGCTACAACGGCGCGACGCGCGTGGAGGGCGGCCAACTCATCTTCACGCACGCGGACGGCCTACCGGCCGGAGCGCTGGAGTTTTCGGCAGACGTGGCGGCGAGCACGGACAAGACAACGCCGAATCTTACGGCCACGTCCTGGACAGGCGACACCGTGCGCCTCACCGACGCCGCCAACCTCCCCGACACGTTCAGCGGGGAGAAGACACTGGCCACGTTCACCGTGCCGCTAGCCTCCACGCCCGCGCTTGAACTGCGGGATGCGGACGGCAACACGGTCAAGACAGGCGCATGGAACTTGCGGAGATCCAGCGACGGCACCTCCCTGCTACTCTCCTACCATCGGGGCACAGTATTCACCTTGCGCTGATACTGCCGCGTTCAGTATTAGGACGCAACCGACTCGGCCACGGCGACAACCTCAGCCGCCTCATCGGCATCCTACGTGGTTTGTGCAGCCGACGCCTATGCTCATCACACGTCCCGTGTGACCTTTGCCACGGTATCCGCAATTCGGGATATTTCTGACGGGCCGCGGATCATGAGGAAGTGACATGTGCCGTTGCTACGAGCCGCCCAGAGGTCGCCGAGGCGTTCCTTTTCATCCGTGTCCGAATTATCCAAGTGCGTGCCCTTGTATTCCACCGCCAAGTATTTTTCGCCTTTGAGTTCGCACACGAAGTCCGGATAGAACTTATCGGTCGACGTCTGTATCCAGAAGGAACTTTGGGGTTCTTGGTCGATGTTGCGGATCCAGCAGTGAACACCATCGTGATGCGCGATAACACGGGCGCACTCGATCTCCTCATCATTCATGTTGTCGATGACCTCGTAGTAGTGCTTGGGCAACTCAAGGCCCCGATAACGGTTGGTGACCGGGTATTTGTTGGGGTCGAACCGGTGCGTGGCAGCAGCCGTGACATAGACCGGCGCAGACGCGTCTGTGAACAGGAACTGTTCAAGTGCCTTCCTTCGAGCGGCAATGCGCAGGGTACGAAATTTCTCCGCAAGTGCCTTTGCCAACCGGTACCGGTGAGCCGTCAGCGTTTCGGGCGTGAAGCCGCGCTCGTCGATCAACTTCGTGAGCACACGGGTGATGTAGATGCCGGTTTCAGCTTCGGTAAGTTCGTCATGTGCGAAGGAACGGTCAAGCCAGCAAACCAAATGGCCGACCGGCCAAGCCGCCGACACATCAAGCAGCCTTTGCTGCGCATCAGTGTTCGGGATGAACTCCTGCTGCAGGCGCTCGGTCTCGTCAATGTCGATCCGGATGCCACGCGTTTCGGATGGGATGAAAAACTCGGACAGATCCGCGTCGGCATCGCTCAGGCTCCACTCGATCCGTTCTTCGAGGTCGTCTTCCTCGAACGCCCGGAATAAATCCCCATGCTTAAGCGCAAGGAACGGAATTTCGAAAATCTCGCCGCGCTGCGACGGCGAGAGCGGCCGTGCCCGCGTTTGGACGATACGACCGGCGCGGCGGTCACACGCGGCGGCAACAGCCGCTTTCGTCGCGGCGTCCGAGAAACACGCGACCAAGTCGGATTCCTGTATGTCGGTCAGCGGCTTCTCAATGCGTAGGGTCTTGGCGTGCTCGTCGTAAGTGACGGCGTCCACGATGGAGAGCGGCAACGGGCTGCACGGCGGCGTGGCCAGCGTAATGGTGACAGGCGCAGACGGCGGCGGCGTGTCAGGCGTGTCATCCAGCGGCAACGACGGCTCGACCAGAAGATCATCCACATCTTGCCTCTCAAAGCCTGCGGCGATCAGTCCGTCGGCCAAGGCTCGGGCGGCATCGGCAAAACGCGTCGAGGCCACAAAGGCATAAGAGCTGTTCAGCGGCTCACGCCGTTTGCGGCGTGCGTTGGGCATGCGCAGAATGCGGCCAAGAATCTGTTCGACCGGTCGCCCGCTACTGAGTTCCGCGACTGAAAAGAGCACATAGGCGAACGGGCAGTCCCAGCCTTCCTTGAGTGCCTGCACGGTGATGATGAAGCGTACACGGCACGCCGGATTCAGAATGTCTAAGTTCTCGGGCTTCTCCAGTTCGCGGATATCACCCGTCGCTATGGCAATCTCCTCTTCAGAAATGCCGAAGCTGAGCAACCGGCTCTTGACCTCATGCACGGTGATGCTGGACTTGTTCTTGTATTCAGGCTGAGCCTGCAACAGCATGATTGGACGCAGATACTCGCCGGTTTCCGCGCGTTCTTTCTCGGCCTCTTCCTTCAGCTTGTTCAGCGTGCCGATGGCGTCGCCTAGAAGAGCGTCCCACGGCTCGCGGTAGCGCAGATAAATGGGTAGCTTGATCATGTGCTCGGCTTTGAGGGCATAGGCTGAAATGGAAACGAGCACGTTGCTCGGCGGATTTTCCATCTTCTCGCCCTCGTAGGCCACCGTCTCGGCTTTGGTGTTCGGCGTGGCGGTGAGTTCGAGGATGCCCGAGGGATTGAGCCGCTTGAGCGTCTCGAACGCAAGCGGCTGGCGATTGTTGTGCGCCTCGTCCACGATGACGAACGGTCTCCGAATTCGGAAGACGTTAGCCAATGAATACGGGATCACCCCGTCGGCATCGGGCTCCAGCACCTTGCGCAGACCGTCCGGCAGGTTCTCGAAATGGTGCATCAACGCGCCGCTGTTCTCATAGACCTTGAGTTGGCTCGTATCTTTGCGGCGGAAGGCCTGCATGGTGGCCACCACAATGACGGTGTTGCTATCCAGAACGGCGCGTTGGATGGTCAGTGCCTCTTCGATGTCGATGACCTCCACCGCCCCCAGTTTCATTTCGAGCGAGACACGGTACGGGTCGTTGCGGTCCTGCATCCGCTTGAGCGTCTGCGCACGGATCGCGTCACTGGGTACAAGCCAAAGGACGAGCAAACGGTCGGCGCGCAGCAACTCCCGTTGGGCCACGGCCACGGCCTCGCAACCGACAACCGTCTTGCCGCCACCGGTGGGGATACGCAGGCAGACATAGGGGATGCCCGGCAACTGCTTGACCGGCGAGTACGACAGTCCTGTCCCGTAGATTTCGCGTGTTACAGAGTAGAATGCCGTGGATGCGGGAAACGAGTCATGCGCCTCCTGCAACTCGCGGCAGCGCTCATAGTACCGGGCCAGCCACTTCAGCGCCTTCTCCTGGTAGGTTTTAAGTGTCATGTTGTTTTGATCGCGTAAGGGGTTTGGCGGAAATCAATCTGCTCGCGGGCGCGGCGTGCCTTGCTCAGGCGGCAGGCAGCGGCGTAGACGATCTTGGGACCGTCGTGAGGCGGCAGGAGTTCGAGCGTTGCCGAGGTGAGGACATTGCCGCCTGTGAGCGTCCTGTCCTTGAGGATACCGTTGTACAGCAGGTAGACCGCCACGCCGTTGGAGGTCACGCCCAAGAGCGGCGATTTGCTGACCCGCTCGCGTGGCAGCGGCTCGCCGGTCGTGGTGAAATAGACGTGCCGCGCAAGGTCTGCGAACCGCACGTTGTCCCGGATTTTCCCCGTCTCGTCGAAGAGGGGCTCCCCCAATTCGCAGTAGCGGAATCCGCCGCCGAGCCCCTCGATCTGCTTGCCCTTGGCGTCCGTATAACCCTGCGCCACGCGGCGTACACGTTCGGTCGTAACCTTGCGGGCAATCTCTTGCTCCATTTCCACAAGGATAAAGCGGCGCGGCGACTTGTCTGGCATTTTCGCATTGGCCTTCAGCACAGCGTGACCGGTCGTACCTGAGCCCGCAAACGAATCCAGCACGAGGTCTCCGGGATTTGTTGCAAGTTGGAGGATTCTTTCCATAAGCTTTGTCGGTTTGGGAGTAATGAAAACAGATTCCGAATCACCGAAATCAAGAAGGGAGACGAGTTCCTTCTTTGCGTCCTGGGTATGACCAGCTTCAGAATATGTCCAGATTGTCATGGGGACGACCCCCTGCTTCACTTCATTGAGAAAAATTTTTGGTGCAGGTACGTTATTACCATCGATCCCCCACCAAATGCGGCCATCGCGGTCAAGTTCATCAAACTTCGCTTTCGAGACGCGCCAGTATGATCCACGGGGTGGGCCATCAATTACTCGGCCTGATGGACATGTGATGCTGTAGACTCCCAAACTGTAAGGGTTTCTGGCAGCAAGATTGTTCGGGCGCCATGGTCCTCTAGGGTCGTTGTCGGGATTCTTATATGCCTTGTCCTGCTTATCCGTTCGCGGTAGCAAGTTACGGTTCCATTTTGGCGCGTTTCTGGCATAAACGACTATATAATCGTGATTCTCAGACAGATGTTTAGCCGACGCTTTTGGTGCGTAGTTCTTTTCCCAGATAATGGTCGTGATGAAGTTTGAGGCTCCCAAAAGCTCATCCATGACATAACGTAGTGCGTGGACCTCGTTATCATCAATACTGACGAATATTGCCCCGTCTTCGCGTAGGAATTGACGTAGCAAAGCAAGACGCGGATACATCATGCAGAGCCAGCGGTCATGGCGGTCGAGGGTCTCACCCTCTTTGCCGATAACCTGCCCCAACCAACGACGGATTTCGGGGCTGTTGACGTTGTCGTTATAGGCCCAGCCCTCATTGCCGGTGTTGTAGGGCGGATCGATGTAGATGCACTTGACCTTCCCGGCGTAATACGGGAGAAGCGCTTTGAGGGCTTCAAGGTTGTCGCCCTCGACAATCAGGTTGCCGCTGCCGGGGTCACCACAGGCGAGTTCGGGCACATCCTTGAGCAAGCGGAACGGCACCTGCATGTGGTGGTTCTCGACAGCCTTTTTTCCAATCCAATTCAAAGTGGGCATATCATCCAAATCCGGGACTTGGCGTGCAACAAACAACCTACATGAATCCACACGCCGCGTTCATCGTAAGATGGTCTGAGTATAGCACTGCGAACCGAATGAGTGCGAGGGCAAAAGTTTTTACACTCATCATTGCGACCACTGGGTGGTCGCAACAAGGGTTGACTTGCGACCCGCGACCTGCGGCTGCAGTGCCCCTCAAAAAACTCTGAGTCTCTGCGCCTCTGCGTTAAATAAATCCGAGCAATGCCAAACAACTCGTTTTTTATTGCACGTGTCGAGCCGTAAGGCACTAATGCACTAACGCACTACTCCCGCACGGCTTTGATGATTGCGTCGGCGATGGCTTGCATGCCGCGGTCGCCGGGATGGGCGGCGACGCCTTTGTGCGTGTATTCGCGCTCGGAGTGGAGAAATGGGGTCGTAGTTTGACATTAGACATTCAAGGGTTGCGGAGCGTTTTCGTGGTGTGGTAACGTGTTGCCGCGGCAGGGCGACTGAGGCTCGAAGAACAACGACACCAATCTGGAATGGGATGGCTAAGACC
>DAOTMQ010000182.1:0-7589 GCA_035450385.1 Kiritimatiellia bacterium | reverse complement strand
TGAAGGGAAAGTGGTGTGACAGCGTTCGAGGTAAAAGATCTATCGTATGGCGGTTTCGGGCCGGTGACGTTTGCGATGCGCGAAGGCGAGATCGTCGGCGTGAGCGGTCCGTCCGGCTGCGGGAAGACGCGCCTGTTGCGTGCTTTGGCTGACATGGATCCTTGGGAGGGAACCATCGCGCTACAAGGAGTTGCGCCGACCACGATTCCCGCCAACCAGTGGCGGCGACGCGTGGCGTACGTACCCGCCGAGAGCCAGTGGTGGTTGGACGGCGTGGACGAACACTTTTCTCACGCTCCTGAAGATGCTGATTTGCGTGCGTTAGGACTTGAGCCCGGGGTACTCGGATGGCCGGTGGCGCGTCTCTCCAGTGGCGAGAAACAGCGGCTCGGCCTGTTGCGCTCGCTGGTGAATCAACCGGCGGTATTGCTGCTGGACGAGCCTACGGCACATCTTGATGCGGCGCACACGCGGGCGCTTGAAGCACTGGTCGCGGGCCGTTGCGCAACCGGTATGATGGCACTCTGGGTGACGCATGACCCCGAGCAGCTCACGCGCGTGGCGTCGCGCGGTTACCGCATGGCGGCGGGCGGTGTGTGGAAAGAGGTGGATACATGGATGTGATCGCGCTTTCGTGGGGCGATATCCTGCTGGCCGCATTGCCACTGACCGCACTGGCCGTGTTCTTCGCCTGGCAGCGTCTGGGGCTGAGCCGCGCGTTGATGATCGGTGCAGTGCGGACTTTCATACAGCTTGCGCTGGTAGGTGTGGTCCTGAAAGGCGTGTTCCAAAATGCGCGTCCGCTTTGGACCTTCTGTTTTTCGATGGTGATGCTGGCGGCCGGCACTTGGGAGGTCACACGGCGGCAGCACCGGCGCTTCGTGGCGGGCTGGACGGTCGGACTGGCCGCGCTGGGATTGTTCACCGCCGGTTTCACCGTGACCGTGTTCGCGTTGGTGGCGCTGGTGGGCGTCCGGCCTTGGTGGTCGCCGCAATATGCGATCCCGCTGCTCGGCATGATTCTCGGCAACACCATGACCGGCATCGCCTTGGGGATGGACACGTTGACGCAGAATGCCTGGAAGCAACGCGCCGTGATCGAAAACCGGCTGGCGCTGGGCCAGTCTGCATCCGAGGCGGTAGCCGACCTGCGGCGCGAAAGCGTGCGCACCGCCATGACGCCGATCATCAACTCGCTGGCGGTCTGTGGCATCGTGAGCCTGCCGGGTATGATGACCGGCCAGATTCTATCGGGCAGCGATCCCCTTGCGGCGGTGCGCTATCAGATGATGATCATGTACCTGATCGCGACCGGCGCGGGGTTCGGCAGCCTATTGACGGTGCAACTCTGCGCACGCCGCCTGTTCGACAACCGCGAGCGGTTGCGGCTGGACCGGTTGCGCTAAAAAGCGGCGTCGCGCGGAATACCGCTTGCCGCCGCACTCCAAATTTTTCGCGTCCAGTTCTGTGGGCGGCGTTCACGCCGCCGGACGAGCAGACGCTCGTCCCTCCCAGTGCTCCGCGAGCCCGATCATAGGACGGGAGGGCGAGCGTCCCCGCGAGCCGCGCCGGCACTGCCGACGAGAGACGCGAGACACCTGTTTTTGCGCTCGCGTCCTATTCTTTCTCCGCAGGCGCATCTGGATCCGTGAAGGCTCCGTCGTCCTCGTCGTCATCGCCGTCGCCGTCACTGAGTGGGCGGGCCGGATTGAAATCCTGTTGCGCGAGATTCCACGTCAACCAGTCCGAGAAGAGATTACTCGAGCGGCGGCGCGCGATGCCCGCGCGCACCTGAGCACGCATCATCTCGGCGGCCAGTGCATCGCCCGGCTGACGCTCCTGCACATAAACCAGCAACGACTGCGTGGTCGATGTCGGGATGGCCTCTGACAGTTCGCCCTTCTGGAGGGACATGGCACCATAGGCAATCGAGAAGCTGTTGGGGAAGCTCTGGTTCTGAACCTCGTTCACCGAGTAGGTGAGCGAGGTGGAAACGTTAAGCGTCTTGGCTTTGGCCGCGTCAGCGAAGCTCTTGCCCTGTTCCATCAGGGTGCTCAACTCCGTACGCAGCTCTTTCACGTAATCCTGGAAAGCATCACTGCGGGCTTTGGCCTGTGCGCGCGGCCGCAGATCGTTGAGGACGTCTTCATATGCCGGCGTGTGAGCGGCTGAAAAATCCTTGCGCTCAATGACATAGATGAACTGGTCACCCTTGACGATGCCAAAGCGCGAGTCCGAACGGTCGGGCTCCAGTTCAAAGGCGGCGTCTGCGAATTCCTTGCTGTTTTCAGCCCAGTACAGGGTTTCGTCGGCCGCGAAGAGCGGCGAGGTCTTGAGCGTGACCTTGGCCTGCTTCGCCGCGACCTCCATCGCGTTGTCGCCAGCATCAGCGAGTTTGCCGTAGATCGTGAAGGTGACTGCCGTGGAGGCGCAATAGCGGGCCTCTTCGAGCTGGAGCTCAGCCAAGATCTTGTCACGCACCTCGGCGAAAGGGATCGGTTCCGTCGTGTTGTTGGTAGTTGTGCGGGTGTAGGTGTCCGCATGGCTATCGTAATACTCCAGCAGGTCATCCTCGGGCACCGAGACATGCGCCAGATAGTTCGAGACCGGAATCGCGATGTAACGCACGGCAACGCGGTCGGGGAGGGCGAACGAGTCCTTGTTCTCCTCGTAGAACTTGCGCAGGTCCTCTTCGCTGAGGCGCATCTCTGTCTGGGCAAAGCGGTTACTGATCGTGACTGTCTGCACCGTGAAGCGGTCCGTCATGGCGGCGAGTTCATCGTTCAGTTCCATCGGGGAGACCCAAGAGGCCGAATCCACGAGCGCGGCACTTTTCATCAGCGCGAGCTGATGCGCGACCAGGCTTTCGTGCATTGCGGGCGTGAGGCCTTGTTCGGCGAGCATCATGCGGTAACGGTTGATGTCGAACCCATTAGGCCCTTGGAAACCGGGCACTTCGCGCAACACGCTACGGATCTCATCGTCAACAGCGCCCATGCCGTTTTTCTCAGCGGTCTGCCGGGCTGCGATCTGCTCCCACGCGCGGCGGTCCACGACGCTCACGGGGGTTTCGTTGTCACGATCACGCCCAAATCCACGAATCGCCCGGACCGTCTGTTCGAACTGGTCATACGGAATTCTTTTGCCATTGATCGTCCCGGCGGACTGCGCGTCCTGTGGGCTCTGAAAACACGAATCAACCGCCACGAATGCTATTGCGATAATGATGGCAAAGAATCCCCACAGGATGCGGTTACGGATGAGTCGGTTAAAGTGGTAAATAAACACAGCTAATAGTCCAAAAGAATTAACACTCGCGCAAACACTCTCTTGACGCGAAAAACCGGAGGCTGCGCAGGCCGCCGGTTTTTCCGAGAACCTTTTCTGAGTCAGTTATTGTTCGGTACTGGCCTCGTTCTTCTCCGCCTCTTCTTCCTTTTTCTCTTTCTCGCTGTCTTTCGAAAGCAGAACCGGCAGATCCTCTTCATCCTCTTCCGCGACCGGCTGGACGAGCTCGCCAGTCGCGACCCCCGAACGACCTTCGGCATACGCGAAGCGGTGCTTGGCGATACCCGTAGGGCTGACCACGAGCGCAGCGATCACCGGGCGCCCACCCACCGGCGCGTTCTCGCGCCAGATTTTGACAACCGCCTTGGGCGACATGCCGTAATTAACCGGCTCCTCCTCGCCTTTATTCAGAATAATCACAAAATCTCCCGACACACTGGTCAACCGGCTGAATGAGCGGTCGACAGAGGTTTGGATGTTGACGGTGTTGGCCGCACGCAACGCGGGTATGTGGTAGTGGGACCCCTCAATGCACGCCGCCCCCGTGATGGTGGCGATTTGCAGGGTCTCCGTCACCGCGTCGGTGAAAAGCGTGTATTCACCGCGGCCCTCAACATTTTTGCTGACGGCGTTGGGCGTGCAGACGCTGAAGCTGCCTTCAGGCAGATTCTCGCGCAGACTGGTTTTAATAGTTCCGGCAACCAACCGCAATACGCGGTTATCCGGCTGCTTGTCAGGTGTTCCCACGCAAACTTCCGTGCTGCTAGCGAGTTGCACGCTCTCTTGCCCCGAAAACACCAGCGTCGCCAGGCTCTCCGGACCGGTGCGGAAACTCGTCCCCAACGGGTACACCTTGTTTTCGATGGCCGGCGCGTACGAGCCCACGTCCGGGTTCAACGCCTCGCATTTGCCGCGAACCTGAATCAGGCGCACCATCGGCATGAAAGTTTTTGCGGATTCCTCCTGCTGCACAGCGGCTGGAGCCTGCCCATCGGCCGCGGCCGGCTGAGCCTCTTCCTGCGCATAGACAGCCGTCATCCAGACAGCGGCCAACACACACACACTCGCCCGAATCACTCCTGCTTGCTCCATCATGGGGACTGCTCCCTTGTTCATGCGGGTTAAAAAACTCTCCTGCAATTAGAGAAGATTGGTACATATTAAACCAACGCCGCCCCCCTAGTCAACCGTAGCTTCGCACCAGCGAAGCAAAAAACGCTTGAGCGTAAAAGTTGAACGGTGAACGTTGAGCGTTATTTTTCATGAAGTTTCATGTGTTTCATGGTTACTCGATACCGATGGGGTGCTCACCGCTGATAGGTGCTGGGATCAAGCGGCTGGATGTCCAGATTGGGGTTCCAGTTGGGCGAGGCGCTGTAAAAACGCATGGCCGTATTGAAGACCAAATCGCGGATCACCTCATCGCTGTGGCCGTCGCCGCGCATGTACTCCACCACCTTGATGAGCGAAAGCGGGTCGGAAACGCCCCAGTCGGCCGAACCGTTGACGATCACGCGCTCATGGCCGTACTGCTTGACCATGGCCGAAACGCGCTGCGGGGTGAGCTTGGAATACGGATAGACGGTCATGCCGGCGTAACACCCCGAGTCCAGCGTGTGCTTGATCGTCTCTTCGGTGTTGTGGTCGACGTCAATGCGCTCGACCGTGAACCCCTCGGCCTTGATGATCTCCAGAATGCGCAACGTGCCGCGCAGCTTGTCCACGTGCGGCGTGTGCAGGATGACCGGCATTTTACGCTCCTCGGCCATGCGGAGCTGGCGGATCATCGCGTACTCCTCATTGGGTGTGTTGAGGTTGAGCCCGATCTCGCCCATGGCCACGCAACGCGGATGATCGAGATATTCGTCCAGACCGTCGATCACCTCGTCGGCCAGACCGCAGTCATCAGCCTCCTTGGGGTTCATGGCGATCGCGCAGAAGTGATCGATACCGAAACGCGCCGCGCGCACGGTCTCGAACTCCAAGATCAGCCGAAAGTAGTCGAAGAACGACCCCGCGTAGCGGCGGTTCGTGCCCAGCCAGAACGAGGGTTCCACGCAAGCGCGGATACCGGCCCGATACATAGCCTGATACTCGTCCGTGGTGCGCGACAGCATGTGGATGTGCGGTTCAATGATCGTCATGGCATCTCCTTATATCCTGAAACTCCCCGTGGCATGGGCGTCCCGCCCATGAAACACGGGCAAGATGCCCGTGCCACACTTGCAAGCGAAGAGTCCGCAAGAGCCTCACCCTATTAAACGCTCGCCGGACGGTAAAAGTTTACACCAGAACATGTTTTCACCTCCGCGCTGCGCGCGGAAGGTTGCTGGAGGCTGCCGACACAGCCGATCCAGTCGGCAGTACGGCAGTACCGGCAGCCCCCAAAAACTCCTAAATCCTAAATCTCAACTCCTAAATCGGCTGCACCCGCGCTGTGCGCGGAATTCAGCCGTAGATCGGGCCGAAGTTTTTGCAGGCGCGATAATCCGCGCCGATCGGATCGTCCACGCCGAACAGGCCCCAGGCGTGCGGGCGGAAAACCTGCTCCGCAGGCACGTTGGACATCGCGACCGGAATGCGCAGCATGGCCGCGAGCGTGATCAGATCCGCGCCGATGTGGCCGTAGCTGATCGCACCGTGGTTGGCGCTCCAGTTATTCATGACGCTGTAGACGTCGCTGAAAGCACCCTTGCCGGTCAGACGCGGCACGAACCATGTGCAGGGCCAAGTCGGATCGGTACGCGCCATGAGCGTATCGGATACACCCGTCGGCAGTGTGGTCGACCACCCCTCGGCGATCTGCAGTACCGGACCGAGCCCCTTGACGCGGCTGATGCGCGTCATGGTCATCGGCATGCCGCCCTCAGAGAGGAAGCTGGATGAGAAGCCGCCGCCACGGAAGTACTCGACATTGGCCGGCATCCAACGCGTCGCCTTGAGACACGCTTCCGCCTCCTTCGCGGTAATCTCCCAGAACGGCTTCATCGTGGGCTTGCCCTTGAAACGCTGCTTGCCGGTGGCATCCAGACAGGCCGCGCCAGAGTTCAGCAGATGGATGAACCCGTTGGCGTTGAGGCCGGTCATGCGCTTGCCGGTCACACGCTTGACCGCGTCCGCGCTCCAAAAGGTACGCACATCGGCGAAAATCTGGGCACGGTTGGTCAACAGATACATCAACAACATGCAGATGCCGTTGAGCGCGTCGTTTTCCGTCGCCACGATGTACGGCGCACGGATGCCGTTCCAGTCGAACGAGCTGTTGAGGATCGCCTCGGAGAAGTCGCCGTTGGGTTTGTAGTCAGTCCACTGGCGCTGTCCCTGGAAGCCCGCCGCGATGGCATTACGCCCCACCGCCTCTTCGCCGAGACCCATCTCCGCCAGCACAGGGTTGCCGACCATCAGGTCGCGCAGAGCCAGCGTCATCTTGATGACATACTCCCAGTCGGCGTCCTTGGCGGCGCGCGATTTCTGGAGTCGCTTCTTGTTGATATCCTTGCCCTCTTTGCAGAACTTCTTGGTCCACGCCAGCGCTTTTTCGTACTCGGCCTTGTCGTAGATGCCCTCCACGGCGCGCCGGTCCAGCTCGCACATGTCAACATTCTCAACGCGGATGCCGAGATAATCCTGGAAGAGATCCGGATCGATGAACGAGCCCGCGATACCCATCGACGAGGTGCCCACGGCAAGGTAGGATTTGCCGCGCATCATCGCAACCGCCAGTCCGGCCTTGACGAAGCGCAGCAGCTTCTCCTTCACATCATTCGGAATTGACGTGTCGGTGCGGTCCTGCACCTCGCGCCCGTAGATCCCGTAAGCCGGGAAACCGCGCTGTGCATAACCCGCGAGCATCGCAGCCAGGTAGACCGCGCCGGGACGCTCGGTGCCATTGAAGCCCCAGACCGCCTTGGGCGTGTGGGGCGCCGTGTCCATCGTCTCAGTGCCGTAGCACCAGCAGGGCGTGACGCTCAGCGAGACCCCCACATTCTCACGCTCGAACTTGTTCGCGCAAGCGGCGGCCTCGGCGCAACCGCCGATCGTGGTATCCGCGATCACGCACTGCACCGGCGAGCCGTCGGGATAGGTCAGGCTCTCGGAAATCAGCTTGGCCGCACTTTTGGCCATGTTCATGGTTTGCGTTTCCAACGACTCCCGCACCCCGCGCCGTCGGCCGTCAATAATCGGACGGATACCCACTTTGGGGAATCCGTTATCACACCAGATTGTTCTATTCATCATCTTTCCTCCTTTTAGCCACCTTGAATGGTTACAGGGTATCGCTCTTTTCGCCAAAAATCAAC
>DAOTMQ010000181.1:0-7591 GCA_035450385.1 Kiritimatiellia bacterium | reverse complement strand
CTCGGTGCCGGCAGGCATGTGGAGTTTCGCGAATTCGGGGTCTTTGAAGTGACCATCCGCAAGGCCCGCATCGGCCGCAACCCCAATAAACCCGAAGACGTGGTGGTGATTCCTGTCCGCCGCGTCGTCAAATTCAAACCCGGCAAACGCATGCGCGACATGCTGGCCGACGACAAGTAAATCCCATGAGTTCCACATCCCTCTCCTTCGATCCCCCGCGCGGCATGCGCGACTTTTATCCGGAAGACATGCGCTGGCGCAATCGCGTCTTTGATGCGTGGCGCGAAGCAGCGGTCGCCCACGGCTTCCAGCCCTACGACGCCTGTGTCGTCGAAAGCCTCGAACTGCTACAGCGTAAAAGCGGCGAGGAGGTTTCTGAGCAGATCTACCACTTCGAAGACAAGAGCGGCCGCAAGCTTGCCCTGCGTCCCGAAATGACGCCCACGCTCGCCCGCATGATCGCGGCTCGCCAAGGCCAACTCAGCTTCCCGGTCAAGTGGTTCACGGTCGCCCAGTGCTTCCGCTATGAGCGGATGACCCGCGGCCGTAAACGCGAACACTATCAGTGGAATATGGACATCATCGGCGAGGAGAGCGTCTCGGCCGAGATCGAAATCCTCGCCGCCGCCGCCGCCGCGCTACGCGCAATGGGCATGCCCGACGACGCCTACCGCATCCGCGTCAACAACCGGGAACTGCTGGCCGAACTGCTGGCCGCCTCCGGCATTGCCCAGGACAACCACGCCGCCGTTTTCCTGGCGCTCGACAAACGCGGCAAAATCAGCGACGACGATATCGCCGTCCTGCTGCGCGCCGAAGGACTCGGCGACGACGCGATCAACAAGACCTTCGAGCTGCTGAGCATCGAGACGCTCGACCAGGCAGCCGCGCTCGCTGGCCCCGACTCGCCCGCGCTCGCCGCGCTACATGAACTCTTTGCCCTCGCCGAAGTCTACGGCATCGCCGACCGCTTGGTTTTCGATATCTCGGTGATCCGCGGTCTGGCCTATTATACGGGCATCGTCTTTGAGGCCTTCGACACGCAGCGCAAATTCCGCGCGATCTTCGGCGGCGGCCGCTACGACAGCCTGCTCACCACCATCGGCGGCGCGCCCACGCCCGCCGTCGGACTCGGCTTCGGCGATGTTGTCGTGGTAGAGGTGCTGAAAGAGCTACTGGGCGAAACCGCCGCCGCTGAGAAACACGGCGTCGTCATCGGATACATGTTCCCCGAGCAGCGCGAAGCTGCCACACGCCTCGCCCGCAGTCTGCGCGAACAGGGTGAGCGCGTCGACCTCATGCTGGCGCGTCTCAAACCCAAACAGTTTTTCGCGCGTGCCGGTGCCAGCGACGCGGCCGACGCGATTTTCATCGGCCCGGACGATGTCGCCGCCGGTAGCGCCAAACGCAAAAATCTCACCACCCGCGAAGAAACGCCAATCACTCTGATATAACCGCGTATCGCAACTTTCCTAATTATTTAACGCAGAGGCGCAGAGACGCAGAGGTTTTTTTGATTTTCTCGCAGAGGCTTGGTGGAGGGCGAGTGTCCTCACGAGCCGCCTTCCGCGCTGTGCGCGGAGTTGGATAGAAGCTTTTTTGTCCGGCGGCAGTCATCCTAAGTTCCAAATCCTTGCCTATAACCTCAGGTCTTGGCGAAGGCCTTCTGTAGTTCCTGCACCCTCACCGCCGGCCCAAAGGGCCGGATGCACCATAGCCCTGAGTACCGTCACCCCGCGCTAACGTGCCCTGAAGGGGCTCTTCAAATCGCATGGCTTGTCCCCAACTTCCAAGAAGATGCCCTCACCCGGTGCCAGTGTCAGCATCGTAAGGCCGTTGTTGTCGGGCTTCCATTCCACACGCTGGCCACGCGGCCAGGCAATGACGCGCGAGCCGCGCAACCGAAGTTTGACATGCGCCGTCTGAAGCGTCTCCAACTCGCTCATATTCACCACCGTCAACGCGCTGCCCGTCCCCTCTTTGGCTTCGAAGCATCCGATCAACAGCGGCTGTTCGCACTCGATCCGCTCGATGGCGGAAAAACGTTCGAGCGGCTGGCTGAACTTCAGGTACGGGGTGGCGTCCGAACAGCCGTGGCTCATCGCGCCCAGATTCTTGTAACTTACAAAGGCGTCTGAGATGAGCGCGATCTCTTTGAAGACTGTCGCAGCGTCGTACCAAGCGTTTTGGCGCTTGCCCTGCATCGACACCAGCGAGGGGGTTTCCGGCTTGTTGCCAGCGTAAGTCCAGCACAACAAACCTTTGCAGCCGAAGGAAAGCATGCAGTAGGACTGCCAGCGGAACTCGGATTCTGTCGGCGTTCGTTTGCTCGGCACCCAGGCAAACGTCTGAATGCAGCACCAGAAGTCCTTGTCGTGCTCGCGCGCTGAACGCGCGATGACGTTGATCGATTCGCAATACTCTTTGTAGGTGGTCCGCCGCCCCTGCGACCAGTTGAGCGGGTAAATGTCGGTGCAGATGTAGGGCTCATCGAACATCTGGCAGAACGAGTCGCAATACTTCTTGTAGAGGGCGGGATCAGGATCGTAATACTCAATGGCTGCGGCATGCGCCCCGAACTTCAGTTGGGCGGCGTTGGCGTACATCGGCAGCAGGTTGATGTAGGGCAGCTTGCCTTGGGTGTCGCGACGGTAGGCTTTGCAGATTTTGGCTAGCTCGGCATATTGGTCTGTTCCGGGTTCATCCTTAACGTAGGTGCCGGCAAAGCTCGGATGGTCGTAATAGTCCGCTGTCGCCACCGCCGCATTACGGTAAGCGCCGTCACCTAGAATCAGCTCCACGCCGTGCCGGTCACACTCACGCAACAGCCATTCGCGACGCCCCCCCCCCGCAAGTGTGCCGTTAGCGATGATCCAATCGAAACCCGCAGAACGATAGGTGGCGATAAAGTCGTCCGTGATCGCCTCGGCTCTCAGATTGACCCAGGCGCCGATGCGGATACGGTCGCGGGTCAGATACGCATGGGTGTAGGGCGAATCAATGGCCGTGCCCAATACCTGTTTGACAGACGACTGAAGCACAGTGGCCGCTTCGGCGCGGCTGGACGGCCGGGCGGGTGCGACCACCTCGATGCCGCCATCGCGCAACCGCGTAAGCGCCCGCGTCCAATCGGCCTCGGAGATCGCCGCCTCGGGACGGAACACGCGCGCGTCAGCCGCGCTGAGTAGCTCCCGGGCGACCACGAACCTGATGGCTTGGCGCGCCGGCTCTTCAAGGCCCGCGATATCGTCCAGGGCCACCGCGCCCTCCGCGAGCCGGTAGGTGCCGGGCAGGCGCGCGACAAACCGCGTATAGCCGCGACGGTTGGTATCGCAAAACGGGATCACCCGTTCGCCGCTGCCGTCCTTCGGCTGAAAGCGAACGACTGTTATTTCAGACGGCTGCGCCACCTCGGTTGAACGCAGCAGGTAGTCATTCCGATCATAGCCGTCAGACAGGCAGCCGCCGGGAATCTGCACCTGTTGCATCGGCTCGAGGAACCGCGTAGGCTGCGAGTAGTCGGCCGCGTCCACAGCCGCATCGAGGAAGCGTTGCGCCGCCTCACGCGAGGGAAAGAAACCAAAGCGCGAGATTTCGCAGACGGAATCCGTGGTGCTGGGATTGATCGGGTCGAAGCGGAAACTGGTGACCGTGCCGCTCCACGCCTTGTGGGCGAAGGTGCGCATATCAACGATCACCGTTCGCCAAGTGTTGTCACCGACCACCGGGAACGGCGAGTAGCTCTTGTCGGACAGATAGGTCAGCGTGTCGGTCGTGAAAAACAGTCCGGCGCGCTGTACTGCGGTGCGGTATTTGTAACGCAGGGCAAAGAAGGGGCGTTCTGCGGCCGGAAACGCATCCGCCGCGCGCATCGGCATCGTCACGGTCAGGTCGGTGCCGGTCGGCACCAGTTTGGTGAGACCGACTTCAGGGCAGAGTTGCCCCTGACCGACCGACATCAGTCGAACGTCGGGGCCGTTATTGAAAACCCATACCGGTTCGCGCGCCAACAGCCCCGCACAGCACAACCACCCCGCCAATATCACACACGTTTTACGTTTCACGATACACACCTTTCTCGCCAGCTTACGAAGCGGGCGTTAAAACCCTAGCAATGACTGAAACTCGAAACCAGAAAACCGGCGCACCTCCGCGCTGTGCGCGGAGGTGGCGCGGAGGTCAGCGCACGTAAATCATCGTGCCCCGATAGTCGCTCAGCAGCAGAGAGGTGCCGTCGCTGGACACACTCACTCTCCACGCGCTCGCACTCACCGTGTTGCCGTCCGCATCTACCAGCTCAAGCGCGGGCGTGGCGGTCAGCGGCACGGTGAACGTGGCCAGTATCTTCTCCCCCGTGAACGTGTCGGGGAGGTTGGCGGCGTCGGTGAGGCGCACGGTGTTGCCCGCCCAGGACTTTGCCACAAGGTGTGGCGTCGTCTTATCCTCGCTCGCCACCGCGCCTGCCGAGAACTCCAGCGCCCCGGGCGGCAGGCCGTCCACGTGCGTGAAGACGAGCTGGCCGCTCTCCACGCGCGTCGCGCCGTTGTAGCTGTTCGTACTCGCCATTATGAGTGTGCCAGCGCCCCGCTTCACGAGGCCGCCATCCGCCGCCGCACCCGAACGGAGCGGGGCTTTCACGGTGACGGTGTAGGCTTCCGTATCGATAATCGCGCCGCCTGCGCCGGCCCGCACTAGAATTTTCGACTGCCAGGTGGTCTCCAGAGCCGACGTTCCGGATTCGCCCAGGAAATTCTCCTCGTTGCGTTGCGACACGACCACGCCGCCATCCAGATTGAGGATACCGCAACTGTGAGGTGCATTAGCGGAATCGACCCGGAACTTATCGAGCTTCAGCACACCGCCCGTTGTCACGCTTACCTCAGCGCGGGGCTCGCCGTTCGCACCGCGCCTGTCGCACTGGGAGATGCGCAACAGCCTACACGTCATCGTGCCGTTCCCGCCCACGATCAGGCGTGCGGGGCTGGGATGTGCATTCAGATACTCGGCCGTGTTCCACGCATCGAGCAGACCGTTCGTCACGATCACCTGTCCGTATTGCTTTACATCCATGAAGCAGGACTGCGTAACCTTGACGGTTCCGCCCGCCACCTCGAAGACCCCCATGTTTGACTGGTACGATGAACCGTTGCCCGCGACGTAAAACGGGGCGTTGGCGCTTATTTTTCCCGGGGCGTTCGATGTGATCAGCGTGGTGCCCGCCACATGGCGCAGATGGCCTTCCACACGCAGTCTGCCGATCGTATTCGTGCGCTCATCCGCCGGGCCAATCTCCAGGCATCCAGGCCAGCGGCTGATCGCGTGCAGCGTACACAGATGGCCGCCATCGCCGTGGCCGGTGATGACGCCGGCTATGCGGGTGCGGCACTGGTCTTGCACACCGATTTGCGCGGTGATGTTGGTGTTGATGATGAAGTCGCGGTTTTTGTTCACCGACCAGTCGCCGCTGTCGAAGTGCAGTCTGGCCGCCGAACTGTTGAAGAACACGCTCGGCGCGGGCGTGGCAGGTACCACGCCCATTGCCGAATCTTGCCCGATGGCCAAGATTCCGGAGCCGTCCAGATGTAGCCCGCCGTTGAACGTGTTGGTGGCCCTGATGTAGCAGTCATCTCCACCGTAAAAGTGGAATCCGCCGTCATGTTCCGCCGCGCTGATGAACGGGACGTAGAGGAACGAAGCTTGAGCCAAACCGCTCAGCGCCAGATGGACGCCGCCCTCATGCACACGCAGCAGCACATTCGTCCAGTGGCCCTTGTACGCATTGCTGAAGGGATACGTTTCTTTACCCGCCGTCATGTCGTTCGTGATGACTAGCCTGCCGCCCTCGAAGTCAAGGGCACCGCAGAAGCCGGAACCGCTAATGTCCATCGTGAAACCACGCACGCACAACGTGCCACCCTCGCGCAGATGGATCGTGCCGTACTCGGGTCCATAGTAGGAGGCACTACGTACGACCTTCCCCAGACGGATCACCTTGGCGCGCATCTCTCCCGCGTCCTGCAGGGTGATGCGCGAGATCGTCGCGGCGGGCACAGCCGTGTTCTGGTCGGCGAAGCCGTTCAGGAACTCACCCACGTTCCAGGCATCAACGAAGCCGTTCGTCACCACCAGGTCGCCGCCGGGGTTTGAGATATAGCCGCTGGTGCCCGTAAACACCAGTTGCGCGCCGCCCTCTACCAGCAAACGGCCCTCCCGCTCCATGAAGAGCGGCACGATGTTGGCTCCGGGAGACGTGGAGGCGCAGGCGATTTCGTGGACGCCGCCGTCAAGGGCGAGCGTACCGCCGTGGGTGGCCATGCGGTAGAAGACGTTTGGGCTCGCATTCCCTTTCACTACGAGCGTCCCATCACCGCGTTTCGCGAAACGCGTGGTGCCGTCCTCAGCTTGGCTCGTGGAGGCAAGGGGCGCCGTGACTGTGGCTGTAACGTCGGCCGAGACGTTGAAAGGCCCGTTGAGCGTGAGTGTGCCGTTGCCGCCCAGTGTGTAGTCCGCCGCCGTCACCGTTACGCCCGAGGCCGTCGCGTTGCCGTTGAGGTTGATATTTTTCGTACTCGAGGTGCCGAAGACGGCGACATGACCATCTGCCCAAGCAGCTCCCGAATTCCAGTTTGCGTCCAGCAACCAGTTTGCACTGAGCGGAGACGCCATCCAAGTGTAGTCAGCAGCGACTAGCCTTCCAGTTACGGCCATTGCTACCAGAAGAAACCACATTGTGTTTCGCGTTTGCATAGTTACTCCTTTTTTTCACTACCATCCCATAGGGTAGACCGGCAAACCACCGACCCCACAGTTGGTACGCATTATGCGGGGGGGGGGGGGAAGTCAACCCTAAAAATTTTACTAATAAGGGACAGGTATTTAGTGGGCTCGGGCATCTTACCGCGAGCCGCCCTCCGCGCTGTGCGCGGAGGGAAAGCGGTACCGCGACCCGCGCACAGCGCGGCTCTTGTCACCGCACTCCAGATTTTGCGCACTTGCTTGAGCGTCGAAAATTTTCTGGAACCACTAAGAATGCCGAGGGATGTCTCCAATTTTCATGGAGTTTCATGTGTTTCATGGTTCACCAAACAGTGCCTCTCCCGAATAGCCGCACCGCATTCTCATACGTGACTGCGGCGATGTGTTCAACGGTTGAACCGCGTACCTCCGCCAGACATTCGGCGACGTGTACCACGAAAGCCGGTTCATTGCGCAGCGAACGTTTAGGCACCGGTGCCAGAAACGGTGAATCCGTCTCGATCAGTAGCCGCTCGTCCGGCACAAACGCCGCGCTTTCGCGCAGCATGTCGGCGTTGCGGAAAGTCACGATGCCGCTGAAACTGATGGCCAGCGAACGCTCGATCAGTTGCTCCGCAAAGGTCTTGTCGCCCGTGAAGCAATGCACGACACCGCGCAACCCTTCGCCGCACCACGGCGTTTCGTCCAGCACCTGCAACGTGGCCTCTTCAGCCTCGCGCGTGTGGATGATCACCGGCAACCGCCATTCATCGGCCAACAGCAACTGGGCGCGGAAAAGTGCGCGTTGCGCCTCAGCCGTCCCGGGGTGATAGTGGAAATCCAATCCGGTCTCGCC
>DAOTMQ010000180.1:0-7604 GCA_035450385.1 Kiritimatiellia bacterium | reverse complement strand
GAGGTAGGAGATCGAAGAGCCGTCCGGCCACTTCACGCCCAGCTGCTCAAAGAAGGCCTTCCAGTCCTGCTTCGGCCCCATGTCCACCGCCTGCAAAAAGGTGGTGTCGCCGCCACCGCCCTGCGGCCCCATCTCGCTGACCGTAGCCGTCATGCGCTCGGTCAGAGACGAAAGCACGTTGTAGGAGCGGGTCATCAGCTCGGAGTCCGGCTCATTGGCAGGCACGATCATGACGATGTTACCGCGGATCTTGAACTTCATGCCGGTCACGTCGCAGACCAGCTTGAGAGCGTCATAGAGACTGATAAAACGGGCGCTCAGTGCCGAGATGGTCGGGGCCCCGCCCGCAGCCGGAGCTGCGGAGACCGGCGCGAAGGGATCCGGAGCGGCGCCTTCATTGGCGGGAGCGGCAGCGGTTGGCGTGGTGCTCAGCTTGAGCACGAGGTTCACGCCGCGCTGCTCAAGCGGAATCTCCGGCTTGTCGAAGTCACGGCTGGCCTGCTTAAAGAAGTCCACGGCATCGATGATGGTGGCGGGCGGACGGAAAGTGACCTCCGGGATAACGATGTCGCGCAGTTTCTGCTGAACGACCTGCTCGGCGGTCTTGGTGCCCAGCGGGTCGACGGTCGGCTCCTTCCTTGTGAGGTCGCCGCTTCCCGAGGGACGCTGCGCACTGTCGATGGCGTAACGATTCGGCGTCCATGTCGCGCGCACATCGCGGATCATTTTGCTACGCGTGGTTTCAAACTCGACATCGGCGACGGCCTTCATGCGGTCGGCGATGCGGTTACGCAACTCCATGGCTTCGACCTCATGAGGATAATCGCGCAGAATCAGTTCGCACTCCTCCAGGGCCTTGTCATACTCGGCGGTGGTGTAGTACTGGCGCGAACGGCGCAGGCGGCGGCGGATTTCGTCGCGCCGTGCCTTATACTCTTCTTCATTGACGCGGTGCGAGATGCTGGAGGTGTCGGCCTCGGCCTTCGGCGGCTGACGCTTCAACGCTTCGATCATACGCTCGGCCTGCGGATGGCCGTACTCCTTGGCCTGCGCAGCCAGCGGCAACGCCTTCTCAGCGTCGGCATCCTTCATCGCCTGCTTGGCATCCAGATAGAAGGCCTCGGCCACGCCGGCCTTGGCTTCATCGCGCGCGGCCTGAGTGGCGGGGCGATTACCGATGAACTCGAGCGCCTGTTTGTATTGATCCCGGGCCAGTTCGTAGTCGCCGGCGGCCAGAGCCTTGCGCGCGGCCTCCAGAGAAGCGAAGCCGTGACTGTCGAGCGACTTGCGGCGGATCGTCTCCAACGTCACCAGTTCCGAAATCAAGTTGGCGGTATCAGCATCGTCCGCCACGGCCGGAGCCGCGGGCGCGGGAGCGGGTTCTGCCGCCGGCGCCGGCGCCGGTTCCGCCGCAGGAGCAGCCGCAGGCTTTTCCTCGGCCTTCGGCTCTGCCGCAGGTGCGGGAGCGGGCGCGGGCGCGGGAGCAGGGGCCGGCTCAGCGGGCTTAGCCTCAGCCTTCGGCTCGGCCGCCGGAGCAGGCTTTTCCTCAGCCTTCGGCTCTGCCGCAGGCGCGGGAGCGGGCGCAGGCGCAGGCGCAGGGGCTGGCTCAGCGGGCTTAGCCTCAGCCTTGGGCGCCTCCGCTGCGGCTGGTGCCGCAGGTTGCGCCGCCGCCGGTTTCTTGCGCTGTCCACCCAAATCCTGCAACAACGCTTCAAGATCATCCTGCGCGTACAGGCCGGTCACGGCCCCGCAGGCCATGGCCGAAACACTTAACACCAACAACCACCGTTTACTATGCGTCATCTGGAGAGACTCCTAATTTGTGGCAGCATCTTTTCCTTCAACAGGCAATAAAGAGTACTCATATTAGCTTGTGTGATGGCATTAATCAAGCTTGGGAATAACTTTTTGTTGCCCGTTCTTTTCGTTCTCTATCGTGACAGATGTCTTCTCGCTGTCCACGGCAAGGACGCGGTATGTTTCTTCGCGAACTTTGAACGTGCCGCCCTCCAACACCGAGTACTCGGCATTGTCGAGCGAAAACACGATCACCGCTTCAACATCTGTGACCTTTCCGCTTTCGTTGATCGTCAACGTCATTACCTTGTTGTCCGACAGTCTTTTCACCTCTACGGTCGAGACGTCCACCCGCATTTTAATGCCGGGCATGTTGGGATTCTCGCGCTCGACGGATTTCGCCGTGATCGTTCCTGCGGCATAACCGGTCTCGCCGATCGTCTCGTTCTCACGCACCCAATAGGTCCTGCGGACCGGCTCGACTTGGTTAAACACAATCTGGTTTTTGCCATCAGGCATCTTGTTGACACCGCTAAAGATCAGCGGCATGCGTTTGCCGCGCAACTCTTTCACGCGCAGGAGATTGACCAGCGCCGGATGCGATTTGGGGTCTTTCGGGTCCGTCTTGGCAATGAGTTCCTCAAGGTTCGTAAATCCGTCACCGTCGAGGTCACCTTTAGCATCTGAAGGATCCAGCGGATTCAGCCCGAGCGCGATCTCGATACGATCCGGAATACCGTCGCCATCGGTGTCCAAGTCCGGATCCTTGTCTGGCGGCTTGGGCTGCCCCCCCCCGCAGAAGGGGCAGGTCTCGGCGGCGTAGGGGATGGGTTTCTGGCACTCCTTGGTCACACAGGTCACACGCCGCTCCGGCGCCAGAAAGCCCGCCTTCTGAGCATCGGGAGTATCAAGCTGCAACGGTGCGCGCGCCAGACGGATGGCGGCCTCAAACTCCGCCATATCGATAGCCGCCAACGCGGCAGCCTCGGGCTTTAGCGAGTCGATCCTGAGCTTGTAGTTCGCCTCTTCACGCTGCCGGGCAGGCCCTGCCGAACGCGTAAGGTAAAACAGGGAGATGACGAGGCCGATCAGCACCACGACCACGACCACTTTATCGTAGTACTTGACGATGGGGTTATTCGCGTTGAATTTCAAGGCCACGGTTTATACTCCCTCAAACGAGTAGACATCGATCTCAAGTTTCACTTCCACCGGCGGCTCCAGTTCGGGATCAGTCACGATCCGCTCGACATGCGACAGCGAGGCCGGATCGACAGGTGCCGCCGCGCCTTCGGCGGCAGCCTTAGCGGAACTCTCTTTTTTCTTGGCGTTGAACTGCGCCAGGGGATCGCTCGTCTTGCGCAGTTGGGCTTCGGCCACGACCACAAACAGGTCCATCGCCGCCAGTCGGTTCAGTGCCTCGATGAGCGAGGCTGGGCGCGCGATGAACTCAAACGTGAAGCGCTGGCTGGTCCAATACGCTGATTTCGCGCCTGCGGCGGAGTCGGGCGTCCTGGTGCTGCCACCGCTGTCATCCCGGCGGCGGGAACGGCGGCGCGAGGATGTCTCCTGCTCATCTTCCTCTTTTTTCACGACATCAAAGACCTCGCGGGAAACGCTCCTCAGCTCCATGATGTCGGCGGCGTAAAGCTCCTCACAGAGTTTCTCGATAATGATCAACTGTGCGGTCAGACGGGGGTTCACATTCCCGTCTTTTTCTGCCGTCGGCAGGCTGTCGGACTGGCCGAGGTATTGGTCGAACCCGAAATTGAATCCGGGGGCGACGACCTTGCCCTGCACCGCTCCGGCCTGGGCGGAGAGCTTGCGGACCGTGGCTTGAAGCGCCTGCTTGAAGCTGGTCGGGGACTGGGACTCGATCTGGAGATCGCCTTTGTGGAGTTGATTGGAGGCGGTCACGAGCCAGCCCTCCAGCACCTTCTGGTCCTCGCCGACACGCGCAATGTTCTCATCGCTGGGGAAAACTTTGCCCCGGTAGATCTTCTGCAACTCCTGATACGCTTGGTCACGCTCTTCCGCCGCCCTGTTTTTAGCGGTCGTTTGGGTAAAGAGGAACCAACCGGCAACCCCGCAGACGGCGGCCATCACGAGGCCGCAGACGATCATGGTGATCTGTTGACGTTTCATTTCGTTTCGGTATCCTTCGCGGCTGCCTCGGCCAACGTCGCCTCAATTGTGAACTCAATCAAATACGCCTCGATGTCCTTCTGGCCGGTGATCCTGACGTCCTGCGGCCCTTTGCCGAACACCGACTGCATCTTCAGGCGGTCGCGCAATACTTCCAGCGCTGTCGTGTTGCGCCCGGCGTCACGCTCTTTCTCCTCGACCGCCCTGAGCTTGTCCGCCCAACCGCGCCCGACAATGCGCAGCCCGGTCACATCGCCGCCCTCATTCTTGACCGGCACCAATTCGGTGAGCCAGACCCCGTCCAGCAGGCTTTTACGCACGGCATCCACGCGCTTCAGCCACGCCGTCCGTTGCGCGATCACGTCACGCAACGCCTCGGCCCGCTTCGCGACCTCCCCCTCAGCGGCCTGCGCTTTGTTGAGCCGGGCCTGATCGCCCTTGCGCACACCCAGCGCCTCGGTCACCTGCGCGCTCTGGGCACGGTATAGCACCGCAAGCTGCTTGGCGTGCACCGCCCAGATGAACAGGCAGAGCAACAGGCCAGTCGCCGCCAACGCAAGGAACGGCACGCGCTTCTTGAACGACTTGCGCTTCACGATCTCGGGCGGCATCAGATTGATCTCAACCGGACACGCCAACGAACGGCGCAGCGCCAACCCCACGCTCTCGGCCAGCACGAAGGCATCCATGCTGACGCGGTCGCTGTTGATCCGGTTGCTGATCCCGACATTCTCGAACGGATTGAGATAATTGACCTCGATCTGCAGCTTGTCGCGGAAAAAGGTGTCCAGATGCGGCATGACCGACGATCCGCCCGTCAAAAACATCCGAATCGGCGCACTGCCGCCCTGCTGGCTGCGGTAGAAGTTAACGGAGCGGTTGATTTCGGCGTGCAGACGCGTCACCACGTTGCGCACGATTTTCGAAACCCGCTCGGACACCTCGTCCTCCGAGGCGGTCACCCCGCCCAGCGACACGAATGCAACCTGTCGCTTCAGCGCTTCGGCCTCGGCAAAAGAGAGCTCGAAACTCTTGGCAATCTCTTGCGTGATGGCGTTACCGGCCACCGGGATGCACCGGTTGTAAATCTTCTCGTCTTCAATGAAAATCAGGTTGGTCGAGCGTGCGCCAATATCAAGCAACACCGTACACCCGTCCAACTGCGAGTAGTTGTAACGCAGGCAGTTGTAGAGCGCCATAGGCGCCACATCGACAATCTCGGGCTCCAGCCCCATCTCCACGATGTGGTCGGTGATCTCGCGGACGTTCTCGGTCTTAGCCGCAACGATCATCGCGCTCTGCTCGCCCATCGCGGCGTCACCAATGAACTGGTAGTTCCAGACGATCTCGTTCATCGGGAACGGGACGTTCTGCTCCACCTCATACTGCACCATCTGGAGCAGTTTATCCTCGGCGACGGCCGGCAGCCGCACGAAACGCGGGAACACCATCTGACCAGAGAGCGAGAGCATCAGCGGCGCGGGGCGAATCCCGCACGTCTTCATGATCTCACGGACAGCGGACACTAGATGCGAACCGACACCCGTTTCGGTCTCCGGATCGCCCCCCACCTCGGCCATGCCGTAGTTGGTCAACTCCGGCGCACGCCCGCTCCTGACGGCGAATTCGGCTAAAACAACTTTACTCGCACCCACATTGAGCGCGAGGATACGATCAGATGAGAACACTATTGCACCACCTCGTAATCGTCCGGATTAACCAGAGCAAACGGTGTCTTTGAACGTTCCAACAGCCCCGGGCGCCGGATAAGAACCGGATTGCCTTCCTTATCGCGCGCATCCATCACGCTAGTGTCGCGCCACCACTCCTTCGGTTTCTGAAACTGAATGCCAGCGGACAGCGACTCGCTGGCCATCACCGTACCGTCCTTACCGGAAATCTCGAGCGCAATGGCAACCGGCTCGCCGTAACGCTCCACCAGACTCGGCGGCAACGCCACACAGCTCATGTGGTCGCCCTTCGGGATGTCGATGTACTTGATCGTCGTCGTATAGTAGCTGTAGATGTCTTTGTTGTCGTCGTCACGGCCCTTGGTCATGATGTGGTAAATGAAGGTCAGCTCGTCGGTCCACTTGGCGGAGGTTTCGTACTTCACCTCAAAGAGCGCCCACTCGCGCGGCCTGCGGTTGACTCTGGGCTGGGTGTTGTTCACCGAATATTGAAACTCGGGGGTCCGCACCATCGCCGTCTTGCCGGGTGGCGGGAGACGCGCAATCTTGACCGTCTCTTCTTTCTTGGCGACCGTAGCCTTCGATGCCGCTGCACGCTGCTGCCAAGACTGAGCCATCACAGACCCTGCCAGACAGGAGAGGGCTGATACCACACACACCGTTAGCTGAAACGTTCTTTCTTTCTTCATGTTGACGATCTCCAATCCGGGCCGAGGGAACCATCCTCTCCACGTCACCCTTTTATCATTTAGCACACTTAATTTAATCACATGCGGCGCGGAATGCAACACAGAAACGCAAATTTTTTCAAGGGCATAACTTCTTGCCTATAGCTTGGACATTTTGTTGCAGTTACTCCAAGGTTTTTTTCGCGCGGACAAATCCTAAATCTTCCTTGGAAGAGAGATATCGCATTGCCTCCGGGACGGTTTACGTGCCATAATCCCGCCTCACACATGCCGCATGGTCCCGGATGGCCGGGACAACGGCCTGAAGACACAGCTATGATCGCCGATCTCAATCCGCTTCATTATTTTACCACCCCTTGGTTCTGGTCCTCTTTCATCGGTTGGACCCTCGCCCAATCGATCAAGATGACCGTCGGCTTTGTCCGGACCCGGAAGATTGATTTCCGCTACCTGCTCAGCACCGGCGGCATGCCCAGCGCCCACTCTGCCATGGTCTGCGGCCTCTGCACGTCGGTCGGCCTGACCGAGGGATTCGACTCGCCGGTCGCCGCGCTCGCGCTCGGCATCGCCGCCATCACAATGTTCGACGCCACCAATGTCCGGCGTGCCGCCGGCCATCAGGCGCGCGTGCTCAACGTGATGATCGAGGAGCTGTTCAAAGAGCATAAGCTACGCCACACGCGCCTCAAGGAATTACTCGGCCACACGCGCAAAGAGGTCTTTGCCGGTATGCTCGTCGGCATCGCGGTGGCGCTGCTGGTCGTGCACTTCTGGCCGGCCGCGTAAGGCGCTGCTCGGTTTAACCACAGAGGCACGGAGGCACAGAGGTTTTTTGGAGCAACTAAGGGGCAGGTAATTAGACGACCACAAGAGGTTCAAGGGTTCAAGGGTTCAAGAGGTTCATCGGGATCGGGATCGCTATCGGGATCGGACAGAACAGACAAAAACAGCGCAGCACTTTTACTCTCGCGGCTGCGGGGCGCTGCGTGGCCCAACAAAGAGAGGCTGACCCGCGACATTCGACCCGCGACCTGCGGCGGTAGCGATACCGATACCGATAGCGATACCGATAGCGAACTAATGCGGGCGGAGCCCGCAACCCAATTCTTACCACGAAGTCACGAAGGAACACGAGGGGTCCAAAAACCTCTGTGCCTCCGTGTCTCCGTGGTTCAACAAAAACTCCTAAATCCTTGTCTATAAATTGACAGGATTACATGATTTACATGATTTTCAGGATTGAATAACATCATGTTAATCATGTAATCATGTCCTAAACTTA
>DAOTMQ010000179.1:0-7652 GCA_035450385.1 Kiritimatiellia bacterium | reverse complement strand
CACGAGGGGTTTGGCAAGAGGCTCAAACATCATTGATGAGGAAATCCTATGTCAACGTTGACCATCAAACCCGCCGGCAGTTGTCGTTTCGATGAAATCTCTTTGGGCGAGATCATGTTGCGCCTTGATCCGGGTGATACGCGCATCAAAAACGCGCGTTCGTTCACTGTGTGGGAGGGGGGTGGCGAATACAATGTGGCGCGCGGCCTGCGCAAGTGCTTCGGCCATCAGACGGCTGTGGTGACGGCGTTGCCCGAAAATGACATCGGGCACTTGGTCGAGGATTTTGTGATGCAGGGTGGCGTGGACACCTCGCTCATCAAGTGGGTGCCGTTTGACGGAATCGGCGCGGCCACGCGTGTCGGACTTAATTTCACTGAACGCGGTTTCGGCCTGCGCGGCGCGCTGGGTGTCAGTGACCGCGGCCACTCGGCGGCATCGCAGTTGAAGCCGGGCGATATCGACTGGGAATATGTCTTCGGCACGTTGGGGGCGCGCTGGTTCCATACTGGCGGCATTTACGCGGCGCTGTCGGAAACGACGCCGCTTGTGCTTGAGGAGGCGATGGCGGCGGCGCGCAAGCACGGCACGATTATTTCGTATGACCTGAATTATCGACCTTCGCTCTGGAAGGCGTTCGGCGGTCAAGAGGCGTGTCGCAAAGTCAATCGCCGACTGGCCAAGTATGTGGATGTCATGATCGGCAACGAGGAGGATTATACGGCTTGCCTCGGTCTGGCGGTGGAGGGCGTGGACGCCAATCTGAGCGCCTTGCCGATCGACGGCTTCAAGCGCATGATCGAACGCGCCTTGAAGGAGTTCCCCAACTTCAAGGTTGCGGCGACCACGCTGCGCACGGTCAAGAGCGCTTCGGTGAACGACTGGAGTGCGATCTGCTGGTATGACGGTTCTTTCCATCAGGCGATGGAAATGAAAGACCTCTGGATTTACGACCGCGTGGGCGGCGGCGACAGTTTCGCTTCGGGATTGATCTACGGGCTCCTGACTTTCAACGACGCGCAGAAGGCGGTCAATTACGGTTGCGCCCACGGTGCGCTGGCGATGACCACGCCCGGCGACACCTCGATGGCATCGAAGGCAGAGGTCGAAAAAGTCGTGGCGGGCGGCAGCGCGCGCGTGGTGCGCTGACGGGGGCACGGGTGCGATTCAACGTCGTTGAATGCGCCTCCAAGAAGAATTTAACCTTCATGCGCCCGCCCAATCTTCGAAACCAATGAGTCCGGCCTGATTTGCTACTTCACTGATGTTGTGCATTTTATCGTGCGACACCAGAATCAGCTTGTGCTCGATCGCTTGCGCCGTGATCCAGATATCGTTTTCATCGACGCCCAAAGCCATTCCTGTCAGCGGATCTTTCAACTGTTCCACGCGACGATCTTTCCGCCGCCTTTCGTGCGGCGCGAACTTCTCGAAAAGACGGATTTTGATTTCAGCATAGGCTTCGCCGGTTTCTTTTGTGACCTTCACTGGGAAAAACCGCTCAAGTTCCTTACGATCTTGTTCCCGCATCCGCTGTTGCGAACTGCTTCGCCACCCATATTCGATCTCGCCCCACGAAATCGCCGACACGAAAAACAACGTATCCGTTCCAAGAAGCGCCAGTTTCTTCTGCACACGTTGACGGTAAAGGTTGTCTAATGGATAGGCGAGATACGAGAGGATGTTTGTATCCAAAAGATATCCATGTCGACTCATACCGTCACCCCTCATCCGAATACAGTTCAACCGCGCGTCTCAACGCCTCTTTCATTTGCGGCGACAATACTTTCGCGAAATCGATCTTACGTATCTCACCCGCTGTGGAACGTTGAAACTCCGAACTCAGATACTCATGCAACGGGAAACACGGCACCAAGTCCCTGGGATAATATTCCGTTTGTTCAAATGGCACGCCGGGGCGCTTATACCCCGTGAACAGGTCGAGCAGCGTCCGCTCGTCACGTGGGGCGAGGTCGTAGAGCCTGAGAACCTCGGCATCCACCTGTAAACGCAAATGTTTCAGTTTTTCTTTATCAGTTCTTGTTGGGTTGCCTGTTTTTTCAAAAGTATCGGCAGATTTAAAATACTCCTCAACCGCATTCACGGTTGCGTCAAGATCACGCGAAGAATAAATATGTGGCACAGGCATCGTCTCAAGTGTCTCTTGAATGATGTGCAACTTACCACTCTTCGAATGGACAAATGCATTGGCGATAGGGCTGTTGAGCAGAGCCCACAAAAACTCGACCGAATATATTTTATTCTTTGGGCGTATTGCGTAGAGATTTGTGGAAATATATAAACCTTTTGTGTCAATCAAAGCCCGAATAGGCCAGATGTTACGGCGCACACGAGCCGCGTTGACGACAACCTGCGGTATTCCAGTATGCATGGCCGCTCCCCAGCGCCTGACATCGTCTTTGGCAAAGACGAGTTTTTCGGGGATGGGTTTTTGATGGTACAGCAGTCTGGAATCAACATTGCGCAGGATCTCGTGCGTCCGCCCCTCGCGCTTGACGGGACACCCTTTCTTGAATTCGATGCCCCTGCCAATGTCCGCGAAATCACCGAGTGTCGGATTACATTTGAGTTTCCGCCAGAGTACGGCCAACAGCGGGACATGCAAGTGATAGGCGGGTGCTTGGGCGATCTCGGCCAGTTGCACTTCTTGAGTGTCATCGAAGAGGTACTGTTCCCGGAAGGACGCAACCCCTTTTTCGGTCACACTGCGGCAGTGGGTAGTGAAGGATTTGCTGGGTGCCCTGCGCCGTGCCAATAGAACACAGGTTTCCGCGCCGGAAAATCGGAAGACTTTATCGGGGAACTGATCAATCTCCCGAATCTCGAACTCAGTAACCAGTTTTTCTCGAATGTTCGCCTCCGATTTGCGCGTCAAGAAACTGCGGGGCGCGATAAAACCAAGAATCCCATTCTCTCGGATATGCGGCAATGTACGTGCAAGGATCTCCGCATATTTCGTATACTGAACGCACTTCCACCGCAAACGCTCTTGCTCTTTGAACGTCTCGTAAGGTGGATTGGTCAAGACCAAAGCTGGAGGCGGAACCCGCTTTGCGAAAGGGTCTTCCGCGAAGAGATCCATCTGATACAACCTCCAACCGTCCGCATTGGGGATGTCCGTCAACGACAGCGACAGCCGGGCGATCTCCAAAGAGAAGGCGTCAATGTCCGCGCCATGCAGCATGTTGCGTAAATAGGGAGCGGTCTTTTCATGCGGAATCTTTTCTTCGAAGGCGAACTGCTGGAGCATTCGCAGCGCGGACACTAGAAACGCGCCATGGCCGCAGGCGGGCTCGTAGACGATCCGCTCTTCGGGATGAATCTTTCTGAACCAGTCCTCGACTTGCCACATCATGTAGTCGGCCAACCAAGGGGGCGTGCTATGCGTGCCCAACCGCCTCCGAGTGACCTTTGAAATGAAGGCGCTCTCATAGATCACTCCCAGCGACTCCGTGCTCATGTGGCGAAGCGAGGACAGCTCAAATATCCGCCCGCCGGCTCCTTCTAGAAGACTTAGGGATTCCCGTCGGATTTCGCCGTCATCAGACACGCCACCGCAGTGTTTTGTCACCCGACGCAGGATGCCGACGGGATCGGACACGTTCAACGTTTTGAACCCCCGAACACCCTTGTCGCGCAGGATCTTGCCGGCCAGCAACCTGAACACGGATCTCAATAGAAGGTCGCTGGCTTGCTGGGAGTCGCCTTGAATGCGTTTCCAGTCGGCAAACGCTTCGCCAACCACATTTGTCAGTAGCTCGCCCAGCTTTTCGCCAACATCCCGCTCCAGAAACGGCATGAGCCCGGCGTCGACGAACTCCATCTGGTAATGCTCGTTGACCTGTCCAAGGTTCTTGGCACGATAAACGGCCTGGGGGGAGAGATTCTTTTTCTGTTTCTCAAAAAAAGAACCTAGATTATTGGCGGGGAATGTCTCTATCTTTGTCGGGTCATCAGACTCCTGTCGCCAGACTTCGACGTTTTCCCTTACGGACAGGATGACAATGGGAGCCCCCGTGTTCTGATAACTCTGTACGATCCGCGAAGACGCTCCCGGCGCGGGTGAATCGCCGATGGCGATCGCGGCGGTACGGACATCGAAAGGGGGGCGACAGTAGGCCAGCAGTCGGGGCATGCCGAGGCTGTCTCCCGATCTTGTTGCCGGTTCGTGCAGGCAGGCGTCCTCATAACCGCACTGGTTGAGCACCTTGCGGAATACAGAACGTGTCATTTCTGATTTGTCGTTTTTCGTGAAGATATCTGCTCCCCTACACAATGAGTCGTCTGTCATTCAGAGGCGTATAAATCATTCCGGGCTGATTGGTTGCGAACCGCGTTACAAAACCATCTTCAAGGTACTAAATTGGAGATCGTGTCGCAAGCCGCAATCGATTGGCAAAATGTTGCCCCGAGGGTAAAAACAGTGCTGTGCCTTTTCGAGTATTTCGTGGTAGGAATTTTGGATTGTGGGCTTCACCCGCGCCAGTTTTTTGTCTAACGTTCAACGCTCAATTTTCAAGTGGTGCGGCTCGCGAAGCGCCGGGAGGGTCAAGCGTCTGCTTGACTGGCCGCGCTGCGCGCGGCGAAAACTCCGTAAGGCTGGCGAAAAATCTGGAGTGCGGCGGCAAGCGGTACTCCGCGCGACGCCGCTTTTTGAGCAGGGGTGCTTCCGCGCGTGGCGCGGAGAGAAAGCGGTGCCGCGACCCGCGCGCAGCGCGGCTCTTGTCACCGCACTCCAGAATACGTTTTTCCATCGGAAAATCGGCGTAATCTGCGGATGAAAATCGATCAGATTTGCGCTTGTATCGTGGGGGGCGATTCGGGTATAGTCTGTATCTTCATGGAGAAACAAGCGTGTTGAGCGCGAAAGGAAAGATCGGAGTCGATATGTCAAATGATGTTACAAACGGAATAGGACCGGACGAAAAAGGTTTTTTTGGCAAATACGGCGGGGCGTTTTTACCGCCCGAATTGGAGGCGGCTTTCGCGGAGATCGTCGAGGCGTACCACCGCATCGCCAATGACGCGACGTTTATCAGCGAACTGCGTTCAATCCGTAAACACTTTCAAGGACGTCCGACGCCGGTGTTCCACGCGCGCAGGCTCTCGCTGGCGAACGGCGGTGCGCACATCTATCTCAAGCGTGAAGACCTGAACCACACGGGCGCGCACAAGATCAACCACTGTATGGGCGAGGGGTTGCTGGCTAAGTACATGGGCAAGCGGCGGGTGATCGCCGAGACTGGCGCGGGCCAGCACGGTGTGGCGCTGGCGACGGCGGCAGCGTACTTCGGTCTGGAGTGCGAGATTCACATGGGCGAGGTGGATATCGCCAAGCAGGCACCGAATGTCAGCCGTATGCGGATGCTTGGGGCCAAGGTGGTGCCGGTCACGCGCGGACTCAAGACGCTGAAAGAAGCGGTCGACTCGGCGTTTGAAGCCTATCTGGCCGATTACAAGAACTCGATCTACTGCATCGGGTCGGTCGTGGGGCCGCACCCGTTCCCGATGATGGTGCGTGATTTCCAGAAGGTGGTGGGCATCGAAGCGCGCGAGCAGTTTATCGAGATGACCGGGAACCTGCCCGATGCGGTCTGCGCGTGCGTGGGCGGCGGCTCTAACTCGATGGGGATTTTCCACGGCTTTCTGAAAGACCCGACGGCGCTTTACGGTGTCGAACCGCTTGGGCGCGGTCCGAATCTCGGCGACCACGCAGCGACGATGAGTTACGGCCACGAGGGTATCCTGCACGGATTTAGGTGCTATCTGCTGCAAAATGAGGATGGCTCGCCCGCCCCGGTCTACTCCTGCGCAAGCGGTTTGGATTATCCGGGGGTGGGGCCGGAGCACTGTCACTTTAAAGATACGGGGCGCGTGCAGTACGTGACCTGTTCCGACGATGAGTGCCGCGACGCCTTCTTCAAGCTGTGCCGGATGGAGGGGATCATCCCGGCGATCGAAAGCGCGCATGCTGTCGCGTTTGCGCTGGCCAAGGCACGTGAGATGGAGCGCGGTGCGATTCTCGTCAACCTCAGCGGACGCGGCGACAAGGATCTCGACTATGTGATTGAAAACTGGGGCGTCGGCGAGGACTGAGGATTGTTTAGCCTACGGCTCTTCATGGGCGGGACGCCCATGCCACGGGGTTGTGTGGCACGGGCATCTTGCCTGTGTGTTTTCATGGGCGGGACGCCCATGCCACGGGGTTGTGTGGCACGGGCATCTTGCCCGTGTGTTTTCATGGGCGGGACGCCCATGCCACGGGGTTGTGTGGCACGGGCATCCTGCCCGTGTGTTTTCATGGGCGGGACGCCCATGCCACGGGGTTGTGTGGCACGGGCATCCTGCCCGTGTGTTTTCATGGGCGAGACGCCCATGTCACGGGGTTGTGTTTTCATGGGCGAGACGCCCATGCCACAAAGGCGCCTCAGCCGTGCTTCAGCGGACGGAAGCGCACGCGCGTCGGGCGGTCTGCCGCATCGCCCAGTAGCTTGCGGCGATGCTCGTGGTAGTCGGCGTAGTTGCCCTCGAACCACGTCACCTTGCAGTCGCCTTCGAAGGCCAGGATATGCGTGGCGATACGGTCGAGGAACCAGCGGTCGTGGCTGATCACCATCACGCAGCCGCCGAAGTCTGCGAGGCCCTCCTCCAGCGAGCGCAGGGTGGCTACGTCGAGGTCGTTGGAGGGCTCGTCCAACAGTAGCAGGTTGCCGCCGCTGCGCAGCAACTTGGCGAGGTGTACGCAGTTGCGCTCGCCACCTGACAGCACGCCCACGCGCTTTTGCTGCTCCGCGCCTCTGAAGTTGAAGCGGCTGCAGTAGGCGCGGCCGTTCATGCGCGCAACCGGTGCGGCTCCGGTGCCCTCACTGCGTCCCAGCGTCACAAACTCTTCGCCGCCGGTGATCTCTTCGTAGACCGTGTTGTCGGGGTTCAGATCGTCGCGAAGCTGATCCACGTAGGAAAGCTGCACGGAGGGGCCGACCGTCAGCGTGCCGGAGAGGGGGTGAAGCTGACCAGTAATCAACTTGAAGAGGGTGGTCTTGCCGGCGCCGTTGCCGCCGATGACGCCGACAATGCCGCCGCGCGGCAGATCGAAGCTCATGTTCTCGAAGAGCAGGTTGTCGCCGAAGCCCATCGACACCTCGTCGGCCTTGACCACCAGATCGCCCAGACGCGGGCCCGCCGGGATCTGGATACGCAGGTCGTCCTCGCGCGTGCTGACCTGCTGTGCTGCCAGCTCTTCGTAACGGCGCACGCGCGCCTGATTCTTGGCGCGCCGTCCCGAGGGATTGGTGCGTACCCACGCGAGTTCGTTTTCAATCAGCTTTCGGCGCGACTCGGCCTGCTTGGCTTCGCGCAACATGGCCTCTTGTTTTTGTTGCAGCCACGCTTCATAGTTGCCTTTGTAGGGGTAGGTACGACCGTTGTCGAGTTCGAGGATCCATTCGGTGACGTTGCTCAAAATTGGTGTTTTTCGCGATTTGGCACTCGCCCATGAACTCGGTGTCGAGACCTGCCAGAATTTTCAGCAACGAAGACTTGCCCGAGCCGTTGGCGCCGATCACGCCGATGTGCGCGCCGTGAAAGAAGGAGAGATTGACATCCTCAAGGATGGTCTTCTTCTCGTGTTG
>DAOTMQ010000178.1:0-7730 GCA_035450385.1 Kiritimatiellia bacterium | reverse complement strand
TGTTCCCCGCCAGGAAGAGCGAGACGCAGGCGTTGGTCTGCAGCGTGAAGGCGCACCGGCTGTCGCTGCCGGGCGTCTCGAGCACCAGGTTCGAAAGCGTCACGTCGCACGTCACGCCTTCCTGGACGACGACGCGCACCTGGCTCGTCTTGTTGGTGCCGGAAATCGTGAACGGGCCCGCGTTCGTGAGCGTGATGTGGGGCAGGTAGTATTTCCAGCCTTCGCCGCCCGATCCGGCGGAGTCGAGGGCGACCCCGTTGACCGTCACCCCGGTCGGGGCGGCGGTCGCGGCGGTGACCGCGCAGAGCGTCATCAGCGCGGCGAGGAGTGTGTGTCTCATGTCTCTTGTCTCATGTCTCATGTCTTTCCTCTCTCATTCACTGTGCTAAAATCGGCAAGCGTAAAGGTGGCTGTGTTATCTGCCAGCGTAAACGAGTCGATGGAGAAATAGTGGGTTGTCGCCGCCGCATCCGCGTTCGCGACGGTCGCGACATAGGACATGCCGTTCACGATAAAGACACAACCCATGAGACCTGTCCTCCGGAAAAAAAGGAGGAGGCGCACGAGCGCGGAGACGCGGAGACGCAAAGTGCGGGACTGGCACGCAAAACTGGATGCAGTGTCGTTGTTGTTCGTGGCGCTGCTGTTCACGGTCAGCCTTTCCTTCGAGAAAACGGCAGTAACATGAGCTAAAGTACGGTTGTGGTTGCATGGTAACGTGAAAAGGGAGAAGAAGACAAGAACTTTTTGGTGTTGTTATTTATGCGCTTCGCGACGTATTGACATATCATGATTTTATGATATATACTCCCGCCTTTTTCAACGCACGGGAAGTCATTTTTTGGAAAGGGGTTCAACATGAAGACAGTCATTGTGGGCGGTGTGGCGGCGGGAGCGGGCGTGGCCGCAAGATTGCGTAGGTTGGATGAGTCGGCCGAGATCATGATGTTCGAGCGCGGCGCATTCATCTCGTACGCGAACTGCGGCTTGCCCTACCATGTAGGCGGCGTCATCCCCCAGCGCGAAGCACTGATAGTGATGACCGAGAACCGCTTCAAGACGTGGTTCAACGTGGACGTCCGCACGAAAAGCGAGGTGATCGCCGTCGACCGCGCCGCAAAAGAAGTGACGGTCCGAAGCGAAACGGGAACCTATCAGGAGAGTTATGACAAATTGGTTCTGGCCACAGGCTCGTCCCCGGTCATGATGGACATCCCCGCTTCTGACGATCCGCGCGTCATGCGGCTCTGGACGATTCCGGACATGGACTCCATCATTGCCGCCATCGATGGCGGCGCACGGACAGCCGTGGTCGTCGGGGCGGGCTTCATCGGACTGGAGATCGCCGAAAATCTCAACGAGCGGGGACTCGACGTGACTCTCGTTGAACTCTCCGACCAAGTGTTGCCGACAATCGACAAAGAGATGTCCACCACGCTGGCACAAGAACTCTCCTCGGCAGGCATCGCCCTGCGGTTGGCGCGCAAGGTTACGGCGTTCGAGAAGTCTGCGGACGCCTTCCACGCGGTTCTGGACGATGGCGAGAAACTGCCGGCGGATCTTGTGGTCATGAGCGTCGGCGTGAAACCCAACTCCGAATTGGCGCGGGCCGCCGGACTCGATGTCGGCCCCCGCGGCCACATTATCGTCGACGACACGTTGCAGACCTCTGATCCCAGCATCTATGCGGCAGGCGATGTAATCGAAGTCAATGACCCAATCCTCGGCGGCAAGACGGCGATTCCGCTGGCCGGCCCTGCCAACAAGCAGGCGCGCATCGTCGCCGATAATCTGGTCGGCCGTACATCGCGTTACCGCGGTAGCATCGGGACCGCTGTCCTCAAGGTGGGCTCACTAGCCGCTGGCAGTGTGGGGTTCACCGAACGCCGCTTGAAGCAGATGGGCATCCCCTACCATAAAATCTACAACCACCCCGCCTCCTGTGCCACCTATTACCCCGGCGGGTCACAACTTCACATCAAACTCCTGTTCGCCCCCGACGGCAAGATCCTTGGCGCGCAAGTGGTCGGCCACGAAGGCGTGGCCAAGCGCCTTGACACGATTGCCGGCGCGATGTGCTGCGGCGCCACCGCGCCGGAACTCGCCGACCTGGAACTCGCCTATGCGCCGCCGTTCAACTCAGCCAAAGACCCCGTCAATTTCGCCGGCATGATCGCCGACAACGTGCTCAAAGGCGACACCCACCTGACGCATGGCGATGAAATCCCCGCCGACGCCCTGATTCTGGACGTGCGCGAGCCGGCGGAGGTCGCACTGGGCGCCATTCCCGGCGCCACGAATATCCCGCTCGGCCAACTCCGTAGCCGTATCGAAGAACTCGATACCGCCCGTGAGATCGTGACCGTTTGCCGGGTCGGCCTGCGCGGTTATCTCGCCGAGCGTATTCTGCGCCAGAACGGCTACCGCGTCAGCAACTTGTCGGGCGGTTATACGACCTGGACCTACTTCCATCCCGCGCCGTTCACGCCGGCAGCCAAAGCACACTCTTCATCTAGGCGACCGTGATGGAACCGAAGCCACTACCCGACGAGTATCTGGATCAGGTCTCACAAACGATCAAGATCATCGGACACCCGCAACGCCTGCGGATTCTCGAATACATCGACCTTCACGGCGAAAGCGCGGTGAGCGCGATTGTCACGGGAGTCCGCGGCCAACAGGCAGCCGTCTCCCAGCACCTCAACAAGATGCGGCTCGCGGGCATCATCCGAGCGCGTCGCGACGGCAGGCAGGTCTACTACCACAGCCCATCCGAAAACGCGCTCACGATTCTCGCTTGTCTGCGCAGGAAATTCATGGAAATAGCGCCATCAGCGCATCGGCAAAGAGCGCCATGCCGCGCTCGTCCGGGTGGTTGATGGCATTCACCAGCAACGTGGAATACGGCAACCCCTGCCGCCAAAGACGGCCCCAACGCAACGAGGCGTCGGCCAGCGCCACAGAATTGTTCTCCGCGAACAGCCTGAGCCCGCGAACATAAGGACGCGGATCGTTATCGATCTCCCGCTCCCGCGTCAGGCCCATCCAGTCGGGCCGCGCGTAATGCGGCGTCAAGATGATCCACTCCGCGCCGATCCGCTGGAAATCCTTGAGGATTGCCCCGTAGTTTTCCAACACCGCCGCCTCATTCATGTAGGCATCATTGATGAACTCCGACACGATCAGATCGGGTTTGAGCGCCAGCACCTTCTCGGCATAGTTGCGCGGACTGCCTGGCGGCTCTTTACGGAAAGCGGTTGTGGTACGTCCCCCCCACCCTTCCGACAACATCACGATGCTGGCATCCGGAAAACGCGCGCGCAGGCGGGTGGCGAACTGCTCCTGCCACTTCTGCTGGAACGGCAAGTACACGCACTCGGTCACGCTGTCGCCCCACGCCAGAATCCGGACCGGCTGCCCGGCGCGCAGTTTGGCCAAGGTCTTGGGCAGATACCGTTCTGCGGCTGACGCGCCCGGCTGCGCGGGTTTGGGCTCGGGGTATGCGTGCTCCAGAATCGGAAACAGATGGTCATCCGTCAAGCGTTCCACACGTCCGGCCAACCAGACGTTTCCCACGCGCGTTTCGTCGTCGCCGATCTCCGGCTGACGCGGCGTCGCCACATGCGGCACACCTTTGCGTACCGCCAGACTCCCGTCCGCCTTCTGCACCACACTGTCCAAGCGCATCATGGCGTAGCGATAACTCGCGTACACCGGACGGTCGGCCGCGATCGCCCCGCCCTCCAGCCGACCGAATCCGGCCCAGCGCGGTTCAAGCTGATAATCCTTGCCACGTTCGAAGAGCTGCGCCGTTGCACCCGGCCCGGCACGCACGACCAGCGTCGCCGGATCAAGCGCACCCGCCACGCTGCACGCCTCGGCCTTGGGCCCCAGCAGCGGCGTACCGCGCCGCCACTCCGGCCCTTGGAACAGCGCCAGCCGCTCGTACGTCTCATCGGTCACCGTGACCATATCCAGCGGCTCCACGGTGAGCACCGCCGTCTGCCCGCCACAGGTCACCTTGACCTGCCACGCGCCCGCCAACTCCATCTTCGCCGACAACGCCCCGGCCCAAATCCCCAAACACACAGCCATCCAGACAACAGCCGCGCATATCATTCGTCTCATCATCGTAACACCCTCCATTTAATAAAATCATCCTCTATGATGCGCCCTACGCCTCTCCGGCCCATCTGTAACCGCGCTAAAGCAACGCCCGACGCGCGTTGGCCCCGGTGATATCCGAAACTACCTCGGGGGTGGTATCGCGCAGGCGAGCCACCTCCTCCAGCACATAGCGCAGGTTCGCCGGCTGGTTCAGCGGCTTGCCGTCCGCGCCCTTCGCGGCGGGCACACCGCCTTGCGGAAAGATATCCGGCGTATCGGTCTCGATCAGCATCTGGCTGTCCGGTATATCGCGTGCCGCCGCCCGCACTTTGACGGCCTTGGGATTGCAGACCGACCCCGCGAACGACACATAAACTCCCAGATTCAGAAGCTGTTTCAAGATTTCGGCTGAGCCGCTGAAACCGTGAACGACGACCCCAGGCAAGCGCCGCGCGTAAGGCTTGATCTGTTCTGTCAAGCGGCCCCAAGCACGTGCACCGTGTAGGATCACCGGACGGTGCAAAGCCTCTGCGATATCGAGTTGACGCAGGAACACCTCCCCTTGGAGTTCGGCAGGCACCTCATCGCGCAGACCGTCCAGACCGATCTCGCCCACCGCCGCAACCGGATGCGCATCCAGCAAACTAACCAGTTGCTCCTCCCAGCCGTCGGGCAACCCCTGCACATACCAGGGATGGACGCCGAAAGCCGGCACCAGCACAAATGGCAGACGCGCCCGCGCCAGCTCGGTCACCGCCGTCCAGTCGTCCGGCATCGTCGCGCAACAACAGACGCCCGTCACGCCGGCGCGCGCGGCCTCGTCGACTACTTGGGCCAGCACGCCCGAAAGCAACGGACTCTGCAAGTGGGTATGCGCGTCAAACACAATCGGGCCACCTTACGACACCTTGGCAGCAGTCTTCACATACAGCATGCGCTCGAAGCCGTCGCCGTTACGCAGGTTGCTCTCGCGCAGCTTGCCACGGAACTCCGACAAGGAGGCGTAGCCTTTGTTCGCCATCCAAGCAGAGAGGCCGTCCAGAATCTCCCGGATGACCCCAAGGTCCTCCCGCACATACAGCACCGAGCAGACATAACCGACATCCGCGCCGACCAACAGCGCTCTGGCCAAATCCTCGCCTGAGTGGATGCCGCCGCTGATTGCAAGGCTGCAACGCACCCAGTCGCGGATCACCGCCGTCCAGCGCAACTGCGAGTGCAGCACATGCGGCGACGAATAGTCATGGGCGTAGTAGATCGACTCCGTCTCCGTGTCGATCTGAGTCTGCAAGAAGCGGTTGAACAGCACCAGGCCGCACACTCCCGCCGCATCCAGCATGCGCGCGAAAGAGAGCAGCGACGTGTAGTGTTTGCTCAGCTTGACCGTGATCGGCACTTTGACCTCATTACGGATCGTCTTGACCACCTGCAGCCGACGCGACTCCACCGATGCCGCATCCTCTTTCGGATCTACCGGCATGTGATAGAGGTTCAACTCAATCGCATCGGCTCCGGCGCACTCCAACTTCTTCGCGTAGGATATCCAGTTCGCCGCCTTCACACAGTTGATGCTGGCAATGATCGGAATCTTCACGGCCATGCGCATCGCCCGGAGCTTTTCAACATACTTCTCCGGCCCGAGCTGCCCCAGAAGGTCGGCACGCAGATACTCGATGGCAGCCATGCTGGTGTCGCCTGCCAGCGACGCCGTCATCTCCGCCACATCCGCCTCGATCTGCTCTTCAAAGATCGAGCGCATGACGATCGCAGCGGCACCGGCCTCCTCCAACTGTGTGACCGACGCCACGCTGTCCGTCAACGGGCTGGAACTGACCACCAGCGGATTCTTCAGTTCGAGCCCGAGATACGAAGTTTTAAGATTCGCCATATCCGTCCCTCCCTTGCTTGGGTCACAACACTACTTGGCCACAATCTGGCCGGCCCGCGCCAGCATGCGCGCCTCGACGCTCTGAATCTCGGCGAATCCCTGCGAACTGACCGGATTGAGCCCGTCGCTCGCCTCCATCGACGAGTCCGCCTCGTTGTAGATAGAGGCCTTGCAGTCGGTAAGCGCATTGAAAAAGATGTTGCCTTTGTAGAGCCCGACCGACACCGTTCCGGACGCATGCTTGGCGAACGTCCCGATCGCGGCGCGCGCCGCCTGGGTCACCGGATCGAAGTAACGGCCGTCGTAAATCTGGTCGGCGACCAGCTTCGAGAGCTGCCCGAAAAGCAGGCCCGCACGGCGGTCGAGCGTCGCCTGATAGACATAGCGCAGACAGGCGGCCAGCAGTTCCATACCGGGGGCCTCGTACACGCCGCGACTCTTGGTGCCGATGATACGGTTTTCAAGCGCGTGCTTCATACCGATGCCGTTACGTCCGGCCAGCTTATTGGCGAGCTGCATTGCCTCCAGCGGCGACACATCCTTGCCATTGATCTGCACGGCCCGGCCCCTGTTGAAACGTACCGTCACTTTCTCGACCTTGTCCGGTGCCTGCTGCGGCCAGACGCCCATCGTCGGCTCGACGATCAGCATCGACGTCTCCAGGCTCTCCAGATCTTCGGCCTCGTGCGAAAGGCCGGCCAGGTTGGCGTCGGTCGAGTACTTCTTCTTGGTGCCGACGAACGCCTTGATGCCGAACCGCGCCAGATACTCCACCATCTGCGTGCGGCCGGGGAACTTCGTCAGCAGGCCGGCATCACGCCACGGCGAGTAGACCTGCATCGCGGGCGCCAGCACATTGGTGTAACGCTCGAAACGCATTTGGTCGTTGCCGCGTCCGGTCGCGCCGTGCACCAACACCGTGCAACCGCGCTTCTTCATCTCCGGGATCAGACCGCGCACGGTGACGGCACGCGCGATACCGGTCGAATTCCAGTAGCCGCCATCGTACATCGCCTGCGCTTCGATCACCTGAAAGCAGGCCTCGGCCATCGGCGCTTTGAGATCCACGATGACCGTATCGACCCCGCATGGCGCCATGCGCGTCTTGATATCCGCGATGTTCTTTTCATCCGGCTGCGCCAAATCTGCGGCAAACGCCACCACCTTCACGCCCGCCTCCACCATCACCTTGGCGATAGTGCGGCTATCCAAGCCGCCCGACACGCAAGCACCCACCGTCTTGCCCTTGAGATCCGACAACATCAAAGCCATTTGCAAAGTCTCCTTTTCATGGGGTCAGCTCCCGTGCGCATTACCCATTTATCGCAGTGTACCCAGACAGCGACAGGGTGTCAAGCCCCCCAAAACGATCAGAAAGCTGGAAATATCGGCAATAATTTTTTCCCGCGACCGTTTCTACCCGCACAACGCCCTTTCGGCGTAAACAAAAAGGAGAGAACGAATGAAACGACTGTATGTGACCTCACTGCTGGCCCTGCTGACGGCGGGTGTTTCCGCCCAAACGAATGCCCCCGCCCCCAAACCGGGCGGACCGGGCGGTTTTCCCGCGCGCGGCGAGAGACGCGCTGAACGGCGTGCCGAGAGGCGTGCCGACACAATCAAGCAGTTCGACAAAGACGGCGACGGCAAGCTCAATGAAGAAGAGCGCAAAGCCATGACGGAAGCGAACAGGGCGCGCATGGAGGAGTTCCGCAAGGCGCGCGAAAAGCAGTTC
>DAOTMQ010000177.1:0-7748 GCA_035450385.1 Kiritimatiellia bacterium | reverse complement strand
GCTTTGTCCGCTCTGCTGTGCCGGGCGTCTGAACCCGTCACGTTGTTTGATTTCACCAAGCCCGGTCATGGCTGGAAGGGCAATTCCCGCACGCGTCCTGCGGAAGGCGAGGGCTTTTGCGTGGAACTGACGGGTGAGGAGGACCCATGGCTGGAGGGACCTGCGGTCACGGTGCCGGGGGCGGATGTTGCGCAACAGTTGGCGCTGGAACTGGATGCCGAGTGCGGGCAACCGGGCAACGTGGAGGTCTTTTTCGCTGTGGAGGGCAAGCCCTTCACCGCCGAAAACTCGGCGTGGTTGAGACGCAAGGGGTCGTCAGGCACGCCATACCGTGGCATGGTCCGTTTGCTCGGGCCGCGGATGCGTTTCCGGTGTGATCCGCCGGGTAGCGTGGGTCGCGTTTCGCTGCGTGCGTTGCGGGTGCGTCCATTGGTGCCGCTCGCGACGATCGCCCACGAAAAGCCGGTCCGGGTGGCCTTGCCGGCTTCTCCGCTGTGCGTCAGCGGAGGTGCTGTTGAGGTGGCGCATGATCCCGTCCGCTGGAATGCGTTTGTCTGTCGCGTCAAAGGGAGTGTCTTTGCCGAGTCCAATCCTGCCGAGACGCTGATGGTTATCACCGGCAAACAAATGGTGCCGGTCGATCTGGCGTCGGCGGATGTGACGCGCGAACAACACGCCGACGGGTTCACGGTCAAAGCGCGCGCGCGCGATGCTGGCGGCGCTGAATGGCGGTTGACACGCCGTTTCTCGCCGTGCCGCGACGGTGTCCGTATCGACGGTTCAATCACGGTGAACCAGTCGCGCGAGGTTGTGCATCTGCCTTGGGTCACGCTGTTTGCGGGATGCGGTAGTTTCGGTGAGCGCAAGGGACAGGCGCTGTTGCCGGGCGTGGAGTACCTCGAAAACGAGCCGTCCAGCAATGAAAAAGAGATCAAGGGCGCGGCGGCGAACCGGCGATTGGTCGAGCCGTATAAAGTGTGTTATCCGGTGATGGCGTTGACGGCAGACGGGAAATGGATATCCCTGTCGTGGCAGACCGGCGGGGTGGCGGCCAGTCCGCTCTTTGATTCGCCAGACCGCGTGTTCCATTCCGGCGGCCATGTCGTGGGCGTCTGGTCACCTGCCGCTGGCGAGGCACGATTCGAAAGTGAGTTTGCGGTACACGCCGGTGTGAAGTTGGAGGCGGGGCGGACTTATGAGTACTCGTTTATCGTGAGCGGTGGCGAGGGTGCGCCGGTGACCGAGGCGGTCGGGGCGTATGTCGCGCGTGGCTTGCCGCCGGTGCCGGTTTTCGATGGCGGATTCGATGCGGCGGTCCGGCTGCTTGCGGCCGGTTGGTTGGACTCTGCATCGCGTCACGGATTGGCTTGGCGGCATGCGGTTTGGGGCAAGAGTTTCCCGCCGGTATCGCATGCTGAAGATGTGCCTGCCTATCTGCTCTGGCTGGCGGCACAGACGACGGACAGTGCGCTCAAAACGCGCTTGACCAATACGGCGCGCGAGGCGATCGCCGCGCTACCGCCCGGGCGTTATGGCATGGGCGGCATCTCGCACACCAAGAGGCCAGTCGGTGCTTTACTCTACGGTAATCTTGAGGGCTTGGTTCGGCAGGCTGGCCCGCGTGCCGCGCAGATGGCGGCATCCATACCGGAAGGACGGAGGCGTTACACGCCAGCGCCCGGCAAGCCGGATTTCGGCTCGACGCTGGGCAGCGATCATTGCAATGGCTTCACGGCGATGACAGCGGAAGAGATGCTGGAACAGGCCGCGCTGAGCGGTGACGAGGCGGCGATTGCGGCGGCGCTTGCCGTGTTGGACAAGATGACTGCGAATTATGCAGGTCAGGTGCCGCGCGGCGCGCAGCCGTGGGAGATGCCACTGCACACACCGGACATCGTTGCGGCGGGCAGGCTGGTTCGCACCTATGTGTTGGGTTATCTGCTCAGCGGCAAAGAGGCGTATCTGGAGCAGGCGCGCTATTGGGCATGGACCGGTGTCACCATGCTTTATCTGGCGCCACCGACCGAGGGGCCGGTCGGTCTGTACGCCACGATCGGCGTGATCGGTGCGACCCATTGGAGTGCGCCCAACTGGATCGGTCAGCCTGTTCAGTGGTGCGGCTTGGTCTACCGGTCGGCACTGGAAGATCTGGCGCGCGTGGACCGCGTGCAGCCCGAACTGTGGCGCACGTTGGCACGCGGCATGACGGTCGCGGGGCTTCAGATGTGTTTTCCGCTGGACGATGCGGAGCGTCGTTGCGGGTTGCTGCCGGATTATTTTCTGTTGCAAGCGCAGTGCCCCGACGGGCCAGCCATTAACCCCGGCACCCTCCAAACCCATCTGGGGGAGGCTTATGGGAAGGTTCCTTTCTATACTTTGAATCGCCTCGCTTCCGGGGCGCTTGTGCATGTGCCGGGCGAGGTGCGGCAGGTCGATGCGGATGACGGCACGATGGCATTGACGGTCACCGCTTGGCCCGAATCAGAATACCGCATCCTGATCACGCGCGTCGGTCAGCCGCCGCAACGTGTGCTGTGGAATGGCAACCCGATCGAGTTCCGCTACGTGAAGGAGGCGCGCGTTCTCTGGGTCACTGTCACCGGCAGCGGGCGCTTGCGGATAAAGATGTGACGCGATGCGGGCTTGCTAGGATGACATTCCTTCTGATATTGTCATTCTCGTTCTGGGAGTATAAGGAGAGTTCCAATCATGTCATGGTTTGAAAAGCCGGCCGAAGCTCCGGCCCGTGTTCCGACAGAGGCGATTTGGGCGGTGTGCCCGTCTTGTAAGGTATACGTCGCGCGAGAAGCGTGGGATGCGGCTGACAAGGTCTGCCCTCGTTGCAATTATCACGCGCGTTTGAGTTGCCGCGAACGGGTGGCGCTGTTGACTGACGCCGGCAGTTTCAAGGAGTTGAACGCCGATGTCAGTTTCAACGATCCGCTTTCCTTCTCGGACTCGGGCGGTGCGTATGTGGACAAGGCTAAAGCCACGGTCGCCAAGACGGGTGAGGGGGAATCGATTCTGACCGGCACCGCTACCATCGAGCAGATCGCGGTGGTGTTGGGTGTGATGGACTTCAGGTTCTTGGGCGGTAGCCTCGGCAGTGGAACTGGCGAACGTATCCGTCTGGCCGCTGAGAAGGCCATTGCGTTGAAACGTCCGCTGATCATCGCGTCGGCCTCGGGTGGCGCACGCATGCACGAGGGTATCGTCTCGTTGATGCAGATGGCCAAGACCTGTGCGGCGATCGCGCGCGTCAAAGAGGCCGGACTGCCGTACATCTCGATCCTGACCGATCCGACGACAGGCGGTGTCTCAGCCAGCTATGCGATGGTGGGCGACCTCAACATTGCCGAGCCCAAGGCGCTGATCGGCTTTGCCGGCCGGCGCGTCATCGAGCAGACCATCAAGCAGAAGCTGCCGGATGATTTTCAGACTGCCGAGTACACACTCGCGCATGGCTTCGTCGATCACATTGTGCCGCGCAAGGAGTTGAAAGCGTTCCTCGCGAAGGTTCTCCGTTACGCCGGGTATTGAGACGGTAATCCCGCGACCCTTGAATGTCCAATCACGTTTTCAGGTGAGTGTTTATGGCTAAGAAAACTGAGAAGAAATTGACGGCATGGGATATTGTGCAGATCGCGCGCCATGCGGAACGCCCCAACATCACGGATTACATCCGTCTGATGTGCGATGACTTTGTGGAGCTTCACGGCGATCGCCTGTTCGGCGATGACCGCGCCTTGATTGGCGGTTTCGCCACGATCGGCGGACGCAAGGTGATGTTGATCGGCCACCGCAAGGGACGCGGTGTGGAAGAGAATATCGAAGCCAACTTCGGCATGGCGAATCCGGAAGGTTACCGCAAAGCGATGCGGTTGATGCGCCTCGCCGAAAAGTACAGCCTGCCAGTGGTCAGCTTTGTCGATACGCCGGGTGCCTATCCGGGCAGCGAGGCCGAGGCCCGCGGCCAGGCCGAGGCGATCGCCCATAACCTAGAGTTCATGGCTACGCTTAAGACCCCGATCGTCGTGGTGGTCACGGGCGAGGGCGGCAGCGGTGGCGCGCTGGGAATCGCCGTAGGCGATCGCATTCTGATGTTACAGAACGCCGTGTACTCCGTGATTTCACCGGAAGGCTGCGCCTCGATTCTGTGGCGTGACGGCAGCAAGGCACCGCAAGCCGCTGAGGCCTTGAAGATTACGGCCGAATCGCTGAAGAAACTGGGCATCATCGATGCCATTGTGCCGGAACCGACTGGCGGCGCCCATATCGATCCCGCCGCTACGGCGGCAGCGGTCAAGAAGGCGGTGCTCGCAAATCTGGACGCCCTGTGCGCGGTGCCACTGAAGACCCTCGTGGCGCAGCGTTACGAAAAGTTCAGCGCGATGGGTCAGGCGTAACGCTTCGTCGCGACTATTTGCCGGGTGCCCTGATGAGCAAGGGCACCATCGGTTCGGCAGTGATGGTGTCGCCAAGTGTGCGACCGGTGATCAGATCAACCCGGCTGCCGGCAGGCAGTCCCTCGATCGAGATGGATTGCGGTTCGCGCAGGTGGTTGCAGACCGAAGCGACCACGCCGGATTGATAGGGGGCCGAGCGGATCTCAACGCCGAAGAGGGGTTGCCCTGCGGTATCGGTCACCTGCGGCGTGGGCGGCAGTCCCCATGCAGCGGCACGTGCCGTCAGCAGCGGGAACAGTGCGCGCGCGTCACGCGGTTTGGCTAGCGTTTCTAGATTCTGAATGTCCCGCGTCTGGTTGCAGTCATTGTGTGTCGGCACAGCCCCGATCGTCACGACATGCACGCCGGCCGCGCGCAGTTTTTCGATGCCTTCGCGTGCCGCGTCCGGCAGGTGGGTCACCTGCGGTAGCAGCAGCACCTTGGCCGTGTCGAGCGGTCGCGGCAACACACCGGTACGCGCCGCTTCCTCCAGCTTCCGTTCGCTTGCGAAGCCGAGCGGACGCCCCAAGAAATTGGCCGCTTCGTACGTGTCATTCAAAACGGGCGCGTGATCGGTTCCGAGTACGAGTGACGATCGGCTCCAAAGCAACACCACCTCAGGCGCGAGATTTTGGATCGCGGCGATTTCGTGCGCCAAGCGATTGAGGTCGAGGCCGCAGCGCCCCACAGCCTCCACGCAGTCAGGACGGTGGAGGATCGATCCCGCCAGATCGCTCACATCATCGTTGCACCGTTCCCATACCCAGATCGTCGTGGCACTCTGCCCGTGAATCGCGTTCTGCCACAGCGTTGCATAGAGGTGGGCCGGTGGAATAACGCTCACATCGCGATCGTTAATGAGGTGGTTTTCGGAATTAACGACCGACAGATCGGCCATGCTCCGCTGGTAGTCGTAGCCCGCTTGGCAGTGCCGCCAGCCGTTGTTCCACATGCCACCTGTCTTGTTATACATGCAGTAGGTGTCGTTACCGTTATACTGGCTCAGTGCGGCGAAGGCTTCGGGATCGACAGACCAGACCCCGTGCAAGGTCTTGTGAAAGTGTGCGCCCATCATGATCTTGGCATGAACGGCCAAATTAGGCGCCATCTCGTGAACCAGATCGGCCATCCAACGGTGAAAGTCCGCAAAGGTCTCGCTATTGAAACGGATGAAGTCGAGACAGGCGGGTGTCGCCTCGAAGGCCGGCGCGGGCACCGGGATCGACGCGAAGTCGGCATACGTCGTGTTCCAGCGCACGTTGAGCGCGGCGATGGTTCCGTGACGCTTTTCTAGCCAGGCAGACCATGTTTTCGCCGTGATCCGACAGGCGGAGAGATCGACGCAGATCGGCTCGTTGCTCAGACAGACCGAGTGCAGCGCGGGATGGTTCATCACGCGGGGAATCACCTGCCTCAGCGACTTCTCAAGGACAGAGCGCGCGCGGGGATCATGGACGCAAAAGTTGAAAAAGCCGCCACGGCAGTCGGCAAGCTCCGGCCACTTCTTGAGCGCCCATTGCGGAAAATAGTGCGGGCTGAGCAGTAGATTCACGGAGACATTCGCCTGCGCGGCACGGTCGCAGAGGGCCAGGAATTCATTGATCGCGCGATCGCTGGTTTCATCCTCTTGGGGCAGGACGGAGTGCGGCCCGAATTCGACCTGAATGATGTTGCAGCCGTATCCGGGAAGTTTCTCGACATCTTTTCTGACTTGGCTGAAGTGCCCGTAACCGGTGAATAGAACCGGTCCGCGCTCGGTCCGTCCGTCTGGGTGGCGTCGCGTCCCGATGGTCTGCGCACGCGAGATTTCGAGCGGACTGGTCGCATAGCGCGGCACAGGGAAATCGGTGGCCCGCCCGTTAAGGATGGCTTGTGCGCGAGCCTCCTCGCGGGCCGCCATCTGTTGGAGCAAGTAGACTGTGTCCCACGCGCGGTCGATCCTGCCGACGGCGAGATCCGCGTCAACCCACGGCACAAAGTTTTCCAGTACGGTCAGCGTCACGCGCGATGCTGCGCCCAACCCGCGCTGTTCAAGCTGTTCGACCGCCGTGCGCAATCGATCACGTGCGGCGACCACTGGTGTTACGGCCGCACGCACGCGCGATGCGGAAACCACGTTGACGGTTCCGGTGTTGCTCGTCAACGTCTGCCCATCACGAATCAGGTGAAGCTTCCAGTCAAGCTTCTCGGGTCGGCGGTCACCCAGATGGTAGCGCAACATCAAACGTGCTGTTTTATCTCCGGCCGCGAGCGTCGCGTGCTGCGATGCCATAACGTTGCCCGCGCCGTCAGAGAGCGTTACCTTCACATCCGCGGGACGGGACGCATCGTCGACCACGACCACACCTTCCGCCTTGAATTCATCTGCGCAGAACGTCCATGTATCACACGGCCAGCGCTCCGGTGCCCAGCGCGTCGCGAAAGTTTGACCACGGTGCGTCACTTCAGGCGGGGCGGGGGGTGCCAGATCCAGAAAGGTTGAGGGCGATACACCATCCAGACACGCTGGCACCGGCCGCTCACCTTCGCGCAATGAGAGGTCATCGATCCAGATGGCTTCGGTCGGTCGCTCAGTGCAGATGCGCAATTGAAACGTGGTTTCCCGCTCGCCGGTCACGAACGTGCGCGATATCCGCTGCCATCGGCCGTAGGTGGCGGGCAGACCGAGCCGTATCTTCCAGCCCTCGCCGCCACCGATCCACACGCCGGGGAGGGTGCCGGCGGTCTTAACAGAAGCGGAATAGGTGTAGCACGTGTTGGGTTTGACCGGGATCGGGGTGGCCACCCAAAGCGTACCGAACACATGCGCACCGAAGGCAGTGCCATTTGTGATTTTGATCGAGGCGCGTCCTGTATGCGGATTTTGCGTGTCGAACGTGAGCGTGGCGTCGGTGTTACGGCGGTCCCACAGCCATCCTGTCGGGATGCCGTTGACCTCGGTTTCAAACGATCCGTTGGTCACCAGATTTTTACCGGGATCGAACGCCTGAAGCGTCAGTCGCGCCGTCCCCGGTGTTAGTTCAGCACCTGCATGGTCCGCCAATATGGCAATCAGCCCCAGCATCATTCCAATACGCATCATGACCGTTTCTCCTGTTGGCGTCCATTATGCGGGGGAGATGAAAGAGGTCAACTCCGAAAATCTACAACCACTGAAATCGGGGTAATCGGTTAGTGACAGAGGAGTGCGAAGGTCATGCGTTTCAGGGTTCCATTGCGCCACCATCGGCATCGCTATCGCTATCGGTATCGGGATCGCCGCCATCATTACACTTGCCGCTGCGAGCCACTGCGTGGGCGCAA
>DAOTMQ010000176.1:0-7762 GCA_035450385.1 Kiritimatiellia bacterium | reverse complement strand
CCTGCGACCAAAGGATTATGAGTCCTCCGCTCTGACCGACTGAGCTATGGGCCCGCGAATATCGATTACACTATAACAAGGCGGGACGGCGCGTTCAATGTGAAATAGTGGGAACGCCGAACACTGAGCGCTCAACATCCAACTTTCAGTCACCCCGCACCTGTCTGGTGTCCGGATTCCCTTCGCAGTCTGAGACGTCCCGCCGTACCTCACAACGCGAACAAGTGCGAAACTTGAAACCTGAAAAGAAAATGGTAACATGAACGCCAAAAGGAGCGGAGACATGACTATCAATCGACGGAATCTTCTGAAGGGCGTCGCGGCGGCTTCGGCCTTGCCGCTCTTTAACATCGGTTGCGCAGGCTTCGGCCTCTCGCGCAACCGCCAGATCGCCAAGGGCGCGAAAATCCGCGTCGCGCTGATCGGATGCGGATTGCAGACGGGATGTATGATCGACGGGGTTCTCTGCGAAAATCTCGTTGCGATCGTCGATCCCGATCCGGTCCGTTTCGACATTCTTGAAAAGCTCGTCGCCAAGACGTGCAGTGCCGCAGGCAAGGCGAACTTCGCGTCCGCGCGGCGCTTCTCCACCTATCAGGACATGTTTGATCAGATGGGTGACGAGATCGATGCCATCGTCGTTGAAACCCCGAACCATCAGCACACGCTGCCGGCGGTGATGGCGCTGCGCCGCGGCATCCACGTCTATCTCGACAAGCCTCTCTGTCTTACAGTGGCCGAATGCGACCTTATCCTCGCCGAGGCGCGTAAGCGTCCAGGTATCGTGACGCAGTGCGGCACGTACGGACACTCCTTCCCGTCAATGAAGTACTGTGTCGACCGCATCGCCGAGGGGAATCTCGGAGAGGTGAAAGAAGTCTGGGCCTACGACGACCGTTGTAATTCCATCTACCAGCGTCCCGCGGCCGCTCCGCCGCCGAAGGGGATGGACTGGGATCTCTGGTGCGGCGGCTCGCCCATCTGCGACTACTACCCAGAAACTCCCGATCAGGACGGCATGCATCCGCACGGCTGGCACAGTTGGATCGGCTATGGCAACGGGTCGATCGGCAACCTCGGCATGCACATCATGGATGTCGCGTTCTGGGCGCTCGGCCTCAAGGATCCCGATCGCGTGACGTGTCACGACGCGCAGTTCGCGCTCAAAGGTGCCTGGGGCTTCCGCGATGCGTTCGAGTTCCACTATCCGACCTCGAAGTTCGGCCACGAGGTGACGATGCACTGGTGGGACGGACTCAACGAAGGCGTGCCCTACACGAAGGAATTCGTCAACAAGTTCGGCATGCCCCATAAGCGCGAGCATCTCAACATCCCGCCGAAGGTTCTCGAGGTCGAGAAGGCAAACGGCTTTGAGAACGATCCGTTCTACAAGAACGGGGTCCTTTTCGTCGGCACGAAGGCGAATCTCTGGTTCACGCATCACGGCGGCTATCGCTTCATGCCGCGTTCGGCGGGCTGGTGCATGCCGCGCGTCGACCGCCCGCACGACTTCAACTACCGCCGCGTGACGCCGATGCACTTCTACGAGTTCTACAAGGCGATCCGCGAACGGCGCGAAGCGAACGACAATTTTGAGTATTCGGTTCCGCTCGCGAAGACGGTCTGCCTCGGCAACATCTCGTCATTGGCCGGAAAGGGCTCGGTGCTGGAGTGGGACGGCCACCATGTGACGAACAATGCGGAAGCCGACAAGAATGTCACGAAGGCCTATCGCAAGGGCTGGGATCCGTTTGCGAGGGGATGAAATGAGCACGAACAGGCTGAAGGGAATTTTCGGCGTGGCGGCGATGTTGTTGGCCGGCTGCGTGGTCTGCGAGAGGGCGGTGGGGGAGCAATGGAAACCAATCGGAAACCGCAAGGCGCGGGTCGTCCATTGGGGAATCATTCACAACCATTCGCGCGGCAAGTGGGATGCGGTGCTGAAGCTCACGAATGACTTCGAGATGGTCGGCTGGGTGGATGACCGCGCCTCGACGGCGATGCGGATGGCTGAGCCGTCGTTGAAAGGCTACACCAACTATCCGTGTTTCACGCCGCAGCAGGTTTTCGACGAGGTGAAGCCGGACCTCATCGTCATTGAGTGTTCCAACTCGGAACTGGTCGGTGTCGCGACCGAAATCGCGCGCCATGGAATCCCGATGCACATGGACAAGCCCCTCGGCACGGATCAGGCCGGGTTCGCGAAGATGAGTCGCATCTGCGAACGTCTGGGTGTGCCGCTCCAAATCGGCTACATGTTCCGCTCCAACGCGGCCATCAACAAGATGGTGGAAATCGCGAAGTCGGGAGCGCTCGGGGAGATCTACTCAGTTGAAGCCGATCTCGATCACAGTTACGGCTATCCGAAATATCCCGAATACGCATCGTTTTACCCTGGGGGCACGGCCTACCTTCTCGCGTGCCACGTGATCGAGTGGGCGATGCCGATCTTCAACGATGCGTTGCCGGCGAAGACGTATTCGATTCTCAAGGCGGCGCCGGGTGATCCGGAGGATGCGCTTACGCATTCGTTGACAATTCTCGAATATCCGCGTGCAAACGTCGTGATCCGCGTTTGCTCGCGCGGCACGCAGCCGTGCCGCCACATTCGGATCGACGGGACCAACGGGTCGATGGCGCTCGAACCGATCGAGGACTTCAGGACAGTCAAGCACACGACGGGGCTGAATGAAGGTCTTGCCCGCGTTGACAAGCTCGAAGTGAAAATGTATTTGAAGGTCGTGAACGGCGCGGCGAAGGCGGCGGGGTACCACACCGGCATCAACCGCATTTCGTTCCCGGTGCCGACGGATCGCTATGCGGGACAGCTTCAGGAGTTGGCGCGCATCATCCGCGGCGAAATTCCCAATCCGCCCGGGCTCTACGAACACGACCTGCTCGTTCACAAGGTCTCGCTCGACGCCTGCAACCTGCCGACGGTCGATCTTTCCGAAATCCGGTGATCGCTTCGAAAAGAGATCTGTAGAATGGACAAAAGACGCGGCGAAGGCCCAACATGACTTAACCTAGGGAGTCCCATGAGAACAGTGCTTGTGTTTTTGTTTGTTTCGCTGAGCGGCCTTTATCCGCTCCTTGGCATGCCGCACGGCGAGAACGATGCGCCGAAACCGCGCCTCTGGACCTGCAAGTATGGCGAGTTCGACCTGCCGGAGAACATGATCTTTCCGGGCGGATCGAAGGAGAAGCTGCAGACGATATCGCTCCTGTTCCATTTCATTGAATTCGGCGAACGCCGCATTCTCGTCGACGTCGGGTGCGATAAGTTCTTCTTCCTCGGGCGAACGGCCGAGCATTTCATCCGCCCCGACGAATTGCTCAGGAAAAACGGCATCGCGCCCGAAACCATTACCGACTGCCTTATCACGCATCACCATGACGACCACATCGGGTCTCTTGCGTCATTTCCCGACGCGCGCGTTTACATTCAAGCGAAGGAGGCGGAACGTGCGAAGAAACTGCTGTATGGACGCGCGGTCACGACATTCGACGAGCAGCTTGAGCTTTTCGGCGGACGCATGATCCTGCGCCGGGTCGGCGGTCACACTTCGGGGCATTCGGTCGTCGAGATTCCGCTCGCGTGCGGACAGGTTTACGTGATTGCCGGCGACGCCTGCTATTCGCCGGACAACCTCGTGCGGAAGATACCGACCGCATCAACGGGAAACGCGGCCGAAAGCGCGGCTTTTTTTGAACGCTATGCAGATCCGAAGTATCGCATCCTGCTTGGGCACGAGCCGACCGCGCCTTTTGGCGGGAACGGCATTCGCGAGGTGATTCACGGCGTGGAGTTCGTCGAACCCGTCCGATGGGGCGGCGGGCGACGGATCTTCGCGAAGGATCCCGGCTGCCGCGGAAAAGCGTGCAACGACATCGAGAACCAGAAATCCCTGATCCTTGAACGGGCGCAGCAGATCATGGCGCAGCCGGGCGGCAAAGAGAAAATCTATCTCGAAGCCAGTGGAAACGTCTGTGAAGCCGCCGTGAGGGCCTATCGGGAGCGTCCGGACCTCTTTCGCGCGCTGGCGGTGAGCGACGTGCCAGCGACGTGGCGCGGCGTAAAGGGCGGCGACGTGTGGCAATACGTCGTCGAAGGCGAGCGGATGCGGGAGATTGTCGAGGAAGGGGAGTACGTGCGCACGCTCGGTGACGTTTTCAAGACCGCCGAGGGCGCGACGGTTGATCCGGTGAGTGGAGACCTGTTCTTCAGCGATTTCATGTCGGACGAGATCCTGCGCTGGAACGAGGCGGACGGCGTCAGGCTCTTCAAGAGACCAGCAGGACATGTCAACGGCATGCTGTTCCGGAAAGACGGAACATTGCTGGCCTGCTCGATGGGCGAGAATGAACTGCAACTGCTGAATCGCGACGGCACGGTCCGGAAGGTGCTGGCCAAGGGCTTCGGCGGCCGGGACTTCAACGGGCCGAACGACGTGTGGGAGCGCCCTGACGGATCGGGATGGTATTTTACCGATCCCTTCTATCGGTGGAAGGAGTGGTCGAAATACGTGCAACCGCCGATGGACACGAAGCAGGTCTATTATGTGACCGCAAACGGTGAAGTGATCCGCGTGACCGACGACCTCGTGGAACCGAACGGCATCACGGGAGCGCCGGACGGCAAGACGCTCTACGTGGCCGACCACCGCGGTAAGAAATGCTGGGCGTATTCCATCGGCGAGAACGGACGTCTCTCGGACAAGCGTCTTTTCTGCGACATAGGGTTCGGAACCGACGGCATGACGATCGATGCGGACGGACGACTGTACATGACGGCGGAAGACATCAACGTGTGGGACCGGAACGGCGAGAAGCTCGGCGTCATCAGGATTCCGGAGTTCTGGTGCGGGAACTGCTGCATCGGCGGGCCGGACAAGAACATCCTGTATGTTTGCGGCAAGAGAGGCGTCTATTCAATCAAGCTCAAGGTCAGAGGCGTGAGAGGGTTCGCCAAATAGCGAACACCTGTCGTCCGCTCTCACAGAGAAGAGGATGATGGTATTGAATGTAATCGGTTGGTGACAGGGGGGCATGCAAGTCGAGCGCGTGTTTTGTGTGTACGCAGTCGGGAGCAAGATTTTCGTACATCCCTGTCACCAACCGGTTACAAAAAAAATGGTTACAAAAAAAGGTTACAGATTGTCCGTCGAATCCGCTTGTTTTTGGAGGGCTGTGCCCCGTATACTCTGCTGGCATGTTTTCCTTGTCTAACAAAAGCGAGCGGGGGGAGTGAATATGGACGACGTTCTGAACGTCGTTTTGGTAGGCAATCCCAACGCCGGCAAGACCACGCTGTTCAATCTGCTCACGGGGGCGCATGAGCGCACGGGCAATTGGACCGGCGTGACGGTCGAGAGCGCGCATGCCAATTTTACGCTCAATGGTCGTGCGTACCGCATTGCCGATCTGCCGGGCATCTATTCCTTTTCGCCGGATACCGAGGACGAGCGGGTCGCCCGCGATTATCTGATTCGTAACCGTCCTTCTGCGGTCATCAACATTGTCGATGCTTCGAATCTCGAACGCGGCCTTTATCTTACCTCCCAACTGCTGGATATGCGCGTGCCACTGGTGGTGGCGCTCAATCAGGTGGACGTGGCTGAACGGCACGGGATCAAGGTGGATGCGCGGCATCTGGCGCAGCATCTGGGTTGTCCGGTCGTGCCGATGGTTGCTTCGCGCGGCGAGGGACTGGAGGAGTTGCGCGCGGCGGTGGCGGAGGTTGCGTCCGAACGCCGCCTGCCTGCGGCGCATGTGGCGTATGGTGAGGCGGAGCCCTCGGTGCAGCGCTTGCAGGTATGCCTAATCGTGGCGGCGGATGATGCGGGTGTGGATTCGCGGTGGCTGGCGATCAAGCTACTGGAACGCGATCCGTGCGCACGCGAGTTGACGGGCGGTCTGTTCGACGCGATCGTGGAGGAAGAGAATGCGCGGTTGACGCGGCATACCGGGCAGCGGCCGGAAACTGCGGTGATGGATGCGCGGCTGGGCTTTATCCGCGGGCTCGCGCGCGACGTGGTGTGCCGCCGGGACGAGATGCGGCGGCGTTTTTCCGATATGGCCGACCGCGTGCTGCTGAGCCGTCCGGTCGGCATCCCCGCATTTCTGGGTGTGATGTTCATCGTCTTCTGGCTCACCGTGCGGCTGACGCAGCCCTTGGTCGATTTTTTTGACAGCGTGTGCAGCGCGTTGCTGATCAACCAGACGCGGGTCTGGCTGGCCGCGCGCGGCGCACCGGAGATTTTAATCACGCTGCTTGCCGACGGTGCCGGTGCTGGTTTGACGACGGTCGCGACCTTCATGCCGCCGATCTGCATGATCTTCTTCTGCCTGACATTGCTGGAAGAATCGGGTTACATGGCGCGCGCGGCGTTCATCATGGATCGTTTTCTCAATGGCATCGGCCTGCCGGGCAAAGCGTTCATCCCGTTGCTGGTCGGATTCGGCTGCACGGTACCGGCCTTGATGGCGACGCGCACATTGGAGCAACGGCGCGCTCGCGTGCTGACGATGCTGATCGCGCCCTTTATGTCATGCGGCGCGCGGATGCCGGTCTATGCGATTTTCGCGATGGCCTTTTTCCAGCGTTCGGGCAATCTGGTGATCTTCGCACTCTATCTGATCGGCGGCATACTCGCGATTTTATCGGGTCTTGTGCTGCATCGTACCTTGCTGAAGGGCGAGGCGGCGGCTTTCGTGATGGAACTGCCGCCGTATCATGTGCCCGCGCTGCGCGGCTGTCTGGAGCATGTGTGGGTCAATCTCAAAAGTTTTCTCACGCGCGCCGGCCAAGTGATCGTCCTGATCGCGCTGTTGCTGAGCCTCGGCAATGCATTGCTTGACCGGGTGAGCGGCGACGCGGAACGTGCCGCCGAATGGCGCACGTCTGCCGCACGCGCGATGACGGTGACGCTGCGGCCGATGGGCGTGTCGGAAGAAAACTGGCCGGCCGCCGCCGGACTGCTGGCGGGGCTGATGGCCAAGGAGGCGATTGTGGGGACGCTGGAGGTGCTCTATGCGCATGAGGATGACGCGCATGACGATGCTCCGTTCGAACTCGGTCAAGCGCTCAGGGACGCCGTCAAACAACTGGTCGCCGCCTACAAATCCGGCGGCGGTGTGGTAGCGGCGGGCTGCGCAGCACAGCAAGCATGCACGGAGCAACAGGAGCGCGCGGTGCATGGCGGCGGCCTGCTCAATGCGTTGCGCGACCATTTCGACAGCCGCGCTGCGGCTTTCGCCTACCTCTTGTTTGTGCTGGTCTATTCGCCGTGTCTGGCAACGTTGATCGTGTTGGCGCGTGAGGCGGGCTGGCGCTGGATGCTTTTCGCAGTGGCCTACCAGACGTTGCTGGCATGGATGGTGGCGACGGTGTATTATCAGTTTGCTACCTTCGCGGAAGCGCCGTTGCGCGCGATGCTCTGGGTGGGCGGCGTGACCGTCGCCGCGATGTGTGGGTATGGCCTGATGCGAACTGTTGGAAAGCGGGTGGTCGTATGAGCCATCGTGACGAGGATCTCCAGCCGACATCGCCGATCGGGCGCTGTCTCGTGGATCTTACGGATGGCGAATGCGGAACCATCCGCGTGAACCATGACCGCAAGTCCGCCGAAATGGGACTCTATCCCGGAGTCCGCGTGCGGATGTTCCGCAACCGCAAACACGAGCGTTCACTGGTGATCTGTGCCGGCGAGGCACGTTTTCTTGTGTCGCGGGCGATTGCGAAAAAGGTGGAGTTGGAAGG
>DAOTMQ010000175.1:4717-7969 GCA_035450385.1 Kiritimatiellia bacterium | reverse complement strand
ACGGGAAGATAAAGATGTTGGGGTGGGGTGGTGGACTGGTTACCATGCTCACCATTTGGGGCGTCTTTGTTGCGCAGGAGTGTACGGCTGCGGTCGTTGGAGAGAGTGCGCCTCCGGCTTACACCGCGCCTGATCCGCTCGACATGTGGTGGACGTTCGGGGCGCACGAGCCTTACACGATGTACCGGCGCATGGGCGTGAGGTCCACGGGCGGTATCCACGGAAACTGCCATTGGCTGCCCGAGTGGTTCAAGTGGTGGGATTCGGAGGAGTGCCCGAAACTGATGGAAGAACTTGGGCTCAACTGGCTTTTATGCCGCTTCTACAAGGGCATGGGATGGGAGGAGGAGAAAAAGGATTTCCCGAACGTCAAACGCTTCGTGGAGAATTGTCATAAGCACGGGGTGAAGGCGGTCGCCTACGTGCAGTTCTCGACAATCTACCCCGAGACGATGAAGCGTGAAATCCCCAACCTGGAGGAGTGGGCCGCGCGACGCAGCGATGGACAAATCTATTACTACTCCAGATATTTCCGCTGGGAGCCTTGCTTCAATGAGCCCGCCTTCGAGGAGTATCTCAAGAAGGTGATCCGCATCGCGCTTACCGAGGGCGGCTTCGACGGCATCTTCTTTGACAACGCCTATATGAAGCCGTGCTTCTGTAGCCGTTGCCAGAAGCTGTTCCACGAACACCTGATGACGATCAGAAATCCGGCGGACCGCTTTGGCTTCGATTCGTTGGAACATTTCGGGATGCCGGAGTACGCAGCGCTGCCCTGGGGCGAAGTGCGCGAGCCGCTTCTGCAGGAGTTCAACGTGTGGCGCACGAAGCGTATGACGGCGCTCTTCAAGCGCTTCTACGACTATGCTCATTCGGTGAAACGTGACTGCGTGGTCGCCGCAAACATCTGTCCTTACCGTGCACCCAATACCGCAGGCAACAAGTCTGTGGACATGACGGAGCTTCCGAAGTGCTTTGACCTCGTGATGGGGCAGGCCAACATGTATCCGCACCTCGAAGGCGATGTGATCGTCAACCGCGTGCGCGATCTGAAATATGCGCGGGAGTTTCCGGCCACCTACTTCGCCTCGTGCGACGGTGCCGCAGGCGACAGCCAGAACGAAATTGAAGAGACGTATCTGCTGCCGATGGTCGAGGACGTTGTTTTCGGCGGCGTGCCGGCTGACCGCACGATCATGGCCCCCTATGCCGATCCGGACGGGGGGTTCATCAATCGACAGCGTCTCGCGCGGCGTCGGCCCCAGCTTGCCGCGTTCCAGAAGTTCGTAAAGACGAATCGCGCGCTGTTCGCCGCGAAGGACTGGATGCCTGTGCGTTTGCTCGTGTCGGGACCGGCGATGCTCCATTCTCAACTTTCGCACGAGTCGCTCCTGGCTGCCGAGGGTGCGGCGCTGAGAGGGCATGTGCCGTTCGGCTATTCGATCTCTACCGAGGCGAATCTGTTGCCGCATGCGGAGGATGCCGCAGTGATCGTCGTGGCAAATCAAACGTGCCTCTCGGATGTGCAGGTCGCTGCGCTCGTCTCCTATGCGAAGAAGGGGGGACGCCTCGTCTGCACCGGCGAGTCGGGGCGTTATGACGAGTGGAACCGCCAGCGTCATACGAACCCGCTCAAGACTGCGGTTGCGAAGTTGCCGAATGTCGCATGGCGCGACGAAGCCGATTCCGCCAAGATGAAGTACCTGACGCACATCAAATACGCGATATACCGCCCCGTGAAGGGGCCTGAGCCGTTTCTCGTCGACCTCGCCAAAACCGGCTGGAAGCCCCCCGTCGAGGTCGTTGCCGCGCCGGAGACGGTGTTCGCTCAATTCAAGGTCGCCGGGACCGACGTCGCTTCGGTGCACTTCGTTAACTACGAGTTTCTGCATCCGGTAAAAGGTGTGCGGCTGCGTCTTCCGGCGGGTAAGAAGCCCGTATTCTTCGCTCCGCTTGACGATCCCGCCGCAACCGATCTACCACGCGAGATTTCGCCCGGCGTCTGGGAGTTGCCGCCGTTCGTCAAGTATGCGTATTGCACGATTAACAGTAAAGGAGGGTGATATGCGATGCAGATCGGGTGGAATGGGAAGTCCGGCAGGCAGGGAACCGCGGCCTAATATGCGAAGCCTGTCTGCCTGAAAAAGCGCTTACCTGGATGATTTCTACCCACGCGGGAGATCTGGCAGGAGAGGTTCGGTTTCGTGCGGGAAACAAATGATCTTCGCGCACCCCCTGTCACTAACCGATTACTTGTTTTGGTGTGACGGGTATTGAAAAACGGCCGGAGTTGTCCTATCCTTAAATCGACCCGTTCGCGTTCCGTCACAATGGACGGACGGCGGGGAGTGTCAAAATCATGAAACTGGGAGAGACAACATGAGTATGCAGGGAACAGTTTTTTCACGTCGTTCTTTCATGGGAGGCTTGGCAGCCGCAGGCGCGGTGCCGCTCTTGCCGGGGTGCCGTTCGATGTGTGCGGGCAAGGGGCCGTGCTCGAAGTTTGGCGGGGTGCAGGTCGGCGTGATTACCTACAGCTATCGTTCGATGCCCGACAAGAGTGCCGAGGCGGTGTTGAAGCAGGTTGTGGACAGTGGCATCAATTCGATCGAGTTGATGGGGGACGTGGTTGAGAAGTACGCCGGCTCGTCGCTGGAAAAGGTCGCGGAACTGCGTAAGATGTATGCGGATGCCGGGGTCGGCATTCATATCGTCAAGTTCGGCAATATCGGTGACAAGAATTGCACGGACGAACGAATCGCTTACTACTTCAACGTAGCCAAGGCACTGGGGGCCAAAGCCATCACGCGCGAAATCTCGGAAGAGGTGGCCAAGCGTGTCGGTCCGATGGCGGACCAGCACGGTGTGAAGGTGGCGTTCCACAACCATACGCAGATCAACGCGACAACCTATGACGGACCGATCCTGTCGTATGGCAAGAACCTCGCGATCAATCTCGATATCGGCCACTATGTGGCGGCGAACGACGATTGCGTGCTGGCGGTCATTAAGAAATACCACGACCGTATCTTCAGCCTGCATCTCAAGGACCGCAAGCGCAAGGCGAACAAGGGCACCAACATGCCGTTCGGTCAAGGCGACACGCCGATCATCGAGGCGCTGCAATTGCTCAAGAAAAACAAGTGGCGCATCTACGCCGACATTGAACTGGAGTACCCGATACCGCAAAGTTCGGACGCCGTGCAGGAAGTGGCCAAGTGCGTGCAGTACTGCAAGCAGGCCCTGATCTAA
>DAOTMQ010000175.1:0-4617 GCA_035450385.1 Kiritimatiellia bacterium | reverse complement strand
AAAAGTAGAGGTGTGGCAATGAACACATGGGGAATTCGTTTGGTGCGGTTGTCAGCGATCTGCTTGCTCTATGTGAGTGCGGCCGCGTGCGCATACTCGGTTGATGGGGTCAACACGGTGAACGGGGTTTCGAACGCGGTTCCGCCCGGTTATGTGCCGCCGCTGGTCAGTAACGGCAGCCTCTGCTTGCAGGTCGACCAGACCGGCGGCCAATTGCAGCAGGCCTACGTCAATATGGTGCCCACGATCTTCTGGGCAGGACGTCGTTACGATCCGCCAGCTTCGCGCCTGATCCCGTTCGGCCATTTTGACTGGCGGCTCGAAGCCGATGGCCAGCCGTGTCCGGTGCCGGCGGCGTGGTCGCAGACGCTGGATACGCGCGCTGGTGTCGTGAGCTGCCGCAACCGTTTCGGGCAGGGCGTGGAGGTGGAGACGACCGTTTTCACGCCGCTGGGACGCGATCTGATTGTGCTGCAGCGCCGCTACCGTTCTGCCGATGGACAACCGCACCGTGTGCGCGCGGCGTTTGCATACGCGTTTTCCGAGCCGCGTAAGAGTGAGGGCTTTCCGCGGCGCGTGACCGGCACAAGTGTTCGGGATGAGTCCGCGCGTTGTGCGCGCATCACGTATCAGGCCGACGGTTATCCGGCCAGTTCCGGGATCGTGACGCTCGCCGCCGATACGCCAGTCACAGTCAAAGCCGATGGTGCGCGGGTTGAACTGGCTTTCGAGGGCAACGTGAGTGAAGGACAATCGCTCGTGCAGACCATCTGCCTGATTTTTACCGACTCGCTCGACGGCAAGGATGTTGAAACGCGCGAGCAAAAGATGCGGGCCGAAATACTTGCACTGGGATACGACGCGCTCTTGGCTGAACAACGGGCGGCGTGGGCCGCGTATTGGGAGCGCTCATTTGTGCGACTGCCCGAAGCCGCGCTGATGCGTATGTATACCACCGCGCAATACCACCTGCGTGCCAATGCCACCCGGTGGTCGTTTCCGGTCGGTCTCTTCAACACGCACTGGGCCGGACGTTATTTCGGTTGGGATGAAATGTTCTGCTATCAAGCGCTGGAGAGCAGCAACCGGCCTGATCTGGCACGCCGCTGTCCTGAGTTTCGTTTCAAGGGGTTGAAAAAAGCGCTGTACCGCAAAGCGCACTACGGGCGTCCCGGTCTGTTCGGCGCACATTATCCGTGGGAAGCACTGGAAGACGGTGCCGAGGGCGCGCCGCCTTATGGGTTTTGGGCCGATCACATCTTTCACATGTCCAACATTGCCCTGTCGGCTTGGCATCACTATCTTTACACGGGAGATGTCGACTACCTGTCGAAAGTCGGCTATCCGGTCATCAAAGAGTGCGCGCGCTTCTTCTTGGCGAACATGATCTACGAATGGCCCGACGGCTCGATGATTATTGGCAAGTGCACCGACTTGGAGAGGCTGGGTACATCGCGCCTCAATCCCTTCCTTACCTCCTGTGGCGCGATCTATACGTTGGAGTCGGCGGCGGCCGGGGCCGAACTGCTCAAGCTCGATTCTGATGAGGCCGCGTCTTGGCGTCATGCCGCGTTAAAGTTGCGTGAAAGCCTGCCGCACGAGAACGGACGTTATGTGCCCTACAAAGGGTGTGCGGAAGAGAGCGTGGCCTCGATGGGCGGACTCTTCCCGTATCCGCTCTTCGACGAAACGAACGAGTTGCAACGAAACGCGGCCTACCATTTTGTGCAGCACGGCCGAGCGTTCGGCAACATGTATCAGGTGGGCTCCTCCGTGTGCGCGTGGTATCTGGGTTGGATGGCGGCGGCGCTGGCTGAACTGGGCGATACGGTCGAGCCGGCGCGCATGTTGCGGGAAGCGGCGAATGGCGCGGGATGCTTCGGTGAGATGTTTGAAATCAACGAGGAGAAGGTGCGTCGTTGTCCCTGGTTTTCCACGGCCTCCGGTAACATCGTCTACGCGCTCAACCAGATGCTGGTACAAAACCGCGAAGGGCGCATCCTGCTTGCGCGCGGCGTACCTGCGGCGTGGCGGGATTACGCCTTCAAACTCGCTTGCCACGGCAATCTGGCGGTGGAGGCCGAGGTCAAGGACGGCCGTCTTGCACGGCTGGCGCTACTGCCGGGCGATCCCTCGCGCGAGCAGCGGCGGACCGTCATACTGCCCGCCGGTCTTGCCGAACACGTCACGTTCGACAAGGCATCGGTCCTCAACGTCACGCGGCAGGATGGGAGTGTGCGGCTGGAGGTTCTTGTCAAAGGCCCTGTTGAGTTGGTGCAAAGATGAAAGCAATAAAAGTCATCCATACGCTTGCTGCTTGGGTTGCCATTCTTGCCGCAGGTCTCTATGTTGTCGACGCTATTGGGGGCATACATTTTGCCACAACGGTTGAGCGCCGTTTTGGGTTTCGATTGATGGTGCTAGCGGATGACCCAAGTCGGCTCCATCAGACGGTTGAAGATTTTTTCGTAGGATTGCCACCCCCGCGGACATTGTATAAGGAGATATTCGCGACACGTCAATTGATGCAGAGATTGGCTTGTGATGGTTGTGTTCTTTTCCTTTCCGTGTTCGTGTGGCGCATCACACGGACGAAAAAACGTCAGCCCGGCGACGCGCCTTAACTGGTTAAAGGAAGGTGAACAGGTGAAGGAGACCCGAATCATGTGGATCGAAAGAAAGGATGGGTTGGCCGGTCCGGCCCGGATCGGTCGCGTCACATTCTCCAAGAGTCGAAAGTCGCTCCACTACGACGGCAAAACCTTTCACACTTTGGCCGGGCGCGGATTCAAGACGAACTACGTCGATGTCGAGACCGGGGAAGAGTACTGGATTTCCGGTTGCCACAAAGACGGTCGGGATGCCTTGTACACGACGGATGTTGAGGTTGACGAAGACGTGCGCGTGGAATATTGGACGGAGATCCGAGGGCAACCGGACAAGGTGCGAGTCGCGCGCTTCCGAGCAGTCGGCAAATGCAAATGAAGTGACGAGCGGCATCGGTTGGAATGTGTTGCGACAAGCCTGAAAAAATGGATTGGATTGCAGCAGATGTGCGTTTTTTTCCTCTCCGTCCTCACGTAAATAAAGTGGGGGATGTGTTCAAAATTTCATTTCTTCATAAAACAGTTGACATCATGTCCGCCCTTTAGTTTCATGTCATCGTGAAAAAAGGGCAAAAAACGGACCATGATCGAGAAACGGCGCTTGATCCATGTGTGGTTGGCGCTAGAATACGCGATCTGCGTCGGCGGGCGCACCTGTCGCAGGGCGAGTTGGCGCGCCGCCTAGGCATGCGGCAAGGACCGGTGTGTAACATTGAACTGGGCAAGAACCTCCCGTCCACGCCGGTACTGTTGCGTCTGGCTGAGGTTCTTGGCGTCACGGCAGATGCAATCCTGCGTCCTGATGCCGAGGCTCCCCTTCAGGTCAAAGAAGCGTTAGCGGAATACGCGCCGTACGAAGTGCCGCCCATCCGGGATGGCGTATCGTTGCCCGACGCGGGTATTGCGGCCATCAACGCCATCGCCCGCGACTATCTGGCTTTGGAAGACATCTGCTGCGTACCGCGCCAGGCGCGTGTGCCGTTGCAGGTGCCCTTCGAAATCTCGTTCGCGGGTCTCTCCCGGCTGGCCGTGCAGTTCCGTGCGCTCTTCGGGGTCAACGACGCGGTGGTTTTCGATCCGCTGGAGCTTTTTGAGAACCACGGCCTGCGCGTGGTCTTCATGCCGCTGGACACGGTGCAGCGTTTTTCTTTCTACGATGCGGCGAATGCCAACGTGTTCATCTTCATCTGTGCCGACATCAATCCGGAAAGACAGATCTTCGGACTGGCGTACGAACTTGGCCGCACCCTGCTCTATACACGGTCGGCGTTTCCCGGTACGGAACCGCAGCTCGATGAGGCCGAGTCCGACAAGGCTGCACGCCACTTCGCCGCTTGTTTCCTGATGCCCGAACAGGCGGTGCGGGTCAGCGTGGCGCAAACCGGCGTGTTGCCGAACGAGTGGGACATGGAGATGCTCTTACGTCTCAAGCACCGTTTCGGTGTGTCGGCTGAGGCTTTTAACTACCGTCTGCTTGAACTCGGGCTGATCACGGCTACGCGGCAGGACAAACTTCGTGCCGCCATCAAGCGGCACTATAAGTTGCATGATTTCGCCGAACCCGGCGACAGCCGCCGCATCCTCTCGCCCAACGGCCGCCTCGGCGACTTGCTCTACATCGCCCTGCGTCGCGACGACGTCGAAGCCCGCGCGATCGCCAACCGACTGAAGCGGCTGAAGGTGAACTGTAAACGATAAACTGCAGGAGCCATGACCATGCCGCCACGTCTGAGAAAAAATGAGAACAAACCGCATATCCCCGCCATCCCGTTTGAAAAATGTGCGGCCAAAACGACGACGGACGGCAAGCCCGGCACGACGGTATTGAATCACGGCATCCATGTCGGGCGTGTCGCCGAGGCGCTCGTTGCGCTGAAACCTGAGTGCGTCAAACGCCTCTTGCCGCCTCGTCCTGGGTTGCCCACCGGTGTGCATGATGTCGGCAAAGTCTCACCCGGCTATGCATTGAAATATTTCGCCAATACTGTCGTCCGTGAACACGCGCCGGAAC
>DAOTMQ010000174.1:2398-7989 GCA_035450385.1 Kiritimatiellia bacterium | reverse complement strand
GCAAGCCGGATTACAAAGGTTGCCGCACCTTTGTCGATTTTCGAGAGATGATCGAAAAGGCGGATGTCGATGCGGTGGTTATCAGTGTGCCGGATCACTGGCACTGCGTGATGGGTATTTATGCGGCGCGCAAGGGGAAGCACATCTACGGACAGAAGCCGCTCTCGCTCACCATCGGCGAGGGCCGCGCGCTGTGCAATGCGGTGAAGGAGGCGGGGGTAACCTTCCAGACCGGCTCGCAGCGGCGCTCGGAGGACTACAACCGGATGGCGTGTGAGTTCGTTCGTAACGGACGCCTCGGAACGCTTGATCGCATCGAGGTCGGTATTCCCGGCGGCTACTCCACATGGGGCAAGACGCCCGATCTGCTCTCCACGGAGCCTTTGCCGAAACCGCCGCCGCACATGTTGGACTTTGATCTCTGGTTGGGTCCGGCTCCCAAGCGCCCGTTCATACCGGCGTTGCACTATCCGCTGATCTGGCGCTGGAACTTCGAGTATTCAGGCGGTTACATCACGGACTGGGGCGCGCATTTTCTGGACATCGTCCAGTGGGCGTTGGACAAAGATGACTCTGGGCCGGTGCAGGTCAACATCATCAGCGGTAAGGTTCCGCCGCCCGAAAGCATCTACAACACGGCGGAGTCATTCGAGTTCGAGCTGATCTATGCGGAGGGTACGCGGGTGCTCGTGAGTAACACCTGCCGTTTGGGCATCACCTTCATCGGTAAGAATGGCAAAGAGATCTTCACGGGGCTCGGCAAACTGGAAACCAAGCCCGCTGAGCTTGTCCGCGAGAAGATCCGTGACGACGAGATCAAGCTTTTCCGGAACGCGGTTCATGAGCGGAACTTCATCGACTGCATCTATTCCGGCAAGAGGCCGCTGACCGACTGCGAGATCGGGCACCGCTCGATTACGCTGGCGCATCTGGCGAACATCGCTTACCGGCTCGGGCGCAAGACCCTGAAATGGGATCCGGTCAAGGAACTTGTCCCGGACGATTCCAAGGCCAATGCCCTGAAGCACGTTCCGCTCCGGGCGCCTTGGGTGTTGTGAGCGGCGGACCCGCAGGACGCAAAGGAGGGTGTCGATTTTGCCATGTTTGCCGGTGACATGACCAACACCGCGACCCGCGATCAGTTCCAGCAGCTTGCAGATGTTTTAAATGAATCCAAGATGCCATGCTATGGCTGCGTTGGGAATCACGACGCCTAAAACAATCCGTTGGTATCGGGATGAAACCCGAGCAGATTGAGTGGCTGCAATGGGCTCTGGCCAGCGACGTAACCACCTCGACGGTTATTGTCTCCCATCACCGTAAGTTTTAATCGATCCCGGCGTCCAACTCCTTATTCACGCACTAAACCCCGTCCGTTCACGGCGGGGTTTATGCCGAGACGCGGCTACTCCTTCGGCTTGACGTTCCAGACTGTCAACGCACACAGCACTGAGAGTAGCGACGCACCGATCCAGAACAGGGCGATGTGGTCCACCGCATACTCGCATCCATTGAAACGGAAGACCGTGTACGCAAACTCGTAGACCTCTTTGCCGCCCTCAACCACCCCCTGTGATTTAATCAGATAGCCGCTCACGATATCCTGAATACCCGCACCGAGATATGAGGCGATACCGACGACGCCCAGCGCCGCGCCCGCCGCGTTTTTCGGCGCCACGTCCACGGCCATCAGCCCGCCCAGAAAACAGAAGAGCACGCCGATCGAGGTGCCGAACAGCACCATCGCCACCACATCCACCCATTTATGTGCACCCGGCACCAACAGGAACAGGCAAAGCGCGACGGTGTTCATCAGACCGAAAATCAGCGCAGGCGCATTGCGTCGACCGCTGAACAACTTGTCCGAGATCACACCGGAAAACAGTGTGCCGAAAAGGCCGAACACCGCATTCACAGAGATGATCGAACTGGCCTCGATGTTGCTGTACCCCTTCTTCATTTCAAGAAAGTAAATGCCCCAACTGTTGATGGCGTAGCGCGCCACGTAGATGAATGCGCTCGACAGCGCGATCATCCACACGGCCCAGTTCATCAGCACCGCCTTTTGCCCCGCCCCTACCGACGTTGGGCTCTTCGCCTTTTCCGTCGGAACGGTTTCGCCCGACCACTCGGAGATCGGCGGTAGCCCCCGGCTCTGCGGACTATCGTGATAGAGTGTCCACGCCAGCACCACGCCGACCAAACCGAACAGCGAGGCACCCACGAAACCCCACTGCCAACCAAATGAGGTGACGATCAGCGATGTCAGGATAAACGTCAACGCCTCGCCCAAGTTGTGGCTCGTACACCAGATACCGTAGTAGGTCCCACGCTCCCGGTTGCTGAACCAGCGGGCCAGTCCTACCACGCTGGCCGGCGCACCCATGGACTGCGCGTATCCGTTGATGCCCCACAGCACCGCGAAAAGCACCGCCGGCATGCGGAAGCCCAAGGCGAAGTTGGCCAAGGCGGAAACAAACAGACCGACCGACATGAACTTGCGAATGTCGCAGCGATCCGCCAGAAAACCGTTCACACATTTGCCGACCGCATAGGCGAAAAACAACGCCGACCCGATGAATCCCAACTGCTCGGTGGTGAGATATCCCGAATCCACAAGGGGCTTCTTCATCACGTTGAGGCTCAGACGGCATACATAGTAGAGCCCGTACACCGTTACCATGACGAATATCGCCTGCCGGCGGCTCTGGCGGTAGTCGCGCGCCTGCTCTTCCGGCGTACCGGTGACCGGTCGATGCGGCGCGGGCTTAAAAAAGGATAAGATTTTCATAGCTGTGTTTTCCCGTGGCTTCCCCTGCATACGTGCCACATCTCCACCAATTCAAAATCCAACTTTAGATTAGCGGAAAAACTGGACACCATCAACACCGTCCTTATGCTCTTTTGCTGAGCTGTTGTACCCTGAAGGGACTCCTCAACCCCACATGCAAAAACCTGCCTGCTCATCACTGCACGATCACGCGGTTCCCGCTGCCACGCGCGTTCAGATAGGCCTCGGTCTTGTCGTCCAGCGGCACGTATGTCGGACGCGCCGCAGCCGAGGACAACTGCTCGACCGCCCCCAGGCGGGTCGCGGGCGTCCCCACAAAGACGTTTTCATCCAAACACGGTATCGAAGCGCTACCATCGGGATTCGTCAGGCTTGCGCAAATCTCGATCAATTGCATGTGTGCACCCGCAAAGAGGTTGTTGCGAATCGTATACCCCATCGCGCGGTTGGAGGCGACCCAACTTTTGATGTGGGCGTCCTGTCTACGATCCGGACGCTGCTCGCAGAGCCCCGTCCCCGCGTCCCACATCAGGTTGTCAGCGATCACGAAATCCTCCATGCGGCTGGGGTTGTTCGTGGGACAGCGCGAGAGAAAATACTCAATCGAGTAATTGCATTTCTCGAACACGTTCCCCACATAACGGATGCCCTTCTGGAAAAGGATCTTTTCCTTGCCGCTGAAGCGCGACACGGCGTCGGCTTGATGCGTGACACCCGCGTCGTAGATCTGGTATATGTAACAGTTCGTGACCGTGTAGCCGTCGCACCCGCCCACTTCCACCGCGTTGCCGTAGCGCACGCCCCACGCGCGACCGAAGAGGCCCTCGCCCTGGATGCCGCCACCGATCCAGCCGAACTCACAGTTTTTAACGAGGAGGTTCTTGGAGCCGCCCTGATGGATGCCGTGCGCCCCGCCATACATCAGGCATAGGTTGTCGAAGGTTGTCCCCGCCTGACCGTGCGCCGTGATGATGTTATGGCGCAGGCCGAATTCAATCGATTTGAACCGCTTGCCCGGATTTTCCTTCGAATAGAGATACAGCAGGCCCGTTCCGCGGCCGATGCCGTTCGTGGCGTAATCGTGGTAGAAGTACAGATCGGAATCGAGACTGCGATAATCTGTGAACGGCCGCCCTGTGTATTGAGCCGTCGTGCGGCCGTCCTTGTGATAGACAGGCAGGACCTTGATCGCGTGTGCCGCACCCTCGTCGAAGACCACCAGACCGACGTCCGTACGCCCCAGAGGGCACGACCAGACATTCGGCGTGTCCGTCGCCTGCCAACGGGCCGGGTCCGCGCCGTTGAAGGGCGAGGTCGTTAATCGCGGTTTCGGACCTACCCCGTAAGCGGAATAAGTGACGCCCTTAAGGCCTTTGAGCCCGCCCGCATAGCCGGAGAACGGCTTGTCGGCAGGGTGGCCGGGGACATCGAGCGGCGTACGCCAAGTCCCGCCCCGTTCAAAGAGCACGAAGGAGCCGGGCCGGATGTCGGTCGCGCGGTTCAGCCGCTCAACCGTCGCCCACGCCGTCGCGGGCGTTCGGCCATCCTGAGCGTCGTCACCAGCCTTCGCCAGATAGTAGACATCGCATCCTGCGGGCACCGTCAGGTTCGGCGTCGCGCGGATCTCGGCGATGCGCGCATCCGTCAACTCGCGGAAACGCTTCACCGTCGCCGCCGGATCGGCCCCCACCATCGAGATGAGCTTCACTTCTGCCGACGCCGACAAACAGACCCATGCGGCAAATCCCGCCGCCACGCCCCCAACGATACTCGACTTCTTCATTCCGCCGCTTCGATCTCCATCGTCGCCACCACGTCCACGCCCGTGCCACACACATTCTCCACAATCACGTCGCCGATCTTCACGGGCGGCGTCACGCAAGTCCGATGAATCTCCTCCACACAGGCAAAAATCATTGCCTTGGGGATCGGCTGCGCCGTCTTCACGCTGAGCGGCTCGCGGCGGCCCTGCACACGCGCCAGCGTTGAGATATGACGTGTCGGGCACACGCACTCCTGTCGCGCATAGACCGCACCGCGTCCGCACGCCGCGCCGTCCACTGCGGTCACCTGACCGTCTTCCAGCGTAACCCGCAGCCGGCATCCCATCGGGCATCCGATACACGTCAAAGTCTGTTCGCTCATGACTCCACCTCCACCGTCAACTCGGCGGCACCGACATATCGTTCCAGCGTATCCTTGGGCACAACGAGCCGCACCATTTCGCCGGGGGTCATGATCCGGGAACGCTTACGCAACACCTCTTCGCCATCAATCCGAACCACCGCCGCAGCATCCTTGAAGACCGCTGACGGACGGAACATCAGCGGCACCCCGTCAGTCACCCGCGCCGCGCACACCGTCTGCGGCACCAAACCGCGGACACCCGCGCCGTCGCGTACGCGGATATCGCTACCGCGCGCCTGCTGACCCTCTTGCGCGTACCGCGCCGCCTGACGTCCCGCCGCTTCCGATTCAACCGTCACATGATCCACCAAATCATGGACATGCAAAACATTGCCGCAGGCGAAAATCCCCGGCACGCTGGTTTGCAACGATTCGTCAACCAGCGGTCCGCATGTGATCGCGGAGATCCCGACACCCGCCGCGCATGAGAGTTCATTCTCGGGAATCAGGCCGACCGAAAGCAACAGCGTATCGCACGCCAACCGCCGCTCGGTGCCGGGCAGCGGCCGACGCTGGTCATCGACCTGCGCGATGGTCACCGCTTCCAACCGTTCACGCCCGTGGATGTCGATCACCGTATGGCTCAGCAACAACGGGATGTCATAATCATCCA
>DAOTMQ010000174.1:0-2298 GCA_035450385.1 Kiritimatiellia bacterium | reverse complement strand
CCGCGCGTCCGTTCGCGGCACCCCATCGCCAACACAACGGCCTTGGCACGGAAACGCTGCAAGCCGAAGGTCGGGCTGACCGTCGTCACCTCGCGATCGGGCGTCACCGACAGCACCATCGTGTTGCACTGTGCCGACAGACCGAGCGCGTGAAACCGCTGCACAAAGCGATGCGCGTATTCCGGCCCCGTCAAATCCTCCTTGAACACATGCATGCCGAACCCGGCATGGATGCACTGACGCAAGATACCGCCCAGTGCCGGTTCGCGCTCCAGCAACAGCACCTTACGGCAACCGGCCTCATGCGCCGCGATAGCTGCCGCCAGCCCGGCCGGTCCGCCGCCGATGATAAGCACGTCGATCTCAGTCATGGGAAACCTCCTGACGCTCAACGCTCGACATTTGACAGGCCGCATCAGAATCGGTCTCCGCGTGTCGTGTGCCACACGTCACCAAAATCCGCGAGTCACCGCCGAATTTCGTGACCTGCTCCGGCGTCAATCCCAACTCTTCACACAGGATCGTAATGATGCGCGGCGTGCAGAAACCACCTTGGCAACGGCCCATGCCCGCGCGCGTACGGCGCTTGACACCGTCTAGCGTCCGCGCTCCAATGCGGCTACGGACCGCCGCCCGAATCTCAGCCTCCGTCACATTTTCGCAACGACAGACGATCCGCCCGTAGGACGGGTCGGCCGTGATCGCGGCGACACGTTCCGCATCGGTCATCTCGCGGAACGGCTTCGGAAACGCCGGACACGGGGTCATGGAAGACGAACGCTGCGCGCCGAGTTTCTCCCCTATCCGCTCCGCTAGCCAGACCGCCACCGCCGGTGCCGCCGTAAGTCCCGGCGACTCCATCGCTGCCGCGTTGAAAAACAACGGCGCGTCAGGTGCCTCGCCCACCACAAAGTCATCACGGTCGCCATGGGCGCGCAGGCCGGAGAAGGTCGCGATCACGCCGCTCATCGGCAACTGCTCCCAAACCCGCGTCGCCGATTCAACCACCTTGCGCAAACCATCGGCGGTTGTGCGGGTGTCGCTTTTATCACCGATATCCTCAGCCGTCGGTCCGACAATCAGCGTATCGTCCACGGTCGGCGCGACCAACACGCCCTTGCCCAGCGGAGTCGGAACTTGGAAGATCGTCGCACGGAACGTACCCGCGTACTGTTTGTCGATCATCAGATACTCGCCGCGCCGTGCCGTGATCGAAAACTTTTGTGTGCTGACCCGATTGTTCAATTCATCCGCATAGACACCGGCGGCATTCACTACCGCACGCGTGCGGAACACGCCGCCATCGGCGGTCGTCACCTGCCAGAGACCGTCGCGCGCGCGCGTCACGTCAACAACGCGCCGTTCAAAGTGAAAGACAACGCCATTCGCGGCGGCGTGCTCGGCCAGCCGGAAGGTAAGTCCATACGGACAGCAGATGCCGCCGCTGGGCGCGAACAGCGCGCCGATGACCGCGCGGCTGATGTTCGGTTCCAAGGCGCGAACCTCATCCTGCGTGAGCACCTGCAATCCCGGCACGCCGTTGCCTTCACCGCGCGTCTTCAATGCATGGAGCGTGGCGAGATCGCTGTCATCGAAAGCCGCCACAAGCGAAGTGTTCCGAATGAACGGAACGTCCAGTTCGCGGCACCAATCCTCGAAAAGCGCGTTGCCGGTCACATTGAACCGCGCCTTGGCCGATCCGGGTGCTGCATCATAGCCCGCATGTATGATTGCGCTATTGGCTTTGGTCGTGCCTTCTGCCACGTCACCCGCTTGATCCAGCACGCAGACCCGCAATGCGTAACGCGACACTTCGCGCGCGATTGCGCATCCCACTACGCCGGCCCCTACGACTAGCACATCTGAATAATCCTGCGTCATATCCTGTCCCATCTATTCCCCGTCGCGCATGCGCTAGTCGGCAACCTCCAAAAAGATGCCCTCGCCCGGTGCCAGTGTCAGCGTCGTAAGGCCGTTGTTATCGGGCTTGCATACCACACGCTGGCCGCGCGGCCAAGCAACAACGCGCGAACCGCGCAACCGGAGTTTGACATGCGCCGTCTCAAGCGCCTCCAACTCGCTCATATTCACCACCGTCAACGCGCTGCCGGTTCCCTCCTTGGCAGCGAAGCATCCGATCAACAACGGCTGTTCGCACTCGATCCGCTCGACGGCGGGAAAGCGTTCGAGCGGCTGGCTGAACTTTAGATACGGCGTAGCATCCGAGCAACCGTGGCTCATCGCGCCTAGATTCTTGTAACGCACAAAGGCATCGGAGATGAGCGCGATCTCTTTGAA
>DAOTMQ010000173.1:0-7995 GCA_035450385.1 Kiritimatiellia bacterium | reverse complement strand
GGTGAGCCCGCCCGCATAGTCGGCGTGCCGACGCGCGTAGAAGGAGAGCGCATACATTTTGCCCTGCTGCACCGCGATACCGCCGAAGCCGTCATTGGCGACGCCCGCGCCTTGGCCTGGCGCGTAACACTCGATACGCAGATACTGGAAGGTGTTGGGATGCACCGGATCAGCCCCCTGCAACGACACCCTCCCCATCGCTCCGTCGCGCCATTCACGCGACCATCCTTCAGGTCCCTGCGTACGCCAGTCGAATCCCCGGTTCGCGATCAACTCAGGATAGAGGCCACCATCAGCCGCATAATTGATGTCCTCAAAAAAGATGCCGTAGAGCGTTCGCGGAATCGCATGCCCCGGCCTATCTGCCCGCACCGTAACGGACAGAGGCTCCTGAGCATATCCCACCAACACCGCCACCGCACAACCGACCAACACTTTTTTCACCAGTCACCCCTTTTCCGACATCATATCAATTTCGGAGACGGACCGACAAGGCCGACATTTGCGGTTTCTGTTTCCTAGTTGTGCGGGAATTCGCTAACATGGGGACTGTTTTTGAATCGTGAAGAACCGCACAACACAAGGATGCTCCATGAGCAGGGCGCAAAAAAATGAGATCGGCGACCGGATGGTCAAGCGGCTCCCCCTGTATCTGCGCGTGCTGCGCGAGATGGCAGACCGTGGCGACATCTACGCATCAGGCGCGGTCGTCGCCAAGACGCTGTCGCTGGATCCGATCGTGGTCCGCAAAGATCTGTCGCAAACCGGCGTGCGCGGTAAACCGCGCCTCGGCTTTCCGTTGAACGAAATTATCGACGCCATCGAGAATTATCTCGGCTGGGACGCGCCCACTGAAGCGGTGCTGGCTGGCGCGGGCCGATTGGGCTCAGCGCTACTGGGTTACCCGGGATTTCGCGAACACGGCTTCAAGATCATCGCCGCGTTTGATGTCGCCCCAAAACGGCGCAACCTGATCGCCGGCATCCCGGTCTATCCGGCCTCGCAGATCACCGAGACCGTGCGCCGCCTGAAGGTCGAGTTGGGCATCCTCACGGTTCCGGCCGACCAAGCGCAAAGCGTAGCCGACGCCTTGATCGCGGGCGGCGTGCGCGGCATCTGGAATTTCACGCCGATGCAAATCACCGTGCCCCCAGAGGTCACGGTCAAACGTGAGGACCTTGCAGCCAGCCTCGCCGTGCTCTCGCGCCGCCTGCGCCAAGGAGACAAAGAACGATGATCACAGGTATCGATGTCCTGAGCGCCAAACGCTTCGATCTGCTGCGCAACCGCCGCGTGGGCCTGCTCAGCCACCAGGCCGCGCTGACGGCGGACGGTGCGACTTCAGCCCAACTCCTGCACCGTGCCCTAGGCTCGCGCCTAGCAGCCCTCTACGGACCGGAGCACGGCTTCTTCGGACAGGCCGGCGCGGGCGAACACACCTTTTCCCGGCGTCACCCGGACTGGGGCATCCCGGTTTACGCGCTCTACGGCGAACGCAGCGCGCCCACACCCGAGATGCTGGAGGACATCGATGTGATGGTCTGCGATTTGCAGGACTTGGGCGTGCGATGCTACACCTATCTCGCCACACTGCGCAACATGCTGGAGGCATGCGCAGCCACGCAGGTGGAGGTGGTCGTAACCGATCGTCCGATCCCGCTGCCGCACGCGGTGGACGGACCGATGCTTGATCCGCGCTTCGCCAGTTTCGTGGCCCCCTGCCCCCTGCCGCTGGTCTACGGTATGACGCCGGCCGAAACCGCGCTCTGGCTGCGCCAAACGCTCAAGCTGGACCTGAGCCTACAAGTAGTGCCGATGGCGGAGTGGCAACGCGACGACGCCGCGTGGGACGGCTCGCGTCCCGCCTTCCTCCCTCCCTCGCCGGGCATCAAGACGTGGGAGAGCGCGATGACCTACGCAGCCACGGTTTTCACGGAAGCCCTGCCGGGTATCGACTGCGGCCGGAATACCAACCTCGCCTTCCGCGTGTTGGGCGCACCTTGGTTGCGGGCCGAAGCCTTTTGCCAACGCATGGCGCGTCGGCCACTGCCCGGCATGACGCTCCACCCCCATCGCTATACCGCAGGTACAGGCCCCCACGCCGGCCGTGAGTTCGACGGCGTACGCCTGACCGTCACCGACCCCGTGCGCGCACGACCTGCCGAGGTTTCCCTGCTTTTGCTGCACGCGTTCGCAGAGGAGTACGGCAAGGCACGCGTATGGCGTCACAAAGGCGTGCGCCCCAACTGGTTTGACAAGCTCTACGGCACCGACCGCACGCGCCGGCAACTGCTAGCAGATACGCCGCCGTCCGCGATCTTCAGCGAGTGGCGCAAGTCCCGGCGTGCGTTTGAGCGCGCGCGTGCCAACTGTCTGCTCTACAAGGACAAGACCGAATGCGTCTAATCACCGTGAGCCTGCTTGCCTGTCTAACCTCTACGCGGGTGAATACCGCACCGATCCACTTCACGCACACGGCCGATGCCTCAGCAGGTGAAAGCGTGGGCCATGACTTGATCGTCGTAGCCAATGACGAGGACAACCTGCTGCGCGTCTACCGCCTGCCGGATGGCGGCGCGCCGGTCACGGCGTGGGACCTCAGCCCGTATATGGCATTGGAAAAGAAATCGCCAGAGATGGATATCGAAGGCTCAGCCCGTGTCGCTGACACGATCTACTGGATCACCTCGCATGCCCCCAACAAGCAAGGCAAGGCGCGGCCCAATCGCAAGCGCTTCTTCGCAACGCGCATTCGCCTAGAAAAAGGCCAGCCGCGCTTCGAGCCGGTCGGCAACCCCGTAACCACACTGCTGGAGGCGCTTGACCGCGATCCTCGCTACGCAGCCTTCGGCCTGACCGCCGCCGCGCCCAAACCGCCCAAAACTCCGGGCAGCCTCAATATCGAAGCTCTCTGCGCAACCGAAAGCGGCGGACTGCTGATCGGCTTCCGCTCGCCCGTGCCCGGCGGTGCCGCATTGCTCGCCCCGCTCGAAAATCCGGCCGAGACGGTCAACGGCCAGCCGCCACGTTTCGGCGCACCGATACTGCTGAATCTCGGCGGCAACGGCATCCGTGCCATGATCCGCACGACGGACGGCTTCCTCATCATGTCGGGTTCGGCGCTGAGTGGCGGCGAAGCGCGCCTTTACACGTGGAACGGACAGAGCGACACACCGCCCGTCCTGTGCCCCATCCGCTTTCCGTCCGACACCACGCCCGAAGGCTTGATCGCGATCGAGCATAACGGCGTCGCCGACATCCTGATACTCAGCGATGACGGCACGCAACTGGTAGACGGACAACCGGCCAAGAGCCATCCCGACCCTGCCCGCCGCACCTTCCGCGGCTTCCTGCTAAGTGCTCTCGAAGCCCAATAATCCTGCGCAAAATCTCAACTTCTAAATCCCACCTGACGTGTCGATTTGCGGCACGGCACGCAGTTCCAGTTTTATGACGGTCGCGATTTTGTCTGGAGCGGTCGCGGGCAGGCGCAGGACGGTACGCTTGCCTTCGGCCGTGGCTGTAACTTTTGTTTCCGGATCTGCCAGTAGTCGTACACGGGAGACGTCGGCTTTCATGGGAACCTTCAGCACGCCGTCCGCAGGCCAGTCGAAGACATGTAGGTAGAGCGTGACACCGGGGCCGTCTTTGCGCACGGTGGCGCGGCCCCAATCGAGATGGGGAAAAGGACTGGCGGTGGTTTGATAGATCGATTCGCCGTTTGCCGCCATCCACGCACCGATGGCACGGAAGGCTTTGACTGTCTCCGGGGTGAGCGAACCGTCCGCTTTCGGGCCGATGTTCAAAAGATAGTTGCCGCCCTTGCTGGCGATATCGACAAGGTTGCGTATGAGAGTCTCGTCCGATTTCCAAGCGTGGTCATGCGCACTGTACCCCCAGGTAGTGTTAAGGGTCATACAGACCTCGAAATCGAGACCGGGCACGCCGGTGGCGGGGATGTGCTGTTCAGGGGTTATGAAATCGCCGTACTTGTTGTCGATGCTGAGCGTAAAGCCGTCGGTGCCCATGCTTTTCCATCCGGCTGCCTCGTTTCTGAACAGCCGGTTATTCATAATGATGGCGGGCTGCTTGGTGCGCACGGCCGCCATCAGGTCAAAGGCACGCCATGCGTCACCTTCGAAATCCTGCGAACTGTAGTCCCACCAGAGCACATCGATGGGGCCGTAATTCGATACCAACTCATCAGCTTGTGTGTGCAGAAATTTCAGATAGGCGGCGTGGTCGCGCTTGCCGTTAGGATAAGGCTTACCCTTAAGCGGATGAGGCAACTGCTTGGAGAGGGCATACTCGTACTGGTCGTGGTGCCAGTCGATCACGGAATGGTAGAAACCGATGCGCAGACCTTCCGCGCGTGCGGCATCGACAAACTCGCGGACAAGGTCACGGCCCAACACAGAGCCGGCGTCATAATCGCTGACCTTGGAGTCATGCAATGCGAAGCCTTCATGGTGTTTTGACGTCAGGATGATGTACTTGCAGCCGGCCTGCTTGGCCAGTTCGACCCACTGTTTCGCGAAATCAGGCGCGGGCTTGAAAAGCGGTATCGCCGCTTTCGCATAGGTTTCGGTGTCGGCCTTGACACGCTGCTGAATCCATTCCATGCCGCCTTGGGTGCCGACCGGTTTACCGTCCCAAGTGCCGGCCAACCCTGAATAAAGGCCCCAGTGCACAAACATGCCGAAGCGCGCCTCGCGCCACCAGCGCATGCGCACGTCACGCTCGGGCTGGCTTTCAGCGGACGCGGCTACAATCGGATGAGATAACAACGCCGTAAGCAATAACAAACAAACAATCGTACCCGAGTTAAACCATGCGGTTTTTTTCATCATGATCGTCTCCTTTTTTGTCACACAGGACAGTTCCATGACCAACACCCATTATACACATTGCCGCTGTATTTCTGCTCAGAAAATCTGAAACCACTTTCCGCGCCACGCGCGGAAGGCGGCTTGCGGGGACGCTCGCCCTCCAGCATTTTTTGGGGGCGTGCATCCTGGAGTGCGGTGACAAGAGCCACGCGCGTGGGTCGCGGCACCGCTTTTCCTCCGCGCTGTGCGCGGGCACACTTAGTTCGGTTGCGCTTGGTCGTTCACACTTAACGCAACTAAGAGACAACGCAACTAAGAGACAGGTATTTAGACGACCAATTATTACCGCCCCACAGTAAGTGTCCATTATGAGGGGAGCAGGAAGACAGTCAAGCCGGTTTTTGTCGATTCTCAAAGGAATCCGTTGACAGTCTGACGAAGCGTCATATACACTGCGAATATGGCTGTTTTCTTGAGGTGTGAATGATGTTCGGCATAATGAAAAACAACTCCATACTTTTTGCTGCCCTGTTGTCGGTGCCGGTGCTTGCGCTGGCTGCGAAAGCAAACCCTCTCGTCTTCCATCCGGCTTATGCGCCAAGCCCGGCAGACAATCCGCTGAAAGGTTTTGTTCCTTATGTCGGTCAGGGGCGGGAGTTTCCTCACGCGTTGGAGTTTAGTTATCTGCCGCTGACCTCGCTGATGACCGGACCGACAACCTTCAACTGGGTACCGTTGGAAGAGATGCTCGACAGCGTCGCCTCACGTGGTTGCCAGAGTGTCTTCCGCATTTACCTGGAATACCCTCGCAGGCCGAGCGGCGTGCCGGAATATCTCGTAAAAGCGGGCGTGAAGGTGCGCGCGTGGACTAATACCAACACTCAGCCTTTTCCACCTGCGCTCGACCATACGCCGGATTATGAAGACCCGCGCCTGCGTTCGGCGCTCACCAACTTTATTGCCGCCCTCGGCGCACGGTACGACGGAGATCCGCGGATCGGTTTTATTACGGCCGGATTGCTCGGTACGTGGGGCGAATGGCACTGCCATCCGCATGAGGAATGGTTCGCGTCCAAAACAGTCCAGACCGAAGTCATGGATGCATACGCGGCGGCGTTTCGCAAGACGCCGGTGCTGCTGCGCTACCCGGCGGGCGACAACGACTCCTCGTACGCTCCAAATGACCGGCGTGACTTCGGCTATCACGACGATTCCTTCGCTTGGGCTACGCTCGATACGGGACGCAAGAACGAGGGCTGGTTCTATCTCGCACGGTTGCGCAAAGCCGGACCCGCAGCGATGGAGCGTTGGCGCACGGCGCCGATCGGCGGCGAGATCCGACCCGAACTCTGGCCTGTTTTGTGGAAGACAGAAGGGTGCAAGGAGGGGCAGGATTTTGCGCACTGCGTTAGCGAAACCCACGTTACGTGGCTCATGGACTCGAGCACATCCCGTGCGCTCACGGCTGAAGAACGGGAGCGTGCCCTTGCGGCGGCACGGAGTTTGGGATATGAATTGCAGGTGGTGAAGGCGACGGTAGGGGTGAAGGGGCGCACGCTCGACGTGTCGGTCACCCTTACGAATCGCGGGGTCGCACCGTTCTATGCGGGCTGGCCGGTGTTGCTTCTAGCCACCGGGTCTGCAAGTGAAGAAGTTTCCGCAGAAATGCCTTTCGTCTTGAAGACGTTACAACCTGGGACGACAGACACCCAGTCGCAGACGCTGGATATTGCGAAGTTCTCCGGGGGGGAGATCAAGGTGCTTCTCAGTGTACCTAATCCGCTCAAGACAGGAAAACCGCTTCGCTTTGCCAACAGCGATCAGGATCGCGACCGTGCAGGCTGGCTTACACTTGGGAAGTTTTTTTACCGCCCAACGCCGAAGTAATAAACCGAAACCGAAGAGCGTTGAGAGCGGCGTTTCCTTTACGCCGCAGGTGCGGGTATGGTATTTCACACGCATCTGAAGTGTTGCCCGTGACGCATCGTGGAGCCCGTGCCTTATGCCGATCAGCTGGAATGAGATCAGACAGAACGCCATCCGTTTTTCTCGCGAATGGGCGGATGAGTATCGCGAGGATGCGGAGGCCAAATCTTTCTGGGACGAAGACCCCATCAACATCAAGGCCGTCGAAATCCTCGGCGACCTCCACGACGCGCTGGCCGCCGGCGGCTACAAAGGCCACGACCTTGAGCGCTTCCTCGTGCGCATCCTTTTCTGCCTCTTCGCCGACGATACCGGCCTTTTCGAGCCCGACAGCTTCAAGCTCTATATATCGAGAACCGCACCGCCCCCGACGGTTCCGACCTGGGCCTGTATCTGGCGCGGCTCTTCGAGGTGCTGAACACCCCGATCAAGAGCCGCCAGGCCAATCTCGACGACATGCTCGCCGCCTTCCCGTACGTCAATGGCGAATTGTTCAGGGAACGCCTCGCCTTTGCCGATTTCAACCGCGCCATGCGCGACGCGCTGCTACGGTGTACCGCGTTCGACTGGTCGGCCATTTCGCCCGCCGTCTTCGGCTCGCTCTTCCAGGGCATGATGGATCCCAAGGAACGCCGCCAGACCGGCGGGCACTATACCTCCGAACGCGACATCCTCAAGGTCGTCAACGCGCTCTTCATAGACGGCTTGCAGGCGGAGTTCGCAAAGGCGCGGCACAGCAAGGCCCTGCTCAAGCAGTTCCACCGGAAACTCGGAACCCTCCGCTTCTTCGATCCGGCGTGCGGCTGCGGCAACTTCCTCGTCGTCACCTACCGCGAACTACGCCTGCTGGAGATCGACGTCCTCAAAGCCCTGTTCGGGAAAGAGGTGCAACAGGAGTTGGACATCCAGACGCTTTCAAAGGTGGACGTCGACGCCTTCACCGGCATCGAAATCCAGGAGGGGCCCGCCCGCATCGCCGAAGTCGCCATGTGGCTCATGGACCACCAGATGAACGTGCGCCTTTCGGAAGCGTTCGGCCAATACTTCGTCCGCCTGCCCCTCCGCAAGTCCGCCAACATCGTTCTCGGCAATGCACTTCGCCTCGACTGGAAGGCGATTCTTCCGCCCGATCAATGTTCTTACGTGCTCGGCAATCCGCCCTTTGTCGGCAAGCACTACCAGTCCGCGGAACAGAAAGCTGACATGGCGTCCGTTTTCGGCAAATTCAAGAACATCGGCG
>DAOTMQ010000172.1:0-8027 GCA_035450385.1 Kiritimatiellia bacterium | reverse complement strand
AAGTGCAGAACGCGTTGCAGGAGCAGGCGCTGGCGGCATACGAACAGGCCGTCCTAGAGGCCGTGCGCGAGTTGCGCGACGCGCTGGCGGCATACGGACGCGAATTCGCGCGCTGCGAGGCACTGCGCAACGCCGCACAGGCGTCGCGCAACGCGGTCGCACTGGCGCAGAATCAATACACGAACGGACTGGCTGACTTCAACGCCGTCCTCGACGCACAGCGCTCCCAGCTCTCCTTCGAAGAGGCCGTAACGCTCAGCGAAGGCGCTATCACCGATCACCTGATCCGCGTGTACAAAGCACTCGGCGGCGGCTGGAGTGCGCTTCAGCCTGATTAAGGCTTAAGCGCCCCTTTTGACTTTCATTTTATGACCCAGTTTGCTACAACCTCACCCGTTCGCTTGCGGGGGAAGGACGAGCCCGCACCAGACCCAATTTTGAGGTTGTTCCTGTGTATCTAAAACAGATTGAAATCACCGGCTTTAAGAGTTTTGCCGACAAGACGCGCTTGCAGTTCGAGCCTGGCATGATCGCGATCGTGGGGCCGAACGGTTGCGGTAAAAGCAACGTTTCCGACGCGATTCGCTGGGTTTTGGGCGAACAGCGTCCGACCGCGCTGCGCTGTGCCAAGATGTCGGATGTGGTCTTCAATGGAACCGACAGCCGTAAGCCGCTGGGCATGGCTGAGGTCTCGATTACCTTTGCGGAGTGCGAGGGTGTGCTGGACACCGAGTTCAATGAGGTCACGGTCACCCGCCGCGTCTTTCGTTCGGGCGAAGGCCAGTACTTTATCAACAAGAACCTCTGCCGTCTCAAAGACGTCCAGCGTCTCTTCATGGGCACCGGAATCGGTACGACATCGTATTCGGTGATGGCGCAGGGGCAGATCGACGTGATCCTCTCTTCCAAGCCGGAAGACCGCCGTATCGTGTTTGAAGAAGCGGCGGGTATCACTAAGTTCAAGGCCGACCGCAAAGAGGCACTGCGCAAAATCGATCAGACCGAAGCGAACCTATTGCGTCTCGCTGATGTGATTCGCGAGGTCAAGCGTCAGATCGGCACGCTCCAGCGCCAGGCGGGCAAGGCGCAGAAGTACCGCGCGTTGCGCGATGAACTGCGCGGGCTCGATATTTTTCTTACGCGCCGCCGTCTGGCTGCGTTCGACATCCGCATCCGCGAACTGGATACATCGATTCATGCGCTCGCTGAGCAACTGGTGTCGCATCAGGAGTTTGTGGCCGAGGCCGAGGCGCAATCTTCGCGTATCCATGCATTGATCCATGAGACTGAAGCGCGCATTGCCGAACTGACCGAACAAGCCGCGCAAGCAGATAACCGCTACATCCGCGCACAAGAGGTCATCAAGGTCAACGAACAGCGTATTGACGAGTACCGTGCGTGGGCCGAACGCGACAACCGTGAGATTTCTGAAACGCGGACGCAGATCGAGCATCTCAAGATGCAGATCGAATCGCTGGAACAGAAGCGGCTGTTGACCCAACAGGCGGCAGATGTCGAGCGCGGTAAGTTGGAAGAGGCGCAGGCGCGTTTTGACGCGCATCAGGGGCAGATCAATCAGACACGCCAACAACTCCAGCAAGATCGGCAGCGTTCCGTCGAATGCGAGCGCCGCAGCGCCCAGATCCAGCAGACACTTGCCGAGATGGAAGCGCGCCAGCGTGATGTGCTGATGAAGCGTGACCGCCTCACCGCTGAGCATCGCCAGGTCGAGGAGGCGCTGACCATCGCCGATCAAAACTGCGCGGAGGTCAAGGCGCGGCTCGACCGCTTCCGGTCAGATGCCGAGCAGGTAGGGGAGCGGCTGGAAACGCTGGAAGATGAGCGCACCTCGGTTACCGCTGATGTGAAGCGCATGCAGGATGAGGCTTCCCGCATGCAGTCGGAGGCCGCCGCGAAGCGTGCGCAGATCGAGTTGCTGACCGACAAGCAGGAATCGTCCGATGAATTTGCCGCCGGTTCACAGCAGATGTTGGATCCGGAGAATCCGCTGGGGCTCGCACCGCATACGGTGCTCGGGGCACTGGCCGACCAGTTGACCGCGCCCGCCGACTTGCGTCTGGCACTTGAGGCGGCGCTGCGCGCCTGGCTGGACGCGGTGGTTGTGCGTGATGCCGCCAGCGCACGGCAGGCACTGGCCGCACTTTTTGCACAGGGTCAGCACGCCGCAGCGCGCATCGTCGCGGTGGATGGCGGCAGCGACGCGCGTCCCGCACCGCCGGCCGGATTGGTCAGCCTGCTGGATCAGGTGCAGGTCACCGATGCATTCGCACCGGCTGCGGCCCGGCTGCTCGGCTCGGTGTTTCTGGCCGAACGGCTGGAGGACGTGCCGGAGGTGATCCCGGCGGGATGTAGCGTCGTCACGCGCGGCGGCGTCATTATGCACGGCGATGGCTGCGCGGAACTCTGGATGCCGGACAGCCAAGTCTCCAGCCCGCTCGCGCGGCGTATGCTGGTGGCCGACACCAGCGAGCAGCTTGCCGCGCTTGAAGAGCGCTTGCGTACGCACTGGAGCCAGCTTGAACAGCTCAACGCGCGCAACGTCGAGCTGACGGCGCTGATCAACCAGACGCGTCAGGAGCGGGATGAGATTCAGCGCAAGGCAGCACAGGCTGAAGGTGAGTATCAGACGGTCAGCCGCGACACCGAACGCGCCCGCGAACGCTTGTCTAACGTGGCGACCGAACTCGGTTCGATCTCCGCACAGACCGCCGGTGATGACGAGCGCCGCGAAACATTAAGCAACGAGCTCCAATCGTTGACGGTTCTGCGTGATGAATTACTGGAGCGCACGGCGGAACTGTCCACGCAGCTAGAAGATCTGGAAAGTGTCTATAGCGAACTGAGCCATGCGCTGACGGAATGCCGCATTCAGGTCTCCAGTTTGACGCAGCAGTTGGAGCACGCGGCGTCACAGCAGGAGTCGATCCAGACGCGCATTGATGAATTGGAACGCACGATTCAAGGGCGCAGCCGCGGTGTGCTTTCCTACGACGAAAGCATTGAGCGGTTGACGGCTGAGATCACGGAACTGGAAGCCAATCTCGATCCGATGCGCATTGCGGCGGAAGCGTTGCATACGAAGATTGACGAGACCCGGCGCGAACGCGGAGCGCACCAGCGCGAGTTGGAAAAGACCGACGCGACCCTCGCCGAACGTCGCCGCGCCTTGGATAACGCGCGCGATGAGAAGAGCAAGGCCGAGCTTGAAATCACCGAGTCGCGCATCCGCCGCCAGAATCAGCTCGACCGCATCTACAATGAGTACGGGCTCTCGGTAGATGAACTGGTCGCACATGCCGACCCAGCCTGGGAGAATGGCGAGCAGCCGCCGGAGCCGGAGATTGAGGCGCGTGTCACGCAACTGAACGCAAGTATTCAGGCGCTCGGCCCGGTGAATCTGGTGGCCATCGAAGAGTACAAAGAGCTTGAAGAGCGTTATACCTTCCTGAAGGCGCAAGAGCAGGATCTATTGAACTCAAAAGAGCAGATACTCGATTTGATCACACGGATCAACGAACAGTCGAGTGAGATGTTCAAAAAGACATTCGAACAGGCCAACACCAACTTCGAAATGATGTTCACCAAGCTGTTCAACGGCGGCGAGGCCAAGCTGGTATTGCTGGAGAACGTAGAAGATCCGCTGGAGTGCGGGATCGAGATCATCGCGCGTCCGCCCGGCAAGCGTCCGCAATCGGTGACGCTGCTCTCTGGCGGCGAGCGTACCATGACGGCGGTGAGTCTGTTGTTCGCGATCTTCATGATTAAGCCGGCACCTTTCTGCATCCTCGACGAATTGGACGCCGCGCTTGACGACAGCAATATCGGACGCTTCGTACAGGCGCTTAAGGACTTCCTGAAGCACTCGCAATTTCTGATCATCACGCACAACCAGCACACGATCGCCGGATCGGACATTGTGTACGGCGTGACGCAGCAGGAAGAGGGCGTCTCGAAGATCGTCTCCATGCGGCTCAAAGAGATCGGCGTGAAAGAGCTGCCGACCGGCACCCCGCCCGAGCCGACGCCGACAGTGGAAGAAGAGCGCACCCCGCCCAAGCGCAAGAAGAAGAAAACCAAGCCCGAGACAGACGAAGCATAACCGTTTTTTGCCTCACACAAAGGCACGAAGGTTTTTTGGGGGCATGGCCCGGGTTTTCTCTCACAGAGAGCACAGAGAACACAGAGGTTTTTTGGGGGGCGCTGCTCGGGTTTATTTATCTACAGATGGGCACAGATTACGCAGGTTTTTGGGGGACAGTAAGAACCGTGCTGTGCCTTTTCGTGTTTTTGGTGTAAAAGACTCTTTTTGGTTGCGCATCATATCTCGGATATTATATGGTCAAGCAAGGTGACTGACTTAGTGTGCTAATGGTTGCGGATGTGAAAGTGTCCGCAAGATGGGGTTTTTCCTTGGAGGCTGAGTGATGAATAGACAACGAGCCCTTGACCTGCTGCGCCGCAGCAAACCGGAATTGCAGTCTCGTTTCGGTGTGACCCGGTTAGCTCTCTTCGGTTCTACCGTCCGCAACACGGCAAGTAGCAACAGTGATGTCGATGTGCTGGTGGCTTTTGATGGCCCGGCTACATCCAAGCGTTATTTCGGTTTGCAGTTTTATTTAGAAGACCTGCTTGGGCGTCCGGTTGACCTGGTCACCGAAAAGGCTCTGCGCCCAGAGTTACGCCCTCATATTGAGAAGGAGCAAGTCAATGTCTGAAGCCAATCAGCGTGAGTGGAGCTTCTACCCTTACTCAGAGCACTGAAAGAAGAGGGCTAGGTGGCATGGGCGTCCCGCCCATGAAACACGGGCAAGATGCCCGTGCCACACCTGCAAGCGAAGGGTTTCGCGAGAACCTCCAAACAAAAGCAGAGCCGTGCCTTTTCGCGTATTTGGTGTGTTTCGGGGTAGAATAAATTGCGGCGCGACCGCCGCCTTACGCATTAGATCATTCTTGTGCCCCGTGTCTTTCTCATCTTGGAAGTCGTCACTGCAGAAGAGGCGTATCAACCACGTTAAAAGGTAAATCTCAGCCATTGCTTGCACCTTTCATTTTTGAGTTGCGCTTTCTCCTCTGCTTTCTGCAGAGGTGTGGCATTTCAAATAGCCGAGGATATAGGCGAGACGAACAATGGCGACAGCGTGTGCCTTCATAAAGGTGCGCCGTCATAAGACCTTAGAAATACTGCCTGTCCTGTAGCGCACCGTCCTTCATCACCTTCATTTCATTGTCATTTTTCATACGCCATCATGTTTTGCAAATGGCGTGCCAACATAAAAAAGCCCCGGAAACATCGTGTTTCCGGGGCTGTATTGGTCAAATAATGAACGGTTAGTCAGATTTTGAACACGATCTGCGTATTGGTCATATCGCCATAGAGCTTCTCATCCATCCGCAAGAACAGCTCCGACAGTTTTCTTTTCGGAAGCTTCTCAGGCAACGAGATCTTGAATGAGACCTCGGTGGTAGCAACGATGAAACGGATATTACGCAACTCAATCTTTTCCACCCACTTTTCAAGGTTTTCAGAAAACGCTTCCATTTGCGTTTTTGTGTCAACATCCCAGAACAGATGGTATATTACACATGGCGAACGTTCTGGGTCGGCACAAGCAGAAGCGATGCGGTGAAGCAATTGATAGGGGGTAGCGTTGATGATTTTTTCGTCATTAGTCATACGGTCACCAATGTAGTGTTTCCATCCAGCAAGTACTTTCTGGCGGTTCTCAGGATTATCCTTTTCCAACCACTTCTTCACTGATGGCGTATAATTTTTGCCTTTTGCATATTCAGTGTATTTCGCCTCGACGGCTACACGCCACTCCGGCATGAGGATCATCAAATCGCTCATCGATGCCTTGCCTTGACCGTACTTTTTGCCGGACGGTAGACTTGTCGGATACTCAAAGCACAACTGTCCTTTCTCAAGGTTAACGCCCAAAGATTCATTGAGACTCTTAATGCGCTCCACTAATCCATCTGGATGCCAGAACTGAACAAGCGGGAGCGTTGATGTTTTTTCTGATTTCAACGACTCACGTGCTGCAAAGATCTCAGTCAGAGCTTTATATTTCTCGCCACCTTGTGGACGTCCATAGACATAGTCGTATTCTTTCATAGCATACCTCGTTCAATTTTAAGAACCCTGTTCTGTCAAGATTAGGGAACCATTCCCCAGCCTTGGAACGCCTCGAATGTAACACTCGGGTGGCGGATTGTCGAGCTGGCGTCACAAATACTTCCTGACGGTGTTTCGCGACACTTTTAGTGCGGCGGCGGTCTTTGTGATGTTCTGCTCGTACTTGTCGAACACGCGACGGACGTGAAGCCGGATTGTCGCGTCGAGTTCATCGGGCGCGGTCGCAGGTTCGCTTGGGGCAACATTTATGAGCCCGGCGTTCATCTCTTTGTGTTCATTCATGAGCGCGGTGAAGTCGCTCTCGCCCAGTACGGTGGCGCGATCCATGAGGTTCAGAAGTTCACGCACGTTGCCGGGGTAGTCGTACTCCATCAGCGCGGCGATCTGCGCGTCGGAGAGGTGCGCCTTGTGGTGCTGGAGCCACCAGCCGTCGGCGATGTCGCGGATGTCCTCCTTGTGTTCGCGCAGGGGCGGAATCCGGATCTGCACGACGTTGAGCCGCTGGTAGAGGTCTTCGCGAAACTTGCCCGCGCGGACGCGCTGCTGCAAGGCGCAGTTCATCGGCACTCAAACTGATGCCGATCAATACGATGTGCTTCGCCCTGCCCGTGTAGGATTCAAGAAATTCGGGGAGCCGTCTCCGGCTCATGCCCAGAACGTCGGCATGTCCGCCCGTTGCCTTGAGCGCAACGGCGGCGGCTACAGGATATTCCTTCCATCCCCAACCCGTTAGTGTGAGCGTCTTCATCATGCTGCCTTCGCGTTGATGGTGTACTGTATCATATTTAGCGAAGAGGCGGGGGACAAGGAGATTGGTTTCTAGCCATCGTGATCGCTATCGAAATCGGTATCGGGATCGCAGTATTGTGCCCTTTTTCGTGTGTTTGGTGTGGTTCGTGGTAAAACAAATGGCGGCGGCGTTGACGGCATAAACCGGAAACCGTATCATGGTGATGTATTTGGGGTTGAGTGACGCACAACCGATGCCTTGGTTTTTGTTGGATGTAAACGGGAGTGACGATGAACGTGAACAGTACACGCAGGCCGGCGTACAGTCGTTGCGCAGCACGGTCCCGCCAGAAGGAAGTGGAACGGCTGCGGCGTTTGTCTGTCGAAGAGCGGATTCGCTTAGCGCTGACGATGGACCGGCGGTTTGCGTGGATGAGCCCGGTTGTTTCGGAGAAAAACCGTGAATGACGCCGATGCGATCCTGAATGCCGCCGAGGATATTGTTTCCATCCTGCAAACTCACCGTGTGGAGGCCGTCGTCATCGGCGCGGTCGCGTTGGCAGCCTTCCACTACGTTCGCTATACAGAAGACGTTGACCTGGGGGTTAATGCCGATCTCCCTACGTTGCGGGCCGTTGCCGACTCGCTGCGCTGCGCCGGTTATACGGTGGATCTTCGCGAACCCGATATAACCGACCCGTTGGGCGGCGTGATCGACGTGAGTGGCCCCTTCGGCCTCATTCAGGTAGTCAGTTTCGCAGGCCGGTTTCCTGCAGTCGTTGACGATGCGGTGCGCCTGTCTAACGTGGTGGTCAGGGCGGGCAGCCCGCTCAGACTCGTTCCATTTGCTCAACTCATCGCGTTGAAGCTCTATGCCGGAGGGCACAAATCCAAGGCGGACATCGTTGAGTTGCTGGTACGTAACCCTGAATGCGACTTGAACGAGGTGCGCCGAACCTGCACCAGCTATCGGTTGACTGGACTCGACGAGTTGATCGTGGAATCCGGAATAGAGTATTGAAGCGTTGTTGGCCACGTCCAAATCGGGTATAGTATCCTCCCATGATTCGGACGGGAATAGGATACGACTCGCATCGGCTGGCCGAAGGGCGTCGTCTGGTTATCGGAGGGGTCGAGATTC
>DAOTMQ010000171.1:0-8038 GCA_035450385.1 Kiritimatiellia bacterium | reverse complement strand
ACGCCGTGATCCTGCGCGGCGGCAAGGAGGCGTTCCGCTCGAACATGGCCATCGTGCGCGCCCTGCAAGAGGGCGGTTCCGCCGCCGGCATGCCCCGCCACGCGGTGCAGCTCGTGGAGACCACCGACCGCGACGCGGTGCGCGAACTGGTGCAGATGGACGACCGCGTAGACGTGGTCATCCCGCGCGGCGGCGAATCGCTGATCCGCGCCGTGGTCGATCAGTCTCGCGTGCCGGTGCTCAAGCACTACAAGGGCGTCTGCCACATATTCGTCGATGTCGAGGCCGATCTCGATCAAGCGCTGGCCATCGTCGAAAACGCCAAATGCCAGCGTCCCGGCGTGTGCAACGCCTTGGAAACCCTCCTCGTGCATGAGCAGGCCGCCGCGGCCTTCCTGCCGAAGCTCGCTGCGATGGCGGCGCGCCGCGGTATCACGCTGCGCGGCTGCGAAGCCACGCGGGCGTACATCCCCGACTGCGCACCGGCTACCGCAGAAGACTGGCACGCCGAGTATCTCGACCTGACTCTCGCGGTGCGCGTGGTGCGCTACATCCAGACCGCCATCCAGCACATCAACACCTACGGCTCGCACCACTCCGACGCCATCGTCACGCGCAATACCCGTCACGCCAAGCTCTTCCTCAAGGAGGTCGACTCAGCCGCAGTCTACGCCAATGCATCGACGCGCTTCACTGACGGCGGCGAGTTCGGCATGGGCGCGGAAATGGGCATCAGTACCGACAAGCTCCACGCCCGCGGGCCGATGGGACTTGAAGAGCTGACCACCTACAAATACGTTGTCACCGGCAACGGACAAATTCGTTGAAATTGTTTCGCATGGAGAAAAAACGCATACCCCGCAATGTCAAAATGGGCGAGTTGATCGAAGTTATCGCAGCCGCCCCTCATATTCTCATCACTGGACACGCACGACCAGACGGCGATTCTCTAGGCTGCATGATCGCGCTGAGTCACCTGCTCACCCGCGAGGGACACAAGGCCGTGGGCACCGCCGACCGCACCAAACTCGGCGGACCGGGATTCCTCCGAGGCGTCTCGCGCCTGATACCGCCATCGACCGCCGCCCGCAAGCGCTTCGACCTGATTATCGCAGTAGATTGCGCCTCGTTTGAGCGTATGCCGAAGCCCATCCAGCCCCTTGCACGCACCGTGCCCCTCTTGAACATCGACCACCACTGCACCAACACGCGCTTCGGCACGTGGAACTGGGTTGAAGGTCACGTCTCTTCCACCGCCGAACTGATCTGGCGTCTTGCGCGTAAAGCTGGCTGGCAGTTAGATTCGATCTCGGCTGAGGCGCTTTGGGTGGCCCTTATCACCGATTCGGGACGCTTCGCCTACGATCAGACCACGCCTGCTACGTTGCGCTGCGGAGCCGACCTGTTGCGCTATGGCGTGCGGACGGCTTATATCAACGACAAGATCTACTGTTCGTTCAGCCGGGTCACGATGGAACTCAAAAGGCGCGCCCTTCGCACGCTGACCATCCGGAACAACGACACCGTCGCTGCCGTCACATTGACCGGCAAGGACTTTGAAGAGACCGGCGGCACCAAGGCCGATGTCGAAGATGTGATTGAAATTCCGCGCAGTCTGATCGGTAACCGCGTCGCGATTTTCTTTTACGGCAACGAAGAGGATAGCACCGAAACGCGCGTCAGTGTGCGTACGCGCGAACCGCTCGACGCCACCGAATTGGTGCGCCCCTTCGGCGGCGGCGGACACGCCCGCGCCGCAGGCTGCACGATCCAAGAGCCGCTCGCGCAGGCTAAAAGGAGTTTTTTCAAGGCGGTCGACGCCCTGCTCGCCCGGGACGCCGAAAAGGAAAAAGCCGAAGGCGAAAGCGAAAACCAACCGCAAAAAACTGAAGAGTCGAAAGTTGAGGGTTGAACGTTGAGAGAAGGTCTTGCAAAACCCCTTGCTTGCAGGTGTGGCACGGGCATCTTGCCCGTGTTCCATGGGCGGGGACGCCCATGCGGCGTGGCACGGGCATCCTGCCCGTGTTTCATGGGCGGGACGCCCATGCCACGAAGGGTTTTGCAAGAGCCTGAGAGTTAAAACCAAAAAGTAAAGGAGTTCCCCATGGCCAGTATTTACAAGGCATACGACATCCGCGGCATTTACGGAAAAGATCTGACTGAAGAGACCACGTACGCGATCGGCCGCGCTTTCGTGACCTTCACCGACTGCAAAAAGGTGGTCGTGGCGCGCGACATCCGCCCCCACTCTGAACCGCTGTTCACCGCGCTGGCCAAGGGCCTGACCGAACAGGGCGCTAACGTCATTGACATCGGCTACGGTTCCACGCCGATGTCCTACTTTGCCAACGGCACGCTGGGCGCGGATGCCAGCATCATGATCACCGCCTCGCACAATCCCGCCGAGTGGAACGGCTTCAAGCTGTGCCGCGCGCAAGCCGTGCCGATCAGCGGCGCGACCGGCATCAAGGAGATCGAGCGCATCGTGAACGAAGGCAGCTTCGCGCCTAAAGCCGCGACCCCGGGCACGATCAGCAAGGCCGATGTCCAAGAGGCGTACGGTCGCCATGTGGCGCAGTTCGCGCAACTCGCGAAGCCGGTGCATCTGGCGATCGACTTCGCCAACGGCATGGGCATCTGGGAGGTCAAGGCGCTACAAGGCGTGCTGACGTGGGACGGCCTGTACGAAGATCCGGACGGACGCTTCCCAAATCACGAGGCCAACCCGCTCAATCACGCCACGCTCGCCGATCTGCAGGCCAAGGTGCGCGCCGGTAAATACGCCTTCGGCGTAGCTTACGATGGCGATGCCGACCGTGCCGGTTTCGTTGACGAGCGCGGCGAGATCGTCCCGATGGATCTCGTCACCGCGCTGATCGCACAGGATGTGTTGTCCAAACGCAAAGGCGTGATCTTCTATGACTTGCGCAGCAGTTGGGTGGTCAAAGAGGCGATCGAAGCCGCAGGCGGCACCCCGATGATGAGCCGCGTCGGCCACGCCTTCATCAAGCAGCAGATGCGCGAAAACGACGCGCTCTTCGCCGGCGAACTGAGCGGCCACTACTACTTTAAGGACAACTTCTACGCCGAGAGTTCGGCCCTCGCGATTCTCTCGTTGGCCAACATCGTCAGCAAATCCGACCGCCCGCTCTCTGAGCTGATCGCGCCGCTACGCAAATACTTTGCGAGCGGCGAAATCAACTCCAAGGTCACGCGCGACCCCAAAGCGATTCTGGACGAGTTGCGCACCACGTATGCCGACGGCCACCTCTTCGAGTTGGATGGCGTCAGCGTCGAGTACGCCGACTGGTGGTTCAACGTGCGCTGCTCGAACACCGAGCCGCTGGTGCGCCTGAATCTTGAAGCCCGTAATGCGGAGCTAATGGCCGAAAAACGCGACGAAATTCTTGCGCTCATCAGGAAATAACCCCCGCCGGAAGCTGAGGACACCATGGTCAACCAAGCCGTACATGACGAGTTGCTGAAAAAATTCCAGGCGCACTTCGGACGCGAACCCGAAGTGATCGCCTACGCGCCTGGACGCATCGAGGTGCTGGGCAACCACACCGATTACAACGAAGGATTTGTCTTTTCGGCCGCGATCAACGTCGGCACCTTCTTCGCCGCCGCCAAACGCGACGACACCACCTGCCGTCTGGTCGCTGGCGACCTGATGAAAGAGGTCACCTTCGACTGCACCGGCATTACGCCGTCATCCGAAGACACCTGGCAGAACTATGTCAAGGGTACCTTCGCCGGCTTGACCGAGACGCGTCCGGCGACGCACGGCTTTGACGGCATGTTCTTCGGCAACGTTCCGCTGGGGAGCGGGCTCTCCAGTTCCGCCGCGCTGGAGATGTCCACCGGTCTGGCGCTCGCGCGCCTGTACGGTATTGAAGCCGACACCGTCACGTTGGCGCGGATCGGCCAGAAAGCCGAACACCTCTACGCCGGCTGCAAATGCGGCCTGCTTGATCAGATCACCAGTCTGGCCGGCGAGGCCGGTCGGCTGGTGAAGACCGACTTCCGCTCCGTCACGTACGAGACCGTCCCCATGGGCGAAGAGGCCTGCTTCCTGATGTGCAACACCCACGCCAAGCACGCGCTTGTGGACGGCGCCTACAACCGTCTGCGCGAATCATGCGAGCAGGCCGCCGCGCACTTTGCCCGCGTCCTGCGCCACCCGGTGCAGGCGCTGCGTGATGTCAGCATGACCGAGTGGGCGATCTACCGTGCCGGACTGCCGACCGAGGTGGCCGACCGCGCCGCGCACCCGATCGGCGAAAACGAGCGTGTGCTGCGGGGCGCGGAGCTGCTGGCGAACGGCGACACCGCCGGTTTCGGCGCATTGATGTTCGATTCGCATGAAAGTTCGCGCGTGCTCTTCGGCAACTCCTGCGAGGAGTTGGACGCCGTGGTCGATGCCGCGAAAAAGATCCCCGGCGTACTCGGCGCACGGCTCTCCGGCGGCGGCTTTGGTGGTTCGGTCGTGGTTCTGGTTCATCCGCGCGACGCCGAAACCGCAGCCGCGGCTTTGGCGAATACCTACGCCGCGCGCTTCGGCAGCCCCTGCGATGTCAGCGTCATCACGCCCGCCGCCGGTGCAAGGAGTTGGCATTTAGGAGTTAGGAGTTAGGAGTTTTTTTAACGCAGAGGCGCAGAAGTTTTTTGGGTGGCATGGCTGCGGGTTTTAACCGCGAATGAGGCGAATTGTCGCGAATGGGCATGGCTACATAAATAGCCGCAAAGAACGCAAAGGGAAGCCTTCAATTTTCATGAAGTTTCATGTGTTTCATGGTTAAGAATTTAATGTTCCATCGCAGAGCACCGGGAGGGACGAGCGTCGCTCGTCCGCGGGCAAGCAGACGCTTGCCCCTCCCAGCGCTTCGCAAGCCCGATGACAAGAGCTGGCATGGCGGGCGGCCTCCGGATGGCGCACAAAAATGGAAACCCTTTTGGCCTTCGTGGCCTTTGTGTGAGTGGAGGCTATGCATGAAATTTTTTCCCGTTCTCTTCGCTCTCCTCGTTTCGGCACTTCCGTTCCTTCGCGCGGCGGAAGCGCCCTTCATGACGCTGATCGGCGATCCCGCCGACACCGCGCTCGCCGCCGCGTTGGAACGCTACCCTGCCTGTTTCGACGCTGTTACCACGCCGACCGCCGAGCCGCCTTTCATCTTTGCATTCCCCGACGGCAGCCAGCCGCGCTGCATGGTCAGCGAGGCGTTGCGCTTCGCCGCGTCGTCCAAACAAACCGTCGCGCGGATCGGCGACGGCGCGGCGTTCGCCTCCTCCGCCACCGCGCACGGCCTGTGCGTGCAGAGCTTCCTGATGCTCGCCTACGGCGCGGATGCGGTCGAGTTCGACTTCCTGCGCAACGCGCATGAAACCGCCGATCGGTTTGCCAGTGTCTATTTCAGCGAACTGACCTTCTGGCGTCCCTTCCTTCAGGCCTATGCCCGCCACAACCGCGAGACACGCCCCGGCGGACTTCTCCCCTTTCACGCGCAAAGCGCCGCCGCTCGCAAACCGCGCACGCCCCCCGCCACGCTCCACGCGGCGGACGCGCTCGCACCGCTTGGCCTGCCGGTCTGTCCCGGCTCGCCCCATCTGGCCGGCTACCTGCTCACCGCCGCAAATGTCAGCGACATGAGCGACGTCGAGTTGCAGCGCGTGCTCTCCGGCGGCGTGCTACTGGACGGCACCGCCGTCGCCGCCCTGCAAGCGCGGGGTGCAGGCGCGCGCATCCAGATGGGCACCCGGTCATGCAATGCACAGCAACTCGTTGAAGAGTTCACCGACGACGAACTGAACGTCAACCGCGTGGGCTACGTCTGGCGGCCGCAGGCTCTGGCTGAGAACACGTATGCGCTATTTCCGTCGAACGACGCAGCGCGCGTAATCGGACGCTACCGGGACGCGCAGGGCCAACTCTTAGAGGCCGCTTCCGTCTTGATTGAACTGCCCACCGGCGGTCGTCTCGCGGCCTTCGGCTTCGACGGCTTCTCGACCTACGCGAGCGAGGCGCGGCGGCGGCAACTGCTGCTGGCGGCTGATTGGGTCGCACAGAACCGGCTGCCGGTCTTTGTGGAAAACGCCGCGCAAGCCGTGGTCATCCCGCGCGTATCGATGGCAGGTGACTTGCGCAGCGTCGCGCTGGTCAACACCGCCATCGATGTCCAGCCGCCGACCACCCTGCGCCTGCGCGGCTGTCCCACAGGCATCACGCATATTGAGTGGTTGACCCCCAGAGAAAAGCCGCTCTCCCTCACCGTACGCCGAGAAGGTCAGGACGTCCTCATCACCCTCCCCGCCGTCGCCCCCTGGCAAGTCGGCTGGTTGCGTGTTGAAAACTGATGTTGTTGTGACCACACAGTGGCTCGCAACGACGAGTGTAAAAGCGAAAAAATTTGGAGTGCGGTGACAAGAGCCGCGTTGCGCGCGGGTCGCGGCACCGCTTTCCAGCCCGCCCGCGTTAAAAGCGGCGTCGCGCGGAATACCGCTTGCCGCCGCACTCCAAAACCGCTCAACACTCAACGCTCAAACGGCTCGTGGGGACACTCGCCCTCCAACCTTCGCGTCTTCGCACCTTCGCGTGAAACAACCGAACAGTGTTTTTACACTCATCATTGCGACCACTGGGTGAGCCGGGCGCATTGTCGAGCTCTCCCCGCGCGATCCCACCATTGCATGCCCTGCGCGCGCCCGGCGCCCATCTTCCCGCCCGTTTTTACACTCATCCCCCACCGATCTCCGCTTGCGCCGAAAGCGCCTCTGTGCCATCATTCCGCATGCAAACGTGTCGTTCATCCTGCGCCCCGTGCGAAAAGTGATGCATGACAATAAGGATCGCCCATGTCATTTCGAGGATGGAGAAGAACAACGCTCACTTTGCCTGACGGTAGGGTTGTGGAGGCGGTGTGCCCCGTCATCCTGTCTGCAAGCCGTGCGACGGATATTCCTGCCTTCTTTGCAACATGGTTCATCAGCCGCCTGCAAGCAGGTTATGTGCGTTGGACAAATCCGTTCAACGCCGACCAAGTCCAATATGTTTCGTTTGCGGATGCACGCGTGATTGTCTTCTGGACGAAAAACCCCAAACCGCTTCTGCGTTACCTGCCGCAAATCGATGCGACCGGCATCAACTCCTACTTTCAGTTCACCGTCAATGACTATGAAAACGAGGGCTTGGAACCGAATGTTCCGCCGCTGACCGAGCGCATCGAGGTATTCAAACGGCTGTCGTCTGAAATCGGGCCGAAACGTGTGATCTGGCGTTTCGACCCGCTGCTCTTGTCGGACTCGCTGACCATCGATGTGTTGCTTGATCGCATTACCCATATCGCCGAGCAACTCCAAGGGCATACACGGAAACTCGTGATCAGTTTCGCCGACATCGAGAGCTACAAAAAAGTCCGCGACAATCTTGCCAAACACCCCGCACAGTACAGGGAGTTTACCCCCGGCCTCATGCGCGACTTTGGCGAGCGTCTCAGCGATATGAACAAACAGTGGGGATTTGAAATCGCCACCTGTGCCGAAGCTATAGACTTGGAGCCATACGGCATCAAGCACAACCGGTGCATCGATGACGATCTTATGGTCGAGCTGTTTTCACACGATGCCGCGCTGATGAATTTTCTCGGTTACGAACCAGACCTTTTACAAGGTTCAGACCGACCGTACTTCAAAGACAAAGGTCAGCGCAAAGCGTGCGGCTGCATCGTCAGCAAAGACATCGGCATGTATAACACCTGCCATCATCTTTGCGTGTATTGCTATGCCAACGCGTCCGCCAAAGCTGTTGAAAACAACCAAAAGAAGCACAATCCCGAATCTGACACCATCATCTCCTGACGCGCTGACACACAGCGGTTGGGTACGGATGAGGGAAATGTGGACGCAGACGGATCACTGAGAATCGTCATGCCCCAAAAACAAAAAAGCCGCCAAAACCTTTGGTTTTAGCGGCTGCTCTGCGTCTTGAAAATGGTTGGACCAGTGGGAATCGAACCCACGACCCCAACATTAAAAGTGTCGT
>DAOTMQ010000170.1:0-8119 GCA_035450385.1 Kiritimatiellia bacterium | reverse complement strand
CCCTCGCTCACGATCTGGCGCAGACGTACCGCGCCGGAAACCGGCTTGCCGGCCAGCACGTCCTCCTCGCGGAAAGTGGAGAAGAGGATATGGCGTTTGCCGATACGGTCAAAATCGTATGTGATGTAGATCGTGCCGTCCGCCGCCTGCTGGCCGTCGGGATAAGAGACGCCGCCCCGCTCATCGAGCATCAAGCCGCCCTCCCAACTCCGGCCATCGTCCTTCGACACAAAGGCCATGAGATGCGAGCGACCGGTCTTCTTTCCAATCGGACCGTGCTTCACGAGCAGCAGGTTGCCGGAGAGCAGCCGCGTGATGAAGAAACGCGCCGAAGGGTGCTGGATCGGCGACGGAACCAGCGGCGACCACGTTACGCCGCGGTCGGTCGAGACCGCCTCGCGGATGCCGGACTTGGCGCGCGACAGACACCAGATCGAGCCGTCCTTGCGTTCCACAAACATGTGCTCGTCAAAACAACGGTCTTCCCTGGGCATGTTCGCGCCGCCGCGCACCGACCACGTCTTGCCGTTGTCGGTAGAGACCACCATCTTCGAACTGTTCTCCGAATACCAGGTGCAGACCGGCAACGCCCACTCGCCTGAAGAGAGCACGATGGGCTTGCACATCATCACGCCCTGCGTGATATATACCGGCGGGTGCCATGCAGTATTTTCCGACGCAGGATCGTCGAGCACGATCATCCAGAGCGCATCGGATGCCACGTTGCTGTGTGGCAGGGTGCGGTCGGTCCATATCCAGCGCAGCCGGCCATCCGGCGCAATCCACACTTCGGGATCAAAGGTGCGGCGCGGTCCCTCGCCGTCGGGATCCACGGTAAGCAGTTCCTTCCAAGTCGCACCACCGTCGCCACTGGTAGCGAGCACCACATAGTTGTTGTGATCCTCGCCCGGCGTGTGACCGGCATACCAGGTCACCCAGAGCCGGCCGTTGGGCGCGACCGCCAGACTGGAGATACCGGTGAAGGCGCGGTTGGTGGCCGCATGACGCGGTAGCGGCGGGCCAGCATGCTCCGGTGGCGGGGCCTTAGGCGGCTGGCCAAAGGACGTATCGCGTGGTTGCGCGTGAAGCGATATCAGCCCGCATAGTGTGATCGTTGCAACTATGATTGTCGTCATCCTTCTCATCATTCATCATCCTCCTTCAACAACCGGGCAGTGTTTTTACTCTCACGATTGCGAGCCACTGCGTGGTCGCAATAAGAGAGTTTGACTCGCGACCCGCGACCTGCGACTTGCGGCCAGCCCCGCCCCCCAAAAAAACTCTGTGCCCTCTGTGTTCTCTGTGGTTAAACAAACCCGAGCAATGCCCTCAAAAAAACCTTTCATGAAGTTTCGTGTGTTTCATGGTTCACCTTACCTACCGTACAAATCACTCCAGCTTTCCAAACATGATCCGCTCACCGGAGTGTTGTCCTTGCGTAGCGGTCAGGTATATGGCACCCCGATGTTCACGGAACGTCGGGTAGCAGAAACAATCGGCCGTTTCAAACCGGTATTTCCGTACCCACGTTTTCCCGTCTAGAGAGACATCGACATTGAAAACCGTACGTCCAGTCCCGTTTACCCGCGCATTGTCTTGCCAACCGAGATAATAGACACCCTTGAACCGATCAAATGTGGGTTTGGCGTTCAAACCTGTCCGCACGATGTCGCGATGTTCGCAAACCGCCCAATCGCGGCCGTCTTTGCTGGTCGTGAAGAGGTAATTGTTGTTGCCGCCGTCCTGACGGCAGATCGCCATCCATGTGCCGTCCGGCAGACGATTGACCGCAGATTCTGTAATCCGCAATCCCTGAGGTTCATTGTAGTGTCCGATAATCTCGAATGTGTCCAAACCAGCATTGACACACGCCAGCGCGTTCTGTCCGACAGGAAAATTATTGATCGCAATGTAAGTTTTTCCGTCAAAAACTTTGAACGAGTCGAACAGATACAAGCCATGCACGGCTGCTTTTTTCGTAAACCCGTGTCGCGCGGCATCCGCATGAAAATGCCGGGGTTGAAGGTCGAACACCCCTTCCGAGGTTTTGAGTTTCGCCCGCTTGATCCGGTTCGCGAAAACGCGATCCTTGAGGTCAAAATCGATGATCCAGGTCTGTCCCTCCTGCCCGCGTGGATGGCTGGCGAAATAACACCGCAATGTCCGATCATCCTTCTGAATGATACGTGGTACAAAGCAATAACCATCCGGCAAGATTTCGTTTTCAAACGTCTGCCCTGCCCGCGCAAACGGAATGAACCGTTCCAGCGTCAGAGACGGAATGTCCACAATGGACAACGCGACATACTCCTGTCCGGTACCGTGTCCGGGTTTCAAGTCATTGTATTCAGCCACGATATACGCCTTGTCGCCGACAATGGCCAACTCGGCGTCATGTGCTCCCTTGACTTCCGGTCCGTTGACAGAAACCAGACCCTGCAAAACCTTGTCGGCCGCTATCTGCGGATTCCAGTTCGCCGGGATCAACAACGTCTCCGCAACGGCCAGCCCTAAAGCCGCCTGAATGACCATGCACATGCATACAACGCATTTTTTCACAACATCATCCCTTCGCCGCATTTTTTCGTTCCTGATCCCGATTAGAGAAGACTTCTTAAACCATGAAACTCATGAAAATTCATGAAATTCAGGGTTCACCGGACGATCAACACGGTCCCACTATAACGGATCGTCACCTTAACGTGCCCGTCAACCACCTCCACCACGGTGGCGATCTTCTTTTCGGGCGACAAGCCGGTGCCGACCGCTTTCCAGCCGTTGAAGGAACCGACGGTCGCGCCGGTGGTCGCCGCGACGAATGTAAACGGCACGGGAGTCGGGTCCTCTTCCGTGCGGCAGAGATCAAAGAAACCGGGGCCTTCGACCGTCAGCGTGTCGGTGACGGTCACGCTATCGCAGGTAACCTGACCGAGCGCGTTGGTGACCCACGGGCAGGCCAGCGTCGCGCCTGCGGTCAGCGCGAGATTCTCCACCGTGATTGTTGCACCGGCAGGGGCGTCGTCAGCACCGGGATCGAGCGTGCCGGTTACAGCGATCGTGCCGTTGGTGAGCAGGCCACCGCCGACGAGATCACCGATCGTGCAACGCTCGCCCAACGCATCGAAAGCCGCTCCCGCCGCGACCGCAAGATCATTGGTGCCTCCCAACCGTGCGCGCAGCAGGCCGGCGCGGACATCGATCGGTCCATTGAAGCTGTTGGCTGTGCCGGTCAGGCTCAGCGTGTTGGCCCCGGCTTTGACAAGCCCGCCGTCATGGGCGGCACCCAGCACGGGATCATGCAACAGATTCTGCGTGATGTCGAAACCATCGGCCAGCGTGGTGTCGATCCACGCGCCGTTTGTCGAAACATAGGCCGCAGTCAGACCGCTCATCGTCTGGCTCGGGGTGTTGGGTTGGAAGACGCCGCCGTTGAACCAGAACTCCTTGCGCGTTCCGGCGAGGCCGATGATGGCGCGCGCACTGAAGTTGCCGCCGTCGAGGTGGAACTCCGCCTCGCTGCTTTGGCCGTAGCCAACCTCAAGGTTGCCATTGATTCCGAGCACGCCGTCACCCCAGAGCCGGACCGTTCCTTTGCCGCCCACGCCGCCGACATTCCAACCGCCCATACGCAACGTGCTGCCCGCACGCCAGATGGTGACCGTGCCGCCGCTGATCAGCAGATTGGCCTGCGCACCCGGACTCTCGCCGACACTGAGATAATTGCCGCCGACTTGAACCAGTCCGCCGCTGACATCAATCACCGGGCGCGAGTTGAAGCCGGAAAGCCCCGCACTGTTGCCCATCGCCAAAACCGGGAAGTCACAGATCCCGCCCGTAACCGTCAAACGGGATGAGACACCTGTTGGGCCGGCGGTTACCCAGTTTCCGTTGTTGCGCCCGATCGACACCGTGTTGAGGCTTCGGAGCACGCCGTTCGTGACGACGAGTTCGCCGGGCGTCTCACGTCCCGCCTCCGTGGTGGTTCGCAGGCCGACATCAATGCGGTTGGCCACGTTGGTCTGTCCGGGCGCACCGAAAATCACCCGTCCCTGCGTAATGGTGAAGCCGGTCACGCCGGTCGTGGGCGCATCGCCGTAAGGCCCGATGTTCTGCACGTCGCCCGGTAAATTGACATCGTGGGTGTTCATCGTATTCAACCCCGGGTAGGTATAACTCACGGTGCCGGGGCCGGTCTTGAGAAACGCGCCGGACTCGGAACGGATCTGCCCGCCGAACACGACCTCGTCATCCACGCGTAGCACCGCCGCGTGGGCGGAAGAGCCGGTACGCACCGTGTAACCGCGATCGGTGACCGACGGACCGGTGATGTGCAGCGTGCCTTTGCCGAGCACCAGATTTGCAGGGGCTGCCGAGGATGCGCCGACCGGGCTGGCCGCGCCGCCTGCCGCAAGCGTGGCGACACGCAGCGTGCCGGCGTGAACTTCAGTGGGTCCCGCATAGGTGTTGGCCGCTGTCGGCACCAGGATGCTCGATCCGCTCTTGGTCATGCCGCCGCTACCGGAAACCGCTCCCGCCAGCGTGGCGGTCGCGGCGGTGTCTGGCGTGATCATCGTCGTGCATACCAAGACGACGGGCGGCGTAACCGTAAGCGCATCGCCGAGGCCGAGTTGAGGTCCGTCGAGCGTGAGCGCGGCGAGGGAGGGCGCGGCGGTCAGCGCGAGTATACCGGAGCCCTGCGCCGCGAGTGTCGCCGCGCTGCCGTCCACCGCACCAAGCGAGAGACCCGCACCCGGATTCAACGCCACCGTGAGATCAGAGGCGAGGGTCAGCGGAGCGGTGACGGCGTGGCTGCCGGATTCAATCGTGATCAGAGCGGACGATGGACCGTTGTCGAGCGTGAGCCCCGTACCGCCAAGGGTATAAGCAAAGGGGCTGTTGACGTAGAGCGTACCTACAGACTGGCCAGCGGCGGCGACCGTCACCGGCGCACTGATGGCGTCATCGAAACGCGCCGCGCTACCGGATGTTCCGGACTGCGGGACGGTCCAGTTGGAACCGGTGGCCCAGTCGCCACTAGCGTCTACATTCCAGACGGAGGCACCGGCACTGTCGGTGCCGATCGTGACGGTGACGTTGCCGCCCGCTGCCGCGAATGTATAGCTCTTGCCGAAAACCGGGTTGGCGCAGGCGAGCCCGGTGACATCCGGCGCTGCGCCGGAATAGGTCAGCAGCGTATAGGTGCCGTTTCGGGTGAAGGGCAGGCGAGTACCTGCCAGACAGAGGGCGCAACGGCCACTGCCGAGCAACGGCGTTCCGGCGACAACCAATCGGTCGTTGGCAGTACCGTCCGACGCGAACCCGAACCCCAGCGTGCCGCTCGGTTCAACTGTCAGCGCACCGACAGAGAGTGTCAACCCGGCATTGCCGTCCACAAGCAACTCGCTATCCGCCACCACAGTCACCGCGCTGGCAGACGGCAACGCGCCGGTCACGCGCAACACACCGCCAGACACGATCGTCGGTCCGGTATAGCTCGACGCGGTATTCGCAAACGTCAGCGTACCTGTGCCGTGTTTGACCAGACCGCCATCGGGTGCCGTGCCTAAGGCTTCATCATGCAACAACGCTTGCGCGATGGTGAAGTCGGTCAGTGAGGTATCGACGTGAAAACCACCCGCGCGAAGCGTGGCGCGTGTTAATCCGGCAAACGTATTTCCGGTGGTATGCGGCTTGAAACATCCGCCGTTGAAATTGGCATAGGCGTTGACGCCGTTGCCGCGGACGATGTTCGCGGCGATCAGCGTGCCGCCGTCCAGATTTAACGTGCCTTTGCTGAATTCGCCGACACTGAGCGCGAGCAACACATTACCAGCGGCCTCGACCGTGCCGCCGGTGAGGTTGAAGGTTCCTTCGCCGGTTCCCGCGCCAATGCGGATGCTGTGGCCGGGGTCATGAACCGCGAACGTGCCGCCGGTCACGTTCAACGTGACGCGTGATCCCGCAGTTTCACCCATGTTGCAGGTAGTGAGAACATTGAGCAGGCCGCCGTTGATCTGACAGACCGAACGCGGGTTGAAGCCGACGTGCCCCACCGCATTATGACCGGCGGCCAGCAGATTCACCGAGGCCTCGCCACCATTGATCGTAAAGGTCGAGGTCGTGCCGTCCGGTGCGGTATTGGAGTTACCATTGTTACGGCCGATAGAAAGCGTGGTGTTGCAGATGAAGGTACCATCGTTCACAACCAACTCGGCGGAGTGCTCGGCATTCGCGTTGGTCGTGGTGAAAACCCCGACGTCCACACGGTTGGAGAAGATATTGACTTGGCCGGGAACACCAAGCACGACCCGGCCTTGCGTAATTACAAAACCGGAGAAACCGACCGTGGGACTGTCGCCGTTGTCGCTGATGTTCAGAAAAGCATTGGGAATACCTTCGTGGGCGATGTATTTGTTCCAGCCGGGATAGGTAAACGAAAGCGTGCCCGCGCCGGTCTTGATGAACGCTCCAGATGTAGCGAGTATCTGGCCGCCCAAGGTTACGTCGGCGTCGGTGTGGAAGACGGCGGCGCGTACGGGCGAAGCTCCAGCCTGCAGTGTGTAGCCGCGATCGGTCACCGTGTTACCACCCGTGTAGCGCAGCGTGCCCGGACCGAGCAGAAGGCTGCCGGGAGCGGCGGCAGAGAGGCCGAACGGACCGGCCGTACCACCGTTGTTCAATGCGTCGACCGCGAGCGTGCCGCTGCCCATCGTGAGCGGGCCGGTGAAGGTATTGGCGGCGTCCAGAACCACCCGGCCGCCGCCACTGGCAGACGGATTGAGCGTGACCGGTCCCGTACCGGAAAGCACGTCACTGAAGGTCAACTCTGCTGGTGCTTCCGTGGAGATCATCAAACCGGGTGTCGTCGTCACCAGCGGCAGTTCGAAACGATGCGCACCTTGCGATGCGTTAACGACAGACATGAATCCGTTCGTCAAGGTAATGGCTTGGCCGGTGAAGGTGTGAGCGGTCGCGCCTGCAAGTGTGATCTGGCCCAGCGCCAATGCGGTCATATCGTTGGTGACCGTGATCGCGACCGGCGGCTGATTCGTGAAATAGGCGGTGACATTGGGGCCGTCCGGCACCGCGGCATCCAGCCAGTTGGCGCCGTCAGACCAGAAGCCGCCGCCCGCCGCCGACCAACTTCCGGTATCCGGCAACGCTGCCAAGATCGGCAGATCGGCACTAACGGCCCAAGCCACACCGGCACCGAGCGTTCCTGTGGCACCGGCAACAAGATCCGCGACCGTACCACCTGAGCCTTCATTCAGCGGCCAGTAGTGCGCGAGCCCGGCCTCAGTGCCGGTAAGGCGTACATTCAGCCGACTGACGATCTGCGCCTGAGTGCGGACCGTATTCCAAGCACGCACATCGCTGATCTCTCCCCGGAAGCCGTCGGCCGAGGCGTTGATCGCGCCGATCGCAAACGTTGTGTTGGCGAGAGGATTCGCGTTGTGGACACCGCTCTTATAGAACTGGCCGTTGATGTAGATGGTCCATGTCGTGTTGCTACGGGTGACGGCAATGTGAGTCCAAGTATTGAGCGGGATCGTACCGCTACCCGTCATCCATGTACCGCCGATGAACATGCCCGCGACTTGATTTTTGATGCCAACGATAAAACGGCCTGAACTAGCGTCGTATTGTGAAAAGATCTGGCTCTCTGGCAGATAGCTGGAGAGTTTGAACCACGCCTCCGCTGTGAAGTCGTTGGCGGTGATCCGCCCGGTTGTGGAGACCCGCTCCGGCTTAGCGTCGAAGCTGAGCACTGCGTCGGCGGCGCGCATATCACGCACACCCGTGAAGAGAATCAGCCCGATGGCCGCTCCCGTTCTAATAGAAACAACAAACCGTGAACTCCGTCCTTGAGCATGCACGCCTGACTCCTTTGTCATACCGGATAAAACACAGGTTATTTAAAGCTGTATACCGGTCTTGTATCACGTTCGGCTGGTGCCTGTCAACAGGGAAAGGAAATTTTCCATCACGTGAAGCGGGCCGTGATCTGCGCGAGCGCGTCATGTACCGGATCGCTGGGTGCGCGGCCGCTCCGAGTCGCAGCGGCGGTCGCGGCATCAAACGCCGTCAGCGCGTCCGCCATACTCCAAGAAATGTGCGC
>DAOTMQ010000169.1:0-8124 GCA_035450385.1 Kiritimatiellia bacterium | reverse complement strand
GGAACCAACCACCGAGGTCAACTGGATCGGGACCGCTATTATGCAGTTCAATCCAGTCGCTAGCCTCGCCCGCGGCCGTCAGCAGTCCGCCATCGTTATCGGCGACAAACTCACTGATCGTGACCGCCGCATGCGCCGACGAAAGCGCCAGCAACGCCAGAGCCAACCAGCCTGATCGCCGCATGATATGAGATGCGTTTACCATGTCCTCATAAGTGTGCCACATATCACCTCTAAATGACAGTCTGTTCTAAGTTTTGTTTTTGGTCTAAAACCGCTTCCTCCGCGTGTTCTCACGGCCAGACGAAGCGGTAGTAGCGTTCCGCATGAGCCGGAGACCCCGGGTCGCGGACGTGAAGCGTGCCGACGGCGTTGAGTTCGGCGTTGGTAACTGAAGACCAGACGGCGGATGTAAGATTGGTGGTTGCCTGCACATGCACCGGGATCAGTGGCGTACCGGTCAGCATGAAGCCAAAAATCCCGCCCTGAAAGCCGAATCCGGCACCGGGGGCCGGCGCGGGATTCCACAGCAAGGCCGGCCGGCCGCCAAAGCTGGCGGACCAGCCATTCTTCCCCGGCAGATAGTAGACGGTTGCCGTCGAGCCCGCCAGCGCGTTGGGGGCGGCGGATGGCGCGTTGCCCGCGAAAAAGAGTCGTTGCAAAGCGCTGGCGTCGGAGAAAGCGCCGGTTTCGAGCGCTTCAATCGATGCGGGCAAGATCACAGAAACAACCGGTGTACCGGCAAAGGCGTTCGCAGCGATACCCGCAACCGGTTGGCCTGCCCACTCCGACGGGATATCCAGCCGCTCGGAGCTACCGTTGTAACTGGTCAACGTGACGCCTCCGCCAGATTCGAGCCGGTAATTGAAACGCGGCAGAACATTCAGGGTGAATGGCGGCGAAAGCGTGTGGGATATCGCGTTGGTGTCCTCCACGACCGACGCTAGCGTGTAGCTGCCGACCTCCAGAGGGGCTGTCGTAACCGTGAAGTGTACGGGCTGGCCCTCCGGATCCGGGTACGAGGTGAGCGTCGTATCCTCGATGAACGGCAGCCAGCGCCACCAAGTGCCGGAGGTGACGCTGAGGTCGTCAAGCCAGACGCCGCCAGACGGATAGAACGATAATCCCCGGGTCAATTCAAATCTGATCCGAAGCTGCTGGCCAACATACGCACCGAGCCCGACCGTGTAAGACTGCCAATTCAGCGCATTTTTGTTACTCCACGCAGACAAGATTGTGTAAGTGTCCCCACCATCACTGGAGACCGCAACCCGGAAAACGGTTTCCGCAGTCAGTAGGTATTTCATCCAAAAGGTGAGTGTTGTCGAGGTGTCAGGGACAAAAATGTCGGTGAGCGTCAGCACCTTGTAGCCGTTCGTTCCAGCGAACCAGCACGAACCGGAGCGGCCGGAAGAGCTGAGCTGCCAGCCGCTCGACACGGTATGGTCCAGTGTTTCAGCGGCGGAACTCCACGTACCGCTCTGCGGCGTCAGCCGCTGGATCAGGATACGTTCGGCCTCCTGTTCGCGGCGGACTGGCAGTAGCCACTCAAGAGTTGCAGATTCGCCGGCTACCGCCTGCACTGTCGCTGCGGCCGGGAACGCCATCAGCATGGGTTTGATCGAGGTGCAACCGTAGCTAATCGCCTGGCCGGCCACATCGTCGGCGGACCACCAGCCGTTGTTTGTGCCACCCCAACCGTAGTTAATGTGGTACGACGCGGTCCCACCGTCTATCAGCAGACCGTCCGCCACAATCGCGTGGCCGGGGACCGCGACGACGCACGGATAGCCCGCGCGCAGACTGTCGTTAAGGCCCGGAAGGAGATCGTTCTGCGCCGCCGCATAGCCGATGGGCTCATAGAAGAGATGTGCGTTGAGGCGGTTGCCCAGCGTCTGAATGCTTGAGCCTGTGCCGCCGTGTTCATAATCGGCCTCGGCGGCAACGCCCAGGCGGTACATGAGGTCGGCGACTTCATTGTCCCCCGGCTGCGAAGCGGCCCAAGGGTCGTAGGCGGACTGCATGGCCGCCCAGCCGAACGGCGTGCTGAAGCAGACGCTGTGCGCGCCGGTGATTGAGCCACTGATATCGGTGTAGCTGTGCGTGCCTTGTCCGTAGAGTGGCCAGCGGTGATAATAGAGCACCTGCGCATAGGCGGTCGGCGTGCAACCGGACGGCGCGCGGTGTCCGTAGTAATCACTGCCGTTGGGGTCATCAGGGCACAGTAGGTTGTACGGATTGCACTGGTTCCAAGTAGTCGTCAGGTAAGGGCCGTGCTGCTCAATGCTCAGAGGTCCGCGGCTCGCGGCACGGCGGTAGGAGAGGTCGGGCGCGGCCGCGGCGTCCATCCCGCGCAGCGCTTGCAGTGCCTTTTCTGCATGGGTCAGCAGAGCGGCGCGGAAGGCGTTATCGGGCAGGTCGGCCAGATTGACGCTTGACGATGCGCTGAAGGCGACGGTAAGCGGCAACCGGTCATCGCTGTTGAGCACGGCGTAGCCGACCGGCGAGAATGCCACAACGTACACGCTGTAGGCATCGCCGTTTTCCGGGAACTTGACCGTCGAGACGATGGTGCTTCCCGCCAGACTGCCCATCACCGGATGGCCGTCCATCCAGATGGATAATCTGTCGAGCGCTTCGCGTTCGGTCAGAGGGGCACCCGATGTCACGAGCGCAAAACCCACCATCGCGCATGCCACCCTGAGTGCGTCACCGATAAGAGCGTGTAATGTCGTTTTTTTCATCTTTGCCGTCCGAGTTCAGATTTTATCACACGATGTGTGGCTCTTGCAAAACCCAGTGCTTTCAGGTGTGGCACGGGCATCTTGCCCGTGTTTCATGGGCGGGACGCCCATGCCACGAGGGGTTTTGCAAGAATGTACCAGAGCCACCCACGCATTCACGGGCATGGTACCACGGTCCGTAGTTCCGCTCAACAAAAAGCATGAAACGTGCCTTTTTCACCACGGAGGTGCGGAGACACGGAGGAAATTATTAAATTTAGGAGTTAGGATTTAGGATTTAGGAGTTGGGGAGGGGTCGGGTTTGTTTCACCACGGAGGTACGGAGATACGGAGTTTGGGGGGCGAGCCGCCTGACTTCCCCTCACAGCCTCACAGCCTCACAGCCTTACAGCCCATTGGGCCTTGCCCGCGATTACGTTTGTCAGCCGCGCGCTTTTGTGCCACACTGTCTGGCAACAACCGAGTGACGGTTTATATCTTTGGAGGAATACGCGAATGAAGCACGTACGAATGATGGTGGCGGCTCTGGCCGCAGGGTCTGCGGCGACAGTGATGGCGGGATTGTATGGCGATACGCCTGACGCATTGCATGCATGGGCGGTACACGACATGAATCGCCCGGTGCCTAAGAAAATTACGGCGGAACCGGGCCAGCCGCCGTCGGATGCGATTGTCCTTTTTGACGGTACCTCGCTGGACAACTGGGAGAGCACCAAGGGCGAGCCGACCAAATGGCGCCTGGTGGACGGCGCGCTTGAATCGGTCAAAGGCGCGGGCTATATCCGCACCAAGCAGTCGTTCGGCGACTGCCAGTTGCACATCGAGTGGGCGGCACCTACCCGGGTCGAAGGACAGGGACAGGGCCGCGGCAACAGCGGCGTCTTCCTGATGGGTAGCTACGAGATTCAGGTGCTGGACTCCTATGAGACGGAAGTCCTGCCTGACGGCAGTAACAAGAATCCCAACTATGCCGACGGCCAAGCCGCGTCGGTCTATGCCGAGAATCCGCCGATGGTGAACGCCTGCCGCAAGCCGGGCGAATGGCAGACCTATGACATCGTATTTCACCAGCCGATCTGGGAGGGTGAGACGTTGAAGTGGCCGGGATCGGTCACCGTCTTCCACAACGGCGTGTTGGTACAGGATCACTGGGAAATGGAAGGTCTGACCACGCATTGCCGCCGCCGTCCGTTGAAGCCGCACGCGAACAAGTTGCCGCTGCAACTTCAGGACCACGGCAATCCGGTGCGCTTCCGCAACATCTGGCTACGCGAAATTCCCTCCCGCTATGCTAATACCACGCACGGCGGACCGGCCGCCAACGAGGCGGACGTGATGGCGCTGCGGCGCGAGACTGCGGCCAAGTTGTACGCGAAGGCCAACCCCGCCGACCCCAACAAGGCGGCGGCGCTCCACCGTTTACTGGAGGTTATCTCCTATGAAAAGACGGAGCCCCGCATCAACGAGATCAAGACGATCGCAAATGCCTACCTCGCCGAGCTGGGTGGCATGGACAAGCAGAAGCTGGAAGGCCGCAAGGGCGAGATCATCGGCTTGCGCAACGCCTTCAACGTCTTGATCCGCAACAAGGTGTTGCCGGAAAATTGCACACTGCGCGCCGGGCTGCAGAAGATCATCAACGAGCAGGGCTTCGAGAAGAAACGCTAAGCCCGCCGCCGTGAATGAACGAGGAGCAACGCTCAACGTTCGGGTGTAGCCGGTTGGTGACATGACCAACAGTCTGGAAGACTATCTGGAGACCATCTACCTGCTGGCGCAGGCGAACGGCAGCGCCCGCGTGCGCGATGTGGCGCAGGCGTTGCACGTCAAGATGCCTTCGGTCATCAAGGCGGTGCTTGAACTCAAGAAGCGTGGTTATGTCACTCAGGAGCCGTATGGCGCCGTAGATCTCACCGAGGCCGGCACGCACGCCGCCAGCGAGATTCTCGGGCGCCATACGTTGCTCAAGGAGTTCCTGATGTTGCTCAAGGTCTCCGACGAAACGGCGGAGAAGGATGCCTGTGCAATGGAGCATTTCCTCAGCCCGGAGACCTTGGCCTGCATCGCTGATTTCGTCAAAGCGCACACGCGCAAAAAGAGAGTCGGCCGGCATGTGGCGCTTTGAGTCGGCTCAGTCCAGCGTGTGGACCAGCAGGCCCGAGCGCAGCTTGGGCTCGAACCAAGTGCTCTTGGGCGGCATGATCTTGCCCGCATCCGCGACATCCATCATCTGAGCGACGGTCACGGGGTACATCGAAAAGGCCACCGCATCGCGTCCGCCGTCTACGCGGCGGGTCAGCTCAGCAGCGCCGCGAATGCCGCCGACAAATGAAATACGCATGCTGGTGCGCGGATCGTCAATTCCCAGCACCGGTGCGAGCAGACGATCCTGCAATACGCTGACATCAAGGCGGCTCACCGGGTCATCGGCCACAACCTCATCCCACGCAAGCGCATACCAGCGGCCAGCGAGATACATGCGTACTTCGCGCGGCCCGGTCGGGTCGGCACCATCAGCCGGAGCGGTGGTGAAAACCTTGGAGACCTGCGCCAGAAAAGCTTCGGGCGCGAGACCGTTGAGGTCCGCCACACAGCGATTGTAGGGCAGGATGCGCAACTGGGTCCCCGGAAAGAGCACGGCGAGAAACCAGTTGTACGCCTCGCGCCCGGTGTGGGCGGGATTTGCGGCACGGCGCTGCTGGCCGGCGCGAAAAGCGGCAGCCGCGCGGTGGTGGCCGTCCGCCACGTAAGCCAGCGGAACCTCGGCGAACGCCTCGACCCACGGCGCGGCGTCCTCCTCGACGCGCCAGACCGTGTGACGCACGCCGTCCGGCGCGGTGAAGTCGTAAAGCGGAGTCGTCTGCTGGGTGGCGGCAACCAGCGCGTCGAGCGCGGGAGTGTCGCGGTAGGTCAGAAAGACCGGCCCGGAATTGGCATTCAGCTCAAGACAATGACGCGTACGGTCATCCTCTTTATCCTTGCGGGTCTTCTCATGTTTGCGAATGATGTCGCAAGCATAGTCATCAATGTGACAGCAGGCGACCACGCCGGTCTGGCTGTGGTCGCCCATGATCTGGCGGTAGACATAGAGCCGCTCGTCGGCTTCGCTCAGCAGTGCGCCACGCGCTTGAAGGTCGCGGAAGGCCTTGGCGCCCTGCGCGTACACGGCATCGTCATGGATGTCCACGCTGTCCGGCAGGTCAATCTCGGGGCGCGAGACGTGCAGAAAACTGTCGGGATTGCCGGCGGCTAGGGTGCGCGCCTCGGCGGTGTCAACCACATCGTAGGGCACGGCGGCGACCAGGGCGGCTTTCTCGGGGGCGGGACGCAGGGCGGCAAACGGTTTGATCTGCATGGGCTCTCTCCTGAAATAAAAGAAGACGGCGGGCCTTGGCTTGCCCGCCGCGCACACGACAGCGCCTCAGGCGTTGCCGGACGATAAAAAGCAACGGTTAGAAGCACGCGTTGATGATCGGACAGAAGGGGACGCGACCGCTGCGGATAATGTTAACCAATCCAATCTGGTAGCCATGCATATCCTCCACGCGGTTGATCAGCCCGATCTGAAAGCCCGTCGCGTAATCGGCGAGGTTCACCAGGCCGGCCTGAAACCCGTAAAGGCTCTGCGCCTCATTCCAGAGACCCGTCTGCAGGCCCAGCGCGTCACCCAAGCTGGTCGAGTTGTAGCAACCGATCTGCCAGCCCGCAAGGATGTCCTCGACATCGTTACGGAACAGGTTGATTTGGATGCCGTTGTAGTATTTGGAACGACCGATAAAACCGATGTCCAGACCCGTTACTTGCTCACACTCGCCAGAAGGGAGGTTCAGGCGGAGCCCGACGACATCGATGTCCTCTACGTTGTTGAAAGCGAACCAGACCGGCCAACGCACCTTTTCAGCGGCACTGGCGCCAGACACAATCAACCCAGCCATCAGCAAACCGAACAGCACTTTTTTCATGATCACCTCGTGTCACATGTGAAAACGGCATTACGGCCACCTCGGAAACCGAGAAGAGAACCGTAATTGATGCCCCACTATACCCGATTCCCGCCGCTATGGCAAACAGGAGAATGCGGTTTTTTGCAAAAAGTGTTTTCGGGGGGCATGAACGCAGAACATCGAACATCCAACACCGAAGTAAAAAACTCCTAAATCCTCACTCCTAAGTGTTAACTCCGCGCCGCGCACAGCGCGGCTTGTCTTTGCACCAGACCGCGTCTGTGCTTTAATACTTTTCGTCATGAGAGCAGAGCACGCTTCGAATAGCGGCGGGAAGCCGCCTTGGATCCGAGTCGCGATCGGACAGAACGATGCCTTTAACGCCACCAAAAACCGCCTGCGTACCTACGGGCTCCACACCGTCTGTGAAGAGGCCTTCTGCCCGAATCTCGGTCGTTGCTGGAAGCACGGACGCGCGACGATCATGCTACTCGGCGACCGTTGCACGCGGAGATGCCGTTTCTGCAATGTGGATAAGCACCGTGCGCTGCCGCCCGATCCCGATGAGCCCGCGAATGTCGCCGCCGCCGTCAAGGAGACCGGACTCAAAGAGGTGGTTCTCACGTCGGTCACACGTGACGACCTGCCGGACGGCGGCGCGGCGCACTGGGCGCAAACCATCGAGGCGGTCCGTGCCGCCGTGCCCGGCATCCTGATCGAAGTGCTGGTGCCCGATTTCAGCGGCGATCCCGACGACGTCGCGACGGTCATACGCGCCCGGCCTGACATCTTCGGCCACAATCTGGAGACCGTGCCTCGCCTCTACCCGCAGGCGCGGCCGCAAGCCGATTACGCGCAGTCGCTCGCCGTTTTGCGTCAAGCGGCCGATGCCGACATGATCACCAAAACCAGCCTGATGCTGGGGCTCGGTGAAACCCCCGCCGAGATCGAACAGACGTTGCGCGACGCCCGCGACGCCAGATGCGACATCTTCTACGCCGGACAGTATCTCCAGCCCAGCCCGCGCCACCTGCCGGTCGAACACTATGTGGAGCCTGCCGAATTCGACCGCTTGCGCGAGACGGCCCTTGCGCTTGGATTCGGCTATGTGGCCAGTGCACCGCTTGTCAGAAGTTCCTACCACGAGGACGGCCAAACCGACTTCGTCTGCCGTCAACGGACGAGCGTCCCCGCGAGCCGTATCACTTGAGCGTTGAACGTTGAGCGTTTTCTGGAGCCGCCAAGGATGCCAAGGTGCCCTGTTTTTCATGAAGTTTCATGGTTCCACTTGAACGCTGTGGTCGCGGCCCAGAGTCGCAGCATAATTTGTGGCCGGGTTGGTAACTGCTAAATCCACGCATAGCGCACAGCGCGGAAGCCATCACCGCAAAAAGAGCAGCGAACCGGCACCGTAGACGCGACACCAGAAGGCACCG
>DAOTMQ010000168.1:0-8133 GCA_035450385.1 Kiritimatiellia bacterium | reverse complement strand
GCCGTGCCGCCTGACGGCATGAAGTGCCCGATTGTCATCCAGCGCAACCCGTATGTCAAAGACGAGCGGGTCAAGCCCGAGACGTTCGCCGGCCAGAAGTGGACACCGGACAGCTATGTCTGGATCACGCAGCATTGCCGGGGGTGCGGACGCAGCGAGGGCGACTGGATCCCTTATGCCACGGAACGCGCGGACGGGCTGGCGTTTCTGGAGTGGATACGGAAGCTGCCCTTTTACAACGGCGAGATTTTTTTGAACGGCGGAAGCTATTTGTCCAGCGTCCACTTCCTGTATATCGACACCAACCCGCCGGATATCAAAGGTGCTGTCTTGGCGGTTCAGGATTGCAACCGGTACAACATCGTCTATCGGAACGGTTTTTTTAAGATCGGGCTGCATGGCAACTGGTTCATCGGCGGCTACAAGAAAAAGAACACGCAGTTGCAACGCGACCGCTCCGTGTCATTCTGCGACTTGCCGCTCTGCGATTTTTCCAAGCGTTACTTCGGCGAGGCGGTACCGTGGCTCGACTCGGTGTTCGCGCATCCCCGCGAAGATGATCCGTTCTGGAAGACCGTCGAGGGCGGCTACGACTCCTACGAGGCGGTCACCAAAGCCACCTTCCCCATTTTGCTGACAACCGGCATGTACGACATCTATACCGGCGGCATCTTCGACATGTGGGCCAGAATACCTGCGGCGCAGCGCGCCCGGTGCGCGTTGGTCGTCGGCGCGTACGACCACGGCGGCAACAATCTGGTGAAGTACAGTAAAAAGGACAGCATGCCGGTCGAGTTTCCCGAAGGATCGCTGGCTATGGTTTGCCCCAACAGCACCATCCAGTGGTTTGATCATATCCGGAAAGGGACGCCGCTCACTTTCATCCAGCCGGGGAAAACCAGTTATTATGCGCTTTATGAAAATGCCTGGCACCACACGGACAAACTGGTCAACGGCCCCGTTCCGCACACGTTCTATCTGAACAACAGAACACTGGATGCGCAGCCGGGGACGCCTGCCGCCATCTCCTATGTCTACGACCCCAAGAATCCCGTTCCCTTTAAGGGCGGGCTCTGTCTGAACTTCGGGGGCATGCCCGTGCAGGATCCGCCGAATTTCCGGCCTGACGTTATCAGTTTTCTTTCGAAGCCGTTCACACAGGAGTTAGATGTGCGCGGACGCATGACCGCCCGGCTCGTCTGCACGTCCGACTGCGAGGACACCTGTTTCTATGTGCGCCTGAGTTTGGTTAAGGACGGCGTAGCCTATCCGCTTCGCGACGACATCACGTCGTTGTGCTACGCCACGCCGGACTATACGCCGGGCACGGAGAAGGCGGTGGATTTCTGTTTTTCAGATCACGCCTTTCGGATCAGCCCCGGCGATGTGTTGCGGCTTGATGTCTCGTCCTCCTGTTCTTATTTTGTGCCGCACACCAACAACAAGGGATTGCAGTCCATCCAGAAGACCAGCCGGGTCGCCAACAATGCGATCATCTGTGGAAAGTCCAGCGTGACGTTGTTCTGTGAGGCGCAAGCCGACTTCTGGGTTGCGCCGAACGGCAAGGACTCCGATCCCGGCACCAAGGAGCGTCCGTTCGCCACGTTGGCGCGGGCGCGTGATGCCGTGCGTGCGCTGCGTCAGGCGGAGCCGGACCGCGACATCCTCGTCCTTCTCCGCAACGGCGTGTATTCCATTGTGGAGCCTGTCGAATTTTCGCCGGAGGATTCGGGACGTGTCGGCGGTCGCATCACTTACGCGGCTGCACCCGGTGCAACGCCGGTGATTAGCGGCGGACGGCGCATCACTGGGTTCGAGCCTTGCGGGGACGGTGTCTGGAAGACGACGGTACCGGACGTCCGCGACGGCAAGTGGCGCATCGAGCAGCTCTACGTCAACGGCTGTCTCGCTGTGCCGGCCCGCACGCCGAACGGGCACTACGCCTACATCGAAAGCACCGTGAAGACCGGCATCGACCCCAGGACGGGAGAATCCGGGCCGATCGGCGACCGCGCGTTTTTGGCGCATTCCAAAGACATCGCGCCGCTGTTAAAGTTGCCGCCGGAACGATTGCGCGATGTCGTGGTTTCGGCGTACCACTCCTGGGATGTTTCGCGGCACCGTGTTGTGAGCATAGATCCAGAGCACTGTCTGGTTCTACTGACAGGCAGCTATAAGTCGGGGTTCGGACGTTACACGCATCGGGAGCGTTACTATCTGAGTAACTTCCGCGAAGCGCTGGATGCGCCGGGCGAGTGGTTCCTCGACCGCGACGGCACACTTTTCTACATGCCGCGCCCCGGCGAGGACATGGCCAAGGCGGAGGTCGTGGCGCCGGTGCCGGAAACCCTTCTCCGTCTCGCCGGCAAGGCAGGGGGCGCGCGGATTGAGAACATCCTGTTTCAGGGACTGACCTTTGAGTACGCCGCCTATCTCATGCCGCAGGAAGGCATGTGGCCGGGGCAGGCCGCCGCTCGCGTCGACGCCGTCGTGATGGCGGATTACGCGCGCAACATTGTCTTCGCCGACTGCTCGATCCGGCGGACCGGCACCTACGGGATCTGGTTCCGGGATGGATGCCGCGACTGTGCCGTGGAGCGTTGCCTGCTGGAGGATCTCGGTGCTGGCGGCGTGCGGTTGGGGCCGACTGCGCATAGGCCGAGCGATGCCGGACAACTGACCAGCCACTGCCGCATCGACAACAACATCATCCGCTATGCCGGGCGCGTGTGGCCGGACGCTGTGGGCATCCTTGTCGGGCACAGCGGCGACAACCAGATCACGCACAACGATATCGCGGGGATGCCTTATTCCGGTATTTCTGTCGGCTGGCATTGGGGCTACGGTGATGTCCCGTCAAAACGCAACACGATCTCGTATAACCGGATTCACCATTTGGGCTGGGATGTGCTGGCCGATATGGGCGGCGTCTACGCGCTTGGCGAGGCGCCCGGCACGGTAGTGTGCGGCAACGTCTTCCATGATTTCGCCGGTGACGGAAATGCCGGCATGCACGGCGTGTTCACCGACAACAGTGTTTCCTACATGCGCATCGAGAGCAATCTGGTTTACAACGTGCGTGACGGCGGCTACAAGATAGGTAGCGGCAAGGACAACATCGTGCGCAACAATATCTTCGTCTCCAGACCCCGCGACAAGGGGACTCCCAGCGGCCCGGTGACATTCTGCATGCACTTCAAGGGAGAGACGCACCATTCGGTCACGATCGAGAAGAACATCATCTGCGGGTGTGACGGGCGCGTCCTGCATTCTCCCGAGTTTGGGGACCGGCTCAAGCTACAGAACAATCTATACTGGGAGCCGTCCGGCGAGCCCATCCGTTTTATCGGGCACTCGTTTGAAGAGTGGCAAAAAATGGGCCGCGACGCCGGATCGGTCATCGCCGATCCCAAGTTCGTTGACTTTGACAACAACGACTTCCGTCTGCAGGCGGATTCTCCCGCGCTGGCCCTCGGCTTTGTGCCGTTCGACACCTCGCGGGCCGGGGTCTACGGCGATCCCGCCTGGATTGCCAAGGCCCGCGCGTTTGCCGCGCCGCCACCGTGGCAGGGGCTGCCGCCCCCCCCGCCCGTGACTTTTTATGATGGCTTCGAGCATACAGATGTCGGCAGCCGGCCCTCCCGTGCCTATTCTCGAGTCGAGGGCAAGGGCGACAACATTGAGGTGACCGAAGAGACCGCCGCAACCGGCAAGCGCTCGCTGAAGATAACCGACGCGCCTGGACTGGAACACGGCTTCAATCCGCATTTCTCGTACGCCCCGAACCATCGTGAAGGCATTACGACTTTTTCCTTCGACGTCCGCATGGAGCAGGGGGCGGAGCTGAGCTTGGAATGGCGTCAACAGCCGGGCAAGCCGCACTACTACATCGGGCCGAAGTTGCTGTTCCGCAACGGGCAACTGACCTTCGCTGACCAGCCGCCATTACCCCTGCCGCTGGGCGTCTGGACGCATATCGAGATCAGCGCGGGCTTCGGCTCTAAGACCGACGGCACTTGGCAGCTCACGGTGACGACTCCGGGCGCAGACCCCAAACATTTTTCAGGCTTGAAGTTCGTCAATCCCGAGACACGTAGTGTCACCTGGCTCGGATTCATCAGCGTCGCGAATTGCAAGGGCGTGTACTACATCGATAATGTGAAGTTGGAAACCAACTTTGTCGAGGCGGCGCGTGCTCTCGGCGCAGGCGTGAAATAATCCTCAGCGTGTGACGTTCGCTATCTTATTTCGATGGCGTTTTCAGATTTTCAGGGACGGCATTCCTGAACCACTCGGAAATCATGCCGACCGTACGCTTGGGCTGACGGTACCAGTTGAAGAGTCCGGCACGGCTCATGGCATTCGGTTTTTTCCCGCTGCCAAGGCAGTCACGCCCACTGGTGCGCGTATCAAAGAACTGCCAGTAGCAAAGTCCGGCGATATCGGCGTTCCCATACACGGCCTCTGCAACCAGTCGGTTGTGTTCGACCTGAAAGTCCTCGCTGCGGATCGGGGCTGAAGGATCAAACGAGCCGTAATCGCCGGCAACACCGATCTCCGAGATCATAATCGTCTTGTCGGGATACTTTTGGCGGAAGTGCGCTGTGACCCAGTTGATGCCGTAGCCCTTCATGTTGAATATTTTCTCACGAAGCTCGGCCGCCTCCCCTGGGTAGCCGTTGATCGTTCCCGGATAGGTATTGAACGCGATAATATCGGTGTTCTCGTGACAGATGTCCTTCTCGGTGATGTTGCAGGCGAAGGTGATGAGTCGTCCTGAATCCTCTTCGCGGATCGTCGCGATCAACCTGTCGGTCAGCGCCTTAGCCGACGGCAGTGCCGAGTTCTGTTCATTCAGGAATGCAAAGATGATCACCGAAGGGTGATTAAAGCTGTTCCTGACCATGAGCTTCGTCTGACGAAGCTGAAGCTCGATGAATTTCAAGTCCTCCAGTTCATTGATCCCGTTTTGCATGGTGTACCGTTGACCATTGCCCCAGCCGAGCGATTCCTCCCAGACCATCACACCACATTCGTCGCACAACTCAAGAAACCGTTGCGACTGCGGATAGTGTGCGCCGCGGATGAAGTTCCCGCCCATCGCCTTTAGGTTCTGGATGTCCGCCAACATGAATCCCTCGGGTGTCGATGCCCCCAGTTGCAGTTGTTGCTCATGACGGTTTACGCCTTTAAGGAAGATACGTTCACCATTCAGGTAGATACCTCGGTTGCGCGCTTCGATCGTCCGGATGCCGAACCGCACGGAGCACGCCGGCGCCGTCTGGTCGCGTGTGGGCCTGATCGCAACCGTATGGAGATTGGGATGATCCGGCGACCAGAGTTTGAAGTTCGGAACGCGGACAACCGTTTTGGCCTCGCGAAACTCCGCCGACATCGTGTGTTGGCCGTCGAAGAGGAGTTCTGCCTCGAAGGCATCGGAGGCGAAGCCCACTGCCTCAAGCTCGATCTCCCCCGTTCGATAGTCGCGTGTTCGTACGTGCAACGTCCGGTTGTCGAGTTCGACTGACACGCCATGGAAGAATCCGCCCCAGCAATGGAAATCGTAATACGTCCGCACCAGCTTCTGATAGTTCCAGTCGAAGCGGTTGTCAATCGCCGCGACGACCGTATGCTCTCCTGCCGACAAGGCACCCATGGGCAACTTCACGCGGCTCCACGGCAAATCATTCGTGCCGATCTCGCGGCCATCGACCCAAAACCTGCCGTAAAGTCCCATCCCGTCGATTGTCAGCCACGCGTTTTGCGTCGGACGTTCCAATGTGAAACGCCGACGATAAAGGCCGGTGCCTCTTTTCATGAACCATTTTGGCATCGCGTCAAAACATCCGGGAACCTGTATGACATCCGTCGCCTCGAACGCGGGATCCGCTTCCGCGCAAGGTTTGCCCTCCTCGAAACGGAATTCCCAACTGCCATTCAGCGAAATTGCCGCAGCCAACAACCATGCACCCACCATACGTCGACGTTCCTTTTCCGATTGTAAATCCTACTTGCCAAGCAGCGCCGCCGCCGCAAAGGCCCGCTCGACCGCATCGCGCGTGAGCGTTGTCTTGAGGTAGAGGCGTTTCGTCGCGGGTACAATGATCGACGCGCCATCCTGCTCGAACGCGACAGCCTTACCGGCGAAATCGTCGTAGAGGGTCGCTGCGCTTGCTGCGATCGGGAGGCGCAACCGCCCTTCGCCCGAACCGTGCCAGTAGACGACCCACGTGGCGTTGTCCTTTGAGAAAACGAAGGCGCGCACCGGGTTTTGGCCGTCGCCGACAGCGATCTGAGAATAATCGACAAGATCGTAATCGCCCTTGGCGTCTACGATAAGGTGGTGCTCCTGCGCGTAGTTTTTGAGCCGCGGACGCCACTCGTCTTTGAAAAGACCGCGTCTGCGGCAGTCGCCCCAACGCCGCATCATCTCAAGGATGTCATCCGTACGCGGGTGGCGCTTCAACTCCGACGCTGGCATGAGAATCGATATCGCACAGTCCCACGCTGCCGCCACGGAGGTGCCATACTCCCACATGTCCATTTGGGTGCCCACCGTGGGCCGTGCGCCGCCGGAAGGGCTGAAAAAATACCACCAGCCGAAGTCTACGCGCGACATGTCCTGCTGCGTGATCGGCGCTTGCTTGAACGGGAACTCGCGCAGCTTCGCTTTGAAGATTTCGGGGCGGAAGACGTCGAACGCATTCGCGCCCGCGAGCATGTGCCAGCCGAAATGCGTTTTGGCTGCACCTTCGCCGAAAGAGGGCTCGGGATCGAGTAGCTTCCAGTATCTGAGCTGTGCGTTCGCGACGTGGTAGTTGAAGGGGCGGTTTACGCCCTCTGAGCCGTCGAGGTAAACGTACTCGAAACCGCAGTTGTAGGCGCGTGCAATCTTCGCCGCCACCTCGTCTTGCAAGTCGGTGTTCTGATCGGCGTAGCAACTCATCGGCGCACCGAATTCGCTGATGTCGAGGATGCCGCCCACCTCGCCCTGCGGATGCGCCACGACGTGCGTTTTATGCGCACCGCGCTTCACGCCGAGGAATTTGTAAGGCGGTTCCGTTGTGTAGGACTCGTACGAGACGAGTTCGCCGCCGAACTGGAGGATGCGGCAGGGGGCGTACATCACCACGTCAGTTGTGGGCTCGTAAACCGTGATTTCCGTGTCATTCGTCGCGGCGGAGAGCGGCGCGGCGAGCGTGAAGCGGCGCGTTTTGTTGAGCCTTGGATCGGCGACCGGCGTCACGTAGCGGCTTTGCAGACCGATGTGCGAGTGCAACGTGTGGAAGCCGGCTTTGAGCCCCGCCGCCTTGATTTTGTCGAGCATCGCCTTCAGGTCGGTCTCGCCGTTCGGGAAGGAGTCCCGCCAATCGTAGTTGCCGCACAGTCCCCAGCTCCCCACGGTTTTGAACAGGCTCCCGTAACCGATGGTCATCAGCTTGAATCCGCCCTGCTGCGCGTAGGCGATGAGCTCGTCGATGTCGCCCGGCAATGAGGGACCGCTCAGGTGGAAGATCGCTTCCTGCACATCCGGCGAACGTCGGCTCTTCACGCCGCGCGGCATACCGAAGTCCTGTTCGAGCGTGTCCATCGCGTCGAGAAACGCCTCGCGTCCGGGTGCCGCAAGAAGTGCGGCGCTGGCACCGCGCAATTTGATGCCGGCCATCGCCTCAGCGTAGAGGATTTTCGCTCCGGCCCGCGCTTCGTGGTCAACGTCGGGGTGGGGCGAGGTGCCAGCCACGCACACGACCGCCTTCTCGTCCCAACTCGCATTGAGCCAGTTGCCGAAGTTCGCGCGGTTCTTGACCGGCAATTGGATGCGGAACGATGTGACGGGGGGGATATCCATGCGCAGGTAGTCGTAGGTCGGCCTGCGGTCGACCGCGAAATCGATCAGCGTGAATGCTACGTAGCCGGGCGCGGTTTTGAGTGCCACCTGCGCCTCGTACAGGTCATGGCCGAAGCCGACGTAGAGGAAGTCGCCATTCCGCCGCAGACGCGTCGCGGGGCAGACTGTGCGTTTGTTGGGGTGGATCAGCTTGAACTCGTTATGGAACGGCCTGTCTTGCGTAACCGTGAAAAGCGGCAACTGCATGCCTGCGTCTGCGCACTCTTCGTTCGTCTTTTTCACGA
>DAOTMQ010000167.1:0-8149 GCA_035450385.1 Kiritimatiellia bacterium | reverse complement strand
CCAGCAGCAAGATCGCGCCGGGCAGTCCCAACAGGCGGTCGCCCCAGCGCGTGTAGGGCGCGTCGAGCGGTGTGTCCATAACCGCCACCGGCGTCACGAAAAATCCGTCAAAGTCCATCGACTTACCGTTTGATTCCAGCCGCCTGACCCGTCCTACCGCATCCACGGCACACGTCACGCCGGAGTTGGCGGCCCGCACCAGCGGCACGCCATTTTCGACTGCGCGGAAGACCGATTGGTTGAGATGCTGGAGCGGCTCGATCGATCCGTTGAACCAAGCGTCGTTGGTCATCAGCACCAACAGCCGCGCACCGGCCTGCACTGCCGCGCGGCTCAGGCCCGGCACGGTGTCCTCGAAGCAGATCAAGGGACCGAGCGCCAGCGTCCCGCCGGTCGCGCGCACCACATGCAACACACCGCCCTTGCGCCCCGGCGTACAGCTTACGCCGGTCGGCGCCAGCCGCTGAAGCACCGGTATGTGTTTGTCCAGTGGAATGTATTCGCCGAACGGAACCAGATGGTGTTTGCGGTAACGTCCTAACGCCTCGCCTGTGGCGGAGTAGAGCCAGGCGGCATTGTAGTAGAGGAGCCCCTGATGCGCGGCGGGCGTAACCGCCGTGCGCTCAAGTTCCAGCACGCCGGTCAATAATGGCGCGCCCGCCGCTGCGGCGCCTTCGCGGATGACACGCAGGGTCTCGGGCTCGTAGGGCACGGAACCCAGTACCGCCGTCTCGGGCCAGACCACCAGATCGGGACGGGTGGCACCGGCCAAGCGGGTCTGATTCACCAGCAGTTCCTGTTGGGTGCGCACGGCATCATCGTTCAGTTCGAAGACGCAGGGCGAATTGGGCTGCACCAGTGCGATGCGCCAGACCGTCGCCTGCGCCTCCAGACGTCGTGCATGCTGAATCCGCATCGTGCCCCAGTACCAGCAGAAGACCAACAGTGCGATTGGCAACATGCTTTCCGTAGAGAGCAACAGGCGGCCGCACCATCCGGGACGGGGCGCGGGCTCGCCGGAGTGAGAAACGGCCAGACGCGCCATAAAGGGGGTCGCTGCCCGTTCGACGATACTCGTGACCGCGCCGTTGACAGCGACCACAATCGCCGAGACGCCATACACGCCGACGACGGAAGCCGTTTGGATGAGCGCCAGATTGTTCACTTGGCTCACGCCCAGAAAGTTCCAAGCAAACCCCGTAAACAACCAGCCGCGCACCAGTTCGGTACCGGCCCAGAGCAATGGATCAATCACCAGAACGGCGCACACGCGACGCCACCCCGGCGCTTTCCCGACCCACTGCCACACGCGGCCGGAAGCGTATGCGTAGGCGGCCATGAACGCCGCGCACCACGCGGCCAGACCGAGCTGACCCAGCAGAACCAGCGGCCACGGCCCGCCGTTTTTGATGATCGCCGGGAACCAACTCAATGTTGCCACCCAGAAGATCAGGCCAGCCAGCCAGGTCCACCCTGCTGCCGCGCGGGGCGCGGTGTGACGGATCACCAGCATGATCGGCACCAGCGCTATCCAGGCGCTATCCGCCTGCGCGGCGGGCGGGAATGCCGCCCACAGCAAAATGCCGCTGAGCGCGGCCGCTGCGATGGTGAATACGATCACGGGAACACCGCCATCAGTGCATCGGCGAACAGACTCATGCCGAAAGGATTGGGATGGTTGATGTTGTTCATCGGAAACCTCATGAAATTCCTTTTTTCGTCACTATACGGCGGCGCGGGACAGCCGTCAAGCGTGGGGTTGGCGGACGAGCGTCTGCTCGTCCGCGGCGGCGTAAACGCCGCCCACAGAACCCTGCCCACAATCTGGAGTGCGCGTGACAAGCGCCGCGCTGTGCGCGGGGCGCGGCACCGCTTTTCCTCCGCTCTGGGCGCGGAGGGGTCCGGCACTGTAGGTGCTGCGGGTGCTGCCGATCCTACGGGTACTGCGGGTGGTGTCATGCACTCGGCGTCCAACAAGCCTTGTTAGAGTTAAGGCTGTCTTGCGCAAAATGCAGTATTATTTTTTCGCATTTTGCGGTATGCTCTCTTGGAAATCTGCTACATTGCAATTGCGGGCTGGTTTTTACACGGGCGTAGAAGCACAGAAAAGCTACAATGCGAACCGGAGACTAAGCGAAAGGAATGGTCATGAAACAGACACTCACAGCGTTTTGTCTCACGCTGCTGGTCGGCGCAAAGGTCGCTCCGTCCGTCGGTATGGACGAGGAGTGGAGAGTCTTCAAGCCTCTACCTCGGTCCGCCGCAGGGGCTCATAGTTGTCATTAGGTAAGGGCGCACATTGGTTTTGTTGGCGAGACTGCCCGATCACGGGCCAACTCGGCGAAGGAGCGAACGCGCAGTGCGGACTCGTCTCCACGTCGGATGTCCCGTACACGGAACTTGTCAACGCCATCCGCACCGTCGCAGGCGAGATGTACACGCGCCGTTACGGGCGGTGAGTGGAATTGGATGTGTACGACAAGGTGACCGGCACGACCGGGCTCTTTGAGTGAGGTGTGCATGAAACGGATTCTGCTGTTCTCGATATTGTGTGCTGCCACCGCGTTTGGTGTGACGGTGACGCCGCGCATCACGAACGATTGCCTGATCAATCCAGGTATGGGGCTCGTGTTCTACCACTTCGCGAATCGCTACTGGGCGTACGGGTCGGAGTTGGAACCGGGCGACACGATGGAGTCAATCCCCGGTACGAGCGTCGTCTATCTGCGCGTTCTCTGGAGCAATATCGAAGCCGAGGAGGGCGTTTACCGTTGGGACATACTTGACTCCGTGGCGCAAAACTGGATCGCGAAGGGCAAGAAGATCGCCATCCGCATTATCTGCTCGAACCAGACCACAAACGCGACGCCAGAATGGGTGCGTCAAGCCGGGGCCAAGTTCGTGGAGTTTGTGTACAAGCGCAAGGAATACACGGCGACGGTACCGCGCTGGGAGCCGATTTTCGACGACCCCATCTTCCTCGCAAAGCTCGACGGGTTTGCGCGCGCGTTCGCCGCGCGCTACGATGGCGACCCGAATGTGGCGTTTGTGGACATCGGTTCGTTTGGCATGTACGGTGAAGGGCACACGGGTTATACCGTGAAACTCAACGCGGCGGAGACGGCGCGCATGGCGCGTCTGCATATCGACTTCTGGCGGGAACGTTTGCCGAAGACGTATCTCGTCATCTCGGATGATGTCTCGGGAGGCTGGAATCGCGAACCGGACGATCCGACGATGAAGTACTGCCGCGACCACGGCGTGGGCTTTCGCGACGACTCGATCTTCTGCTTCCCGAAGAAAGGCACGAATCCGAACTGTCCGTTCGACTGCTGGGCGCACGACAACTGGGCGCGTCTTTTTGCGCCCACACTGCCCGTCGTGGTCGAGACGGGACACTACAAGGGGCTGGGACGCGACGGCGACCGTTGGGAGGCCGACAAATTGGTTCCGTGTGCCGAGGCATACCGCGCGAGCTACTTCTCCATCCACGGTTTTCCGCAAGAGATCATGCGTGACTTCCCGGAGGAGTACGCTGAGCTTGGTCGCCGCGTGGGATACCGCTTCGAGCCTCGTTCGATCACATATCCGGAAACGGTACGCACGGACGAACCGGTAACGATTTCATCGACTTGGGTGAATTCGGGCACGGCGATCTGCCATGCCGGAGCGGCGCTTACGTGGTCGCTCGTGAATGCGAAGGGCGTCATCGTCTGGAGCGTCACCGATCCAAAGTTCGAGTTCCGCGTGCTGGAGCCCACGATTGGCGGTGTGGAGAAGCCGGTGACGGTGAAGAGCGTCTGCCGCTTCGGGCACACCGTGCCGGTGCCGGACGATTGCGACTTTCTGCTCGACGCGGCGCGGAAACGGGGGCGGGCTCTCGCGACGCACAGCGTTCTCCTGAAGCCCGGCACGTATGATCTTGCGGTCTCGGTGGGCTCGCTTCAGGGCACGCCGGTGATCGCGCTGCCGCTGGAAGGAGCCGTGGGCGGTACACGCCGTTATGTCGTGGGCAAAATGAAGGTTGTCGAGTGAAAGGTGAAGGTTGACCTTCCCCTGCACCCTTGGTAAATGCTAGCATAAGTAACCATATAGGAAAGGATGTGTCCCCATGAAAAAAATGATACCGGTTTTGGTTCTGGTGGCCTTCGGCGGGACGGGTGCGGCGTTTGCCGCTACGCGCACATGGCATCCCACGAAGAAGGGCAGTGACAATCGTTATTGGTGGACCGAAGCAGCCAACTGGCTGGATGAGGAGGGCAACACGGGTGTCCCGCAGGATGGCGACGACGTGGTGTTCGTCAGTTCAACTCAGGCATGGGGCGGTACCTCGGCGAAGCTCAACAGCTTTACCGTTGCGGGGGGCGCGTCGGGGGGCTTTGTCAATCAGACTACCATCAGGTTCCCGGGTGGATGCGAGGGCTTCCGTTTCACCGGCACGGGATCTTCAGTCTCTTGGTATTCCGTGATGGAACTCTTGGGTGACGGCGACGTGCCGTTCGATGTTCCGGCCGGCAAGTCGCTCTTCATCCAGAAGGCTTATATCCAAGGCGGTACGGCGGGAACGGACTATACGGTAGGGGCGACACTTGTGAAGAAGGGTGGGGGGACAATGTCGCTGACGGATGGTGAATGGACCTCGCAGTGTTCCTACAAGCGCACTCGGCTCGAAGACGGAACACTGTCGTTCAGATTCGGCGGGACGGGGGGTGTGGCGGGACCTAAGGACTTCTTCCCTGACAACCATGATTTCATGTTCGGTGGTGACGGGTCGGCGGGCCGTCTCAGTCTGTCTGTGCTCGACTTGCGGATGAAGAACGTGAAGTTTTATGAAGGACCGGACGTGATGTTTCCCGAACATGGTATCACCTGTAATTCCCGAACAAACGTCTATCTGCGTTTTACGGGCACCCCGCAACTCACCTCGACCGTTTTCAGCGGCAAGCTTTATAGTTCGGCGGGTATCAGTTGGGAGACTGAGGACGCGGCGCGCGAATTTGTGTTTTCGAACGCAGTCTCCCCCACGACGGGCGGATTGATCGTTTCTAACGGCACGATGCGTCTCACAAGCGGCGCGAGTTTCTTGTCGCTGTCCAACGTGACACTGGCGGCAGGCGCGATGTTCAAAGTAGAGACGGGGGCGGGCAGCAGTTTTTGTTCGCAGTTGCTCGATCTGGAAAATGCCACGGCCGAAGTCCATGTAGGCGCGGATGTGTTGCTCTCGTTTGGGACTGTGCGTGTGGGCGGCGTACCACTCGCGGATGGTTTCTACGCAGCGGGCGACGCCGCCCTGCCGTGGCTGAAGGGGACAGGGACCATTAATGTGGGTGCCGTGTCGCTCATTTCCGAGGATGCCGTCTACTGGGAGCGGACGGACGGCCCGACCGAGCTTGCGGCAAACACATTCACCAACTATCTGGGAGCGCGTTTCTCGGGTAACGCGATGTCCCTTACGGCGGGCGACGGTGCCCGCGCGTTCATCGGGACGGGCGGGTTCACGACGGCCGGTGACGGCGCCACCTACACCTGGGGCTGGCCCACCGTGCTCGAAGGGATACAGACGTGGGACGTGCCCACCGGCGATACGCTGACGTTCACGAAGGACATGATCACTTTGCCGGGAGCCATTGCGCGCAAAGAGGGCGCGGGGACAATCCGGTTTGAAGGCCAGCAGACGTTTAACAATGACATGATCATCTCGAACGGCTGGGTGGAGGCGGTGGGCGATGATTCCCTTGGTGGTCCGGGCGGCACCACGACGTTTGTCATTACGCGCGAGGACAGTGTCGCAAGCGGTGCGCCGCGCCTAGGCAAGCTGCGCGTTTTCCCGGAACCGGGGAAGAATGAAGTCTCCTTCCATCGGCCGATCACATTCTGTTACCACTACTGCGACAATCTGGGTAATCTCATCACGCTTCCCGCGAACACGACGGTGAATTTCTATGGATTGATGCAGACAACCCTCGCCTCCCCGTACGGCAGTCCGAACCCTTGGCCGTGCCACTGGCACATCAAGTGCGAACCCACAACGACGGTCCACTGGCGGGGCGGTATGTACGCCAAGCTCGACCATCGTTTTAGCAATGGCCACCACTACATTCACAAGGCGCTCACGGGCGGCGACCGGTTCACGGTGCTCGAAAGCGCCGTGGTAGAGCTACTGGTGCCGGGCAACACCATCGGTGCGGCGACTGGTAACTGCTCCGGCGACAGTTTTATCTACACGCGCGCCCCGTATGCGCTGGACGGCCGTGCAAGGAATCAGTTGTTGTCCTTCGCGGGGGCCACGACACTCGACCTGTGCGGCTATGATCAGGCGTTGACGATTGTTCACGGCAGCAATCCGAACGCACGTTTCGCACAAATCACGAGCGCCACGCCCGCCTTTATGCGTGTCGTGGGCAACCAACTCGTCGACGGTAGCGTCAACCACTCTTGCACGAACTATGTGCGGTGGACGGGTGCGGCCGGGCTTTCGGTGGAGCGGACGGCTAAGACGTATCCGGTTGTCCTGATGTCCGAGAGTTCCACCACAGGCACGCTTCAGGTGGTGTCCGGCAGAGCGGTGATGCACGCGCCGAACGGCAGTTGGACGAATGCGACGGACGTGGTGATGAAGGGAGGCGAACTGGAGGTTGAGCACTCGGCGGCGTTCGGCACGAACACAGTGGTGCGTTTCGTGAAGACCGGCAGCGCCTACGGCAAGATCAACCTCTTTGCCGGCGTGAAGCTGCCCGTGGCGGCGCTGGAAGTGGACGGCGATAAACAGAAGATGGGCCTCTACGGCTCGTCGTCCTCTGCGGCGGAGTATGTGCGCGACGACCTCTTCATGGGCGCGGGAGTTCTGCGTGTGGGTGAACCGATCGGCTTGATGATTACCATTCGCTAATGGGTTGGAAAATCTGACGATGGCGTGTTTGACAAGACGTGGGTTTATCAAGGACAATGGCGCGAAGTTCGTTTATGCCGCTCCGGCATTTGCGGGCACGGTGATCACTTTGCGCTGACAGAGGAAAGTATGAGCAATCTGGAATTGAGCGGCAACCGGCGCGCCTTCATTGCGGCGGCGCTGACGGCCGGGGCGGCGGGAGCGTTGCCTGTGAAGGTGAGGGCGGCGGAGGCGGAGGCCGCTCCCATTCCCGGACGTGAGGGGTTGAAGGTGCGCGTGACGCCCTATTTTAAGGGCGGCTGGACGATGTACATGTTTGCGAATCGCGGCACCTCGCAGATGTTGTCGACGTTGTTCGTCTCGCCGTCCGCTAAGGTCGTGATGATTGATGGCGGTATGCCTGACGATGCCGCCTTCCTCTACGCCACGCTTCAGGCATTGGGCGGAACGGTCGACACCTGGTTCCTCACCCATGCGCACAGCGACCATTACGGCGCGTTGGGAGAGATCATCAAAAAGCCGGCATGCGGTGGCTTGAAGATCGGGCGGGTCGTCTATTCGTTTCCGCCGCTTGAGTTCATCGCAGAGACGGAGAAGGCGAGCATCCCCTACGTGACGCCATTTCTTGAGAACCTCGCGCGGAGCGGGTTGCGGGTGGAGAAGCCGACCGTGGGCGGCGTGTTTGATTTCGGCGAGAGCCTAACGTTCGAGTGCCTGAACGATTACGACCTGAGCATGCGCGTCAACTCGATCAACAACGCCGGCATCTGTTATCGCGTGATGAACGGCGGCTCGTCCATTCTCGTTACCGGTGACATCGGCGTGGAGCAAGGCGATAAGCTGCTGAAGATGCACCCTCCGGAAAAAATCAAGAGCGACATTGTGTTCCTCTCACATCACGGTCAGTGCGGCGCGAACAAAAACTTTTATGAGGTCGCGAAGCCCGAGGTCTGCGTGTGGCCGACGCCGCAATGGCTGTGGGACAACAACATCAGCGGCAAGGGCTACGGATCCGGCCCGTGGCGCACGAACTACGTGAAATGCTGGATGCAGGATATCGGCGTGACGCGCCAGATCCTGTTGACGCAAGATGTGGCGCTCGGACCGAAAAGTTAGTGCTTTATCAAGCGATAAGACACTAATGAACTGTGAGCCGTTGACACAATCGCGCGGGTCTGCGAGACTATCACCACATCATGAAACCTCATAAGACTGTTCTTTTTCTTGGCGACGGGATGGCTGACGAACCGATCGCCGAAC
>DAOTMQ010000166.1:0-8185 GCA_035450385.1 Kiritimatiellia bacterium | reverse complement strand
CACTGGCCGCGCAGCCGCGAGATGGTGTTGCGCTCGGTCGAACTGACTGTTGAACTCGGCGCTCCTTTTCTTACCCTGCATGCCGGCTTTATCGAAGAGGAGGAGGGGGCGGCCACGCAGTGCATCCGTGAGCGCCTGACCCTGCTCGCGGATGCAGCCGCCGAACACGGCATCGGGTTGCTCCTTGAGACCGGACAGGAAACCGCAGACAGCCTACGGCACCTGCTCGAAATGCTCAACCATCCGGCGCTTGGTGTCAACTTTGACCCCGCCAACATGATCCTCTACGGCAAGGGCGACCCGATCAAAGCCATCGGCACACTCGCGCCTTGGATCCGGCACATCCACGTCAAGGACGCCCTCGCAACGCGTGAGCCCGGAAAGTGGGGCACCGAAGTGCCTTGGGGCGACGGCGAAGTGGGCCAAAAGGCATTTCTTGAGGCTTTGCAAAAGATCGGCTACCGCGGTGCGCTCGCGATTGAGCGCGAAGCCGGCGACGACCGCCTGCGCGATATCGGGCTCGCGATCGAACGGCTGCGCGGCGGATAACGCTCAAGTGTAGAAACCAAACTCTGTGTAAAAAATGAAACCAGAAACCAGAAACCAGAAACCGAATAAAGTGACATGGACCCCTGTACAGGACTATGAAGCAGCCAGTCGCCTCGCGGCGCAGAAGCTGTTTGATGCGATTGCAACCCATCTCGACCGGAAAGGCAACGCCGCCATCGGGCTCGCCACCGGCAACACGATGATCCGCCCGTATCAACTGCTGGCCGAGCTTCTGAACGATGCCGGACTTGATCTCGGCGCTCTCGCGACATTCAACTTGGATGAGTATGTGGACCATCAGGGAAGAAACGTGGCGCCGGATCATCCGCTCAGTTACCACAGCTACATGACGGAACGCCTGTTCAACCTTCTCGAACCCCGGCTCGGATTCAAGCTAGAGAATGCCTTTTTTCCGGACGCCGAAGATCCCGCCGGATTCGACGCACGGCTTGAAGCTCGCGGCGGACTCGATCTCCAGTTGCTCGGCATCGGTTTCAACGGCCACATCGCCTTCAACGAACCGCAGCCCGAGTCGGAGATTTCAACCGAGGCCTTCGCCGCGCTACCCACCCGCGTAATCCCGCTCGCCCAGCAAACCATAGAGACGAACGCACGCCTCACGGCGTCCGGAGACTTGACCGCCGTGCCGCGCAAGGCCGTCACCATGGGTATGCGCCAGATTCTGGCGGCGCGCGACATCTTGCTGGTGGCGTGCTTCAAGGAGCAGACCGTGCCGCTGCGGCGGATCAAAACGGGTCGGGTTAGTGTGGAAACGCCGGCCTCTTTCCTGCTGGATCATCCTTCCTCCGAAATCATCTACACGACCGACACCATCACCCTTTAAGGAGTTGCATGAAATCGACCTTAGTTATCGGCTATGACGTGGAGCGCATCCCCGGACGCGTACCGGGTGAGAAATGGGTCGGCAGGCCCGTGCCGGTGGACACGACGACGCGCTTTCTGACGCGCATCGTCGATGTTCACCGCGCAGTCAACGTGCCGGCCACGATCTTCATGGTCGGCGCCAACATCGAGGCGCACCGACGCGAGTTGGAGGCGTGTCTCGCATCAGGGCTTTTTGAGATCGCCCAGCACACGCACGAGCACTACCCGCTGAAGACCGTGGTGGAAGAGACCGGCAGCCGGGTCTATCTCAAAGGACTGGACTTCGCACGCATCGAAGAGCAGATCGCGCGTCCCTGCGAGTTGCTCAAGCGTCACCTCGGCGTCGAGTGCAAGGGCCTCACCACGCCGTACACCCATTACCGCGGACTTTCGGATCGCCCCGATATTCTCGAAATCATCGCGCGGTACGGCATGGTATACACGCGCGCTTACGGTCGCAACAGCCTGGATTATTTCCCGCTCGACTGGAACATCCAGCCTTTCTTCTATGAGCGTCAGGGGTTCCCGGAAATCCTTGAGTTTCCGGTGCAGGGCTGGATCGACGCGCAGTGGCGTCATGACAATGGGTGGGACAAGCAGGCGGAGTACCTTGCTTACCTCAAGGAGCAGGTTGACACGCATGCCGACCGTGGCATCTGCTGGGCGCACCTGCAGCACGACTGGACCAGTCTGCTCTGCGACCCAGACCTGACATGGACCCGCCGCTTTCTGGAATACGCGGCGGAACGTTTCGAAACACGAACCTATTTCGATTATTACAAAGAGACTCTTGCTAAAAAACCCTCGTGACATGGGCGTCCCGCCCATGAAACACGGGCAAGATGCCCGTGCCACACCTGCAAGCGAGGGATTTTGCAAGAACCTCACAAACCCAAAACAACTGAAATAGCAAAGGAGAAGACATGAGTTGGAACCTCTACTTCCTACTGAGCGGCATGATGTTTTTCGAGTTCCTCATTTGGGGGGCTTGGAGTCCGGTGCTGGCCTCGCGCCTGCTCGGAACCCTGAAAATGAGCGGCAAACAACTGGGATGGATCTACGGCGTCATGCCGCTGGCTTGCATCATTGTGCCTCTGGCAGCCGGGCAGATCGTCGATAAATGGTGTCCTACGCAGTGGTATCTCGGTGCCGCACATCTGGCTGGCGCCGTTTTTCTGTTTATCGCTGCCCGAGCCAAACGCTTCTGGCCGATGTTTATCGCGATGGGTCTGTACGCGGTCTGCTTCGCGCCAACGCTCGCGCTGGTGAACTCTTTAGCGTTCGCGCACATCCCGAACCCCGAGGTCGACTATTTTCGTGTCCGTGTTTGGGGTTCCATCTCATGGGTCGTGGCCGGATTGCTGCTGACAGCCTGGCGTCGCTCCGGCAAGTGGCAGGTCGTCCACTCCGACTGCCTGATTTTGGCGGGCATTTTCTCCCTGATCATGGGGATCTATTGCTTCTTCTTGCCGCACACCCCGCCCGCGCACAAAGACGGAGCGGTCTTCCCGTTCCTGCAAGCGATCTCCATGCTCAAGGACACCAACTTCTTGCTCTTCCTGATCATCTCGTTTGTCGTCACCACGCAACTCCAGTTTTATTTTCTGGGCACATCCCGGTTCCTGGAAGACATCGGCACGCCGAACGCCTCGATCCCCGGCCTGATGAGCATCGCCCAGGCCGCTCAGATTGTGGCCATGGCGGTCATTTTGCCGCTGATTTTCCGCAGGATGGGCTACCAGTGGACGTTGGCCATCGCGACACTCATGTGGATCGTGATGTTCATGACGTATGCCCGGATGAAGCCGCGTTCTGCGATCATCGCTTCCATGGCCCTGCATGGATTGGCTTATGCGTTCTTCTTCGATGCCGGGTTCTTATACATGGAGCGTGTGGCTCCCCCGGAAATCCGCGGCTCGGCGCAAGCGCTCTACACGACTGTCACGCAGGGGCTTGGCCTCTTCGTCGGCACATGGATCACGGGCGCGGTGATGGATCGCTTTCGCAGCGCGGACGGCTTCGATTGGCGGCGGATCTTCTTGGTCCCCTGTTTCCTGCTGATCGTCTGTATGCTGGCCTTTGTCTTCATCTTCAGGGGGTGACAGCCTTGTTGCGACCACGCAGTGGCTCGCAACGATGAGTGTAAAAGCTACGGCGCGGAGCGCCGCCCGGACGAGCGACGCTCGTCCCTCGTGCGTTGCGCAAGGTGGATGACTGGCGCAAGACCGGTGCAGGGCTGTGTGGCACGGGCATCTTGCCCGTGTGGCGGCGTCTCCGCCGCCAGTCGTCTAAAACACCTGTCCTTTAGTTGTTCCAAAAATCGTAACCTAATAAAAGCCTGAGCCGCGCCCTCAAAAAACCTTCGTGCCCTTTGTGCCTTCGTGTGAGAAAATCCGAGCCATGCCCCCAAAAAATCTGCGTAATCTGTGTAAATCTGTGGATAGAAAAAATTGGGCCATGCATGAAACCAAGGCTCCGCGCACCCCGTCACCGTCACCGCATCAGCAAGAGGCTGAGAGCCATCACCAGCATGCCGCCCACGACGCCGAAAAGGCTGTCGTGCCCTTTGCCGTAGGCGCGGCTGATAGGCAACAGCTCGTCCAGACTGATGTAGACCATGATGCCGGCCACGCCGCCAAAGAGGATGCCCATGATTTCGGGGGGGAGCGCGCCGTCTTCGCCGCCCGCGAAGAAACGCAGCACGAGATAGGCCACGCCCGCGCCGACCGGCTCGGCGAGGCCACTCAGCAGGGAGTAGCAGAACGCCTTGCGGCGGTTGCCTGTGGCGTAATAGATCGGCACGGAGACGCTGATCCCCTCGGGGATGTTATGCAGCGCGACGGCAATCGCAATCGCGGCACCGAGCTTGGGGTCTTGCAGGGCGGCGAGGAAGGTTGCGAGTCCTTCCGGGAAGTTGTGGATCGTAATCGCGAGGGCGGTAAAAACCCCCACGCGCATCAGCTTCTTGCCGTGCGCGGGATCATCGTGCGGCTCCAGTTCGCCCCCCTCGCGCAGGACGCGCGTCTCACTTTCATCGTGAATCTCATGCGGGTTTTCGGCGGACGGGATGACGCTATCGATCAGCCCGATCAACAGCATGCCGCCGAAGAACGAAGCCACGTTGACCCAGCAACCGAGCGGGTCGCCGTAACGTGCGACCAGCGCCTCGTTGCCCTTGACGAAGATCTCCACGAAAGAGATGTAGAGCATCACGCCCGCCGAAAAACCGGTCGCGACAGAGAGGAACCGGTAATCGGTACGCTTGGCGAGAAAGGCGATCATGCTACCGATACCGGTTGCCAGCCCCGCAAACAATGTCAGTCCGAAAGCGATCCAAACGTCCCGCATGTCATCCTCTCTTTTCCCAAAACACCGGAGATCCGTACCAGTCCGAGTAGCTTAAGCCAGCCCGTGACCGGAGTCAAGCGGACGACGCCATGCAGGATGTGGCGTCAGTGCCTTATGGCTCGACAAGCGCGAAAAAAAGTTGTTTCTCACACGAAGGCACAAAGGGCACTAAGGTTTTTTGGAAGCACCGCTCGGTTGTTTATCCACAGATGGATTTTTTGGGGGGTAGGGCTGACCGCAAGTCGCGGGTCGTGAGTCAACCTCTCTTATTGCGACCATGCAGTGACCCGCAATCGTGAGAGTAAAAGCCCTGCTCGGTTTTTCCACCTTACGGGGGGTTGACTTCCTTCATCCCCCCGCGCACAATGGACAGCGGCTGTTGGGGTCGAAATGTTTCCTCATCTTGCAGTGAGAAGCAGCATGCTGAAAAAGGTGATTTGTAGTTGCCTGTGCGTGGTTGGCGCGCAGGCTGAGGTGCTGACGTGGAACGGTGTTGACGGCGACGCATGGGGCGGCGCGGCGCAGAACTGGATGGACGAAAATGGAGCAGTATGCGCTTGGAAAAATGGCGCTGAGGCTGTGTTCGCCGGTTCGGCCTGCCGTGTACGCGCGATCGAGGGCGTGACGACCTCACGGGTGCGGTTCCGTTCGAATGGATTCTGCCTTGAAGGTCTGGCCGAGATTCCCGAATGGATTGCGGACGCGGGAACATCCAACACCGTGGCGCTCGTGGATACGGCACCGTGCGCAACCGTGCGCGGCGGCGGCATGATTGTGTGCGCCCAAAGTGCTCGCTTCGCTGCGCTTGACCTGCAAGAGGGTCTTGTGTGCCTTGCAGATGACAGTGTGACGACGAAGATACACATCGGAGCCGCCGCCTGCCTGCAGGCGACGAAGGATCTTGCATTCGAAGAACTCTCAGGAACAGGACGCCTGTGGACGGGCGAGTTTCCGGGACCGGAGGAGATCCCGTTCGAAAACGATTTTGATAGCGGCCTCTCCACGAATAAAACGTATACGCATCTGCTTGATTTCGGGCCGAACCCCACGAACGCCGTGGCATGCTTGGTGACGTTCCGTCATGTGAACGGTCCGGGTGCGGCTGGCGTGAGCGGTCTTCCGGGAAGCAGCGGAAATCTGATGCGGATGGAGAATGTAGGTGTGCCGCGGCATCATGGTCTCTATTCGCTTTTCAGTGACTTCGCGTGGGGATTCACCCCGGAGAAGCCGATCAGATTCAAGGGCCTAGAGAAAGGGCGCTGGCATCGTGTCACGATCTACCAGCGCGCGTTTGAAGCTCCCGGCAGTCGCGGGCGCCCCGCCGTGCTCTCCTTCGACATGGACGGCGATGGTCCGCTGCCGCCCGCTTCGATCACCACATGGCAGAACCTCCATCCCGTCTCGCGCATCACGTATCCGTTTTATGCAGTCGAGGAGGACTCGCTTACGTTGCACATCCGTAACCTCGACCCCGCACGCGGCTACCATCTCTATGGACTCAGTATTGAGCTGTGCGATGATCCACGCGCAGCGCAGGCACCCATTCGCGTGACGGCGAAGAAGAACACCTTCGGATCAGCTCCTGAGCAGGTAGCAGCGGACGAGGCTCCCGTTTTGTACGACTTGATGTGCGATACCTGGGCAGCCATTGATGGCCTCGGGCGGGAACTACCTGATGCCACGGCATGCGGTGCGCCACGCACGGACCGCAGCGTGGGCATCTTCTACTGGACGTGGCACCGCGACAACCTTGGCCCCTACGACAATACGAAGCTCACGGCCAATGCCCGCGACGGTATCGTGAGCTGGCCGCCGTGTACGGCGCACTGGTGGGGCGAGAGCGAGTATGGTTATTACCGGGCGACCGACGAATATGTGCTCACGCACCACGCCATCCTCCTTGCCGCCGCCGGCGTGGATGCGGTGTTTTTCGATACCACGAACCCGCCATGGACTTTCAAGGAGCAGTATGAGGCGCTGTGCCGAGCCTGGACACGTCTGCGCGAGCAGGGCACCCCCACTCCGCAGATTGCTTTCATCTGTCCGTTCACATTCAGCGGCCGACCCGAGCGCGCGGCAATTGTGCTGGATCAGTTGTGGTACGATCTTTACCGTCCCGGCAAATGGAAGGACCTGTGGTACCGCTGGCAGGGGAAGCCGCTCGTCTTGGCCGATCCGCGCTGCGCCAAGTTGCCCGGTATGAAGGAGTTCTTCACGTTCCGTTACCCCGAAGCCGACTATCGGCGCGGCCCTTGGGCTGCCGACCAGTGGAGCTGGCTTGAAGTCGCGCCGCAACATGTGTTCACGAACAGTCTTGGACAGGCCGAGCAGATGAGTGTGGGCGTGGCGGTAAACACATTGCCGGGGCAACCTGGCCCCGCGCCGATGTCCCACAAAGATGGTGCGATGGGGCGTAGCTGGCACGACGGTGCGATTGACCCCGATCCGGCGGCTGTGAATCGTGGTATCTTTTTCCAGAACCAGTGGGACTGGGCGCTGAAAAACGACCCGCTCTTCATTTTCGTGACGGGCTGGAACGAGTGGCGCGCCGGACGCATGACAAAGTGGAGCAGATTCAACGCCGAGACAGACTGCTACTTCCCCGGTGGCCTCTTCGTGGATCAGTACAATCAAGAATACAGCCGCGACTGCGAACCCATGAAGGGGGGCCATGGCGACAACTACTACTATCAGCTTGCGGCCAACATCCGTCGCTACAAGGGGGCGCGTCCCGTGCCCGTCGCAACGAACACGTATGCCATCAGCGTGGACGGAGCGTTTGACGACTGGGCGGCAGTCCAGCCCACGTACCGCGACGCCATTGGCGATGTGATCCACCGCAACCACAGGGGATGTGGCCAGACCCACTATACGGATGCGAGCGGCCGCAACGACATTGCGAAGTTGAAGGTTGCCGAAACGCCGCAGGGGCAGGTGGCGTTCTATGCCCAGACGGCAAACCTCCTTTCGTCCCATACGGATCCTAACTGGATGGTTCTTTTCGTGAACACCGACGCGCAGGCGAAGACGGGCTGGCACGGATATGATCTGCGTGTGAACCGCATGGTTTCCGCCGACGGCACGAGTACCTCACTGGACGTGTGGCGCGGTGAACACTGGGAATGCGTGGGCGTCGTGCCGATTCGCATTGGTGCCCGCGAGATTGAACTGCTGCTGCCGCAGAAGTTTTTTGGCTCCACGCCGCTCAAATTCGAGTTCCACTGGAAGGACAACCCCGAAAGCCTCGAACGTCATCCGACAATCCAAGGCGATGATGCCCCCGAACGCCGGTTCAACTATGTCTTTAGACAACTAAGCGACAACTAAGGAACAGGTAATTCGAAACGCTCAATGAAGACCACTCGCCAAGCTTGGTTTTATCCCGTTGTTTTAGCGTATGCCG
>DAOTMQ010000165.1:0-8235 GCA_035450385.1 Kiritimatiellia bacterium | reverse complement strand
TGTTTGTTTTATGTGTCTCGTACGTTTCTGCCGATTGGCATGACGCGCTCTGGCTGGGTCGAGGTGATGTCTGGCGTGCCCGCTTTCCGGTCACGGTGACGAATCCCGGTGACGGTGAACTCGACGGTCAGGCGGTCGCGTTGACGGTGGGCGGAGAGCCCGGCCAGGCACCGCTCGTTGGTGCGCGGGCCGAGGCGTTGCGCGTGGCCGACAGCCAAGGTCGCCAACTGCTCTACGCGCTCTGGACGCCGGATATGGATCGTCAGATCACCACCGGTGCGGTTCCGGCTGGCGCGGTCTTGAGCCTGCCTGCTGTCTGCGGTCCCGCCACCTCTACCACCTATCACGTCTATTTCGACAATGCGTGTGCGTGGGGCTTGGCCGATTTCTTCGACAAGCGGCCCCTCACCGACACTAACGGAGATTTTGAACGCGGCAGCGGCGATACGCCGGCAGGATGGCGGCGGCAGATGAGTGGTGCCACACACCGTCTTACTTGGTCGACCGAAACGCCGTTTTCAGGCACGCGCTGTCTTAAGGCCGAGGCTTCGTCGGGTGCTGCCTCCGTGTGGTTCGGGTTTTCGCGCTCTGACTTTACCGTCGTTCCCGGAGCGCGCTGTACCATCCGGGTTCGTGTGCGTGGCGAAAACGTCACCGGCACTGCTGGCTGGTATGTGCATGTCGGCGACGAAAAGAATTTACAGCGGATCAATCGTGTCGAGAAGGCTGGCGACGGCACGTTCGGTTGGAAAGAGATGCAGATCACCTTCACCGTTCCGGAGGGCGCGACGCGCATGGCCACCGGTTCCGTGCTCTACGGCACCGGCACAGCTTGGTATGACGCCTTCAGCTTTGAGAGTGACCGTCCGGTACCGATGCCCAGTGCGCGTGCCGGTGCGGTTGAGCGCCTTGAACTGATCGAACAGGGCGCGGATGCGCCATGGCCCGCCGAGTTGCGCGGACGCCGATCGAATTGGCTGAGGCGCGCTGTCGCGTCGATCCTGCCTCGTTATCGCGTCGCCGAATGTCCTTGGCGTTACCGCTTGCCGATTCGCGTCGTGAATCTGCGCGACACGCCAGCCACCAATCTGCTCGCCGTGGCCGATCTCGCAAGCGCCGCGCGCGGGATCGTCGCGCCCGAGTTCCGCATGACCTTTAATGGCGAGACCGTTGAGACTTGCCGATTGGGCGACCGTTTGCTCTTCTCATGCTCGCCTAGTGCGCGTAGTCTGTCAACCTACTACCTGTATGTGGCTGATACCGGCAAGCGCCCTGAACCGAGCGCCGCGGCTGCTTCCACGCTAGGTAGCGATATTCCTTCGGATCAGATTCTGACGACCGGTTCCGACGCTACCGATGCGGTTGCCTTTGCCAAGTTGCTCGTCAGTCCGGTGAATCAGGTCAAAAACCCTAGCTTTGAAGAGGGGACGGAGCAATCCGATGGTTGGTCGCACAGTAGCGAAGGCAAGGGCGTCCGGTTTGCGATCGAGAGCCCCGGTGGTTTTGGTCAACGCCATGCCCGTATGGCCGTTGATAAATCCGTTACCCTCGCTTGGCGCGGCTGGTATCAGTCGGTACCGATCAAGGCCGGGCACACCTACCTGTATGGTGCATGGCTTGCCTGCGAGGACCTAGAGGGTTCCGCCATGTTGCACGCGCACCTGCGTAATGCACAGGGGCAGGTGACTGCGGGCGGTTTTCTCGGCGCGGGCGCTGGTATCAGCGGCACCGCGATGTGGACCCCGATGTTCGGCACTGTCACCGTGCCAGCGGATGCGAGCGTGTTCCAACTCCATCTTACCATGAATGCGCACGGCACGCTCAAACATGACGGTGCCTTTCTGGCCGAGTGTCTGAACGCCACAGCCGGAGACCCGGAAACCCCGCCCATGGATCCGGATGAGCTGACGGTGTGGCCGGTCGATCCCGTCATCAAGGTCTTCCATGAGACCCTCCCCCCGGCGCAACCGGAGGCGAGCGCGATTGCTCTGGCACGCAACGAAGAGGAGGCGCTGCAACTCGCTTTGCGCGCCGGTCGGGACATTGCCGATCTCGAGATTGCGGTCGACCCGCCGAAGCGGCGCGATGGTCAGACGCTTGATACCTTCACGATCGGTTGGGTCGGTTATGTGCCGATCGACCATCCGACCTCCTACTACAGCCTGACCACGCTGACGTGGCAATTGAAGCATCCTACGCGGGCTGGCTCGTCGGACGGCTGGTCTGGTTGGTGGCCTGACCCGATCCGCCCGGCCGCGCGCGGTGCGCTACGTGCCAACCAGACGCAGGCGGTGTGGGTTTCGTTTAAGGCCACGGCGACCACGAAACCGGGCACCTACGCCGGGAACGTGCGCATTCTTGATGCGGATAAGCGTCTTGTGCAGCGCGTACCCTTCACCGTCACGGTCTGGGATTTTGAGCTGCCCACAGAAAGCACTTGCGCCGCGATCTATGACATCCGTCTCAGTCCGCAATGGACAGCCGACGGCTCGACGGCAGCGCAACAGCGCGAACGGTTGATGCGTGTCATGGCCGACAAACGTGTGTCGCCCGACGATGTCGGCGCAAGCCCGGTCTTCACGCGTGACGAGCAAGGGCGCATCACCGCTGATTTCACAGCGTACGACCGCGCCGCACAGCTCTATTTCGACGAGTTGAAATTCCGCTTCTCATACACGCCGGGCTTCTTCTATCTGTTCGGTTGGGAGCACCCGCCCAAGAAGGTGATGGGCGAGGCACCTTACGAGGGTGAGCATCCGTATGCCGATGCAGACCGCACACGTCTGCGCGCCGCCTACAAGGAGACCTACCAGACCTGTCTGCGCCTCTATTGGGATCATGTCAAAGCCAAGGGTTGGGCCGACCGGCTGGTGCTCTATATTTCTGACGAACCCTTCCTCACCAAGAAGCCGATCATTGATCAGATGAAGGCACTCTGCGACATGATCCATGAGGTCGATCCCCAAATTCCGATCTACTGCAGCACATGGCGTCACTGCCCGGATTGGAACGGGTATCTCGACGTTTGGGGCGTCGGGCATTACGGATGTTTCCCGCTCGACGAGATGCGTGCGCGCCGCGCCGCCGGCGACCGCATCTGGTTCACCACCGACGGCCAGATGTGTACCGACACGCCCTTCTGTGCGGTCGAACGTCTGCTGCCCCATTACTGCTTCCATTTCGACGCTGAGGCGTACGAGTTCTGGGGCGTGAGTTGGTTGACCTATGATCCTTGGCAGTTCGGCTGGCACCGTTACATTCATCAAAGCAGCACGCCCGGCGAATTTTACTACGTGCGCTATCCGAATGGTGACGGCTATCTGCTTTATCCCGGTGCACCGGTCGGTTCTCTCGATCCCGTGACCACCGTGCGCCTGGAAGCCGCGCGTGACGGCGTCGAGGATTACGAGTATCTCAAGCTCCTGCAGCGGCATGCGGGCAATCCGCAGGCCGACGCCCTGCTCAAGGAGTTCGCCGCGCTGGTCGAGATCCCCAACGCCGGGGGACGCTTCTCGACCCGCATCCTGCCAGATCCGTCGCGCCTCGCTGCATTGCGTCTGCGCGCCGGAGCGCTCCTAGAGCAACTCACCGCACGGTGATGAGAATCCCGGGGATGGGCTTCACCGGCGTCACGCTCACGTCGTCGATCGCCAGAGCTTGCGCATCCGCTACAGCGTCACCCTCCGCGACGGCGATCTGCCACGCGAGGTAGAACGTCCCGCCCGGCGCGACCGGCGTGCTGCACACGATCTGACGCGCCGCGCTGCTGGTCGCGCCCGGTTCGGTGTCCGTTCCGAAGACGACCGGAGCGCCGACCTCACTCCATGTGACGCCATCCGTGCCGTACAGCAGTCGCACCGCGCTGGCAGCGGCGGTGCTTGGCCTGTACTGCTCAACGTCAAACGTCACGTCCCACTTGCGCACGTCCAGGCTCGTGCCGTTGGTGAAGCGAGCCATGATCGAGACGCTCTGCGCCTGCGTGTTATCCGTGAGCCCGCCGACCGCTTGGTCGCGGCGGCCGTCTGACGCGAAGTTGTAGCTGCCGGCGGCCGTGAAGCCGGGTGCCGCGTTGTCGTGCGTGACGGTCGTTTCAGCGTCCGCGTATGCACCGGTCGTGCGTACGCTGTCGCTTGTCTTCGTGCGCCAACTCCACGGCAGGATGTCCGCCGCATGCTCGCCCATCTCGTCGAAGGTCTCGGTGATGCCGTTCGTCGGCACGAGGATACCTGCGGGCATGTCTCCCGCCGTCCAGGCGACATTCACATGATCGATGCCGAACGCATGGTCGTTTCCGGTGTCATCCACATCAACCCAGCGCAACAGCAGTGTTCCGCCCGGCGGAATCGGTCGCAACAGGCGCACACAGCCGTCGGCTGGCACTGAGATGTCGGCGGACACTGGGCCGCCTTTCTGGAAAAGCTCGTTCGTCACGAGCGGAGAGTCAAAGCAGAGCGCGGTCAAGCGGTGCCAAACCCCTTCTTCGTGCAAGGGGAACACGCAGTTCGTGATGCAATACTCGGCCAAGAGCGTGTTCGTCTGCGAGTTGGCGCCGACGCGCCACTGCCGCGAGCGGCTCTGGATCACGCATTCGGTGACGGCGTTGTCGCTGGCGTTGGTCAGTGCCATGCCGTATACGTAGTCGCGTTTGCCCCCGGCCAAGGAACCCAGCGAATAGGTATTGCTGCCTTCGAAGCTGAAGGCGTACAGTGCCCCCGCCGTCCCCGAGCCTGTGCCGTAGATGAACGACGTGACGGGCGCGTTCTTGACGTAGGCGTACCAGGCGTGAAGCGGTTCGGCTGCGTTGTCCCACACGGTGGATCCACCATAGCTTCCCAGCGCCTCGAATGTCTGGGAGTAGGTGCCGGATACGCCCGTCATGACCACTGCCGGCACACAGGCGGGCAGCACCGTGATCACCAGATCACGCGGCTCGCTCCAGCCGTCCTTGTCCTGCGCGGTGAAGGTAAAGGTCTGTACGCCTTTGTCTGCGGCGACCGGCGTGTAGGTGAAGACCCCCGCATTCAGCGACCATGCGCCGGAGACGCCTGCGGCGGTCACGTTGGTTTCTGTCACCGGATCGCCGTTCGTCTCATTAATCACGACATCGCACGTGAAGGTTGCGCCCACGCGCACGGTTTGCGGGGTGAACGGCTCGATCTGCGGCGGCATAGCCGCTGTATTCACTCTGATCACGTTGGAATTTTCGGAGACCGCCGTGTCATTCGTCGCCCGCACCACGTACCAGTAGAGGCCTGAGACGAGGTTGGTGACCTGATACGAGGTGACCGATCCCACCGCCTCGTTTGTCAGAGCGTACACGCGCGTGCCGTCGCCGTACTGTACGGTCACATCGTCAACGGCTGCGAGTTTTCCATCTGTGGGTTTGTTATAGTACAGTTCGAAGCGTGTGTAAGCGCTAGAAGCCGCAAGGGGATAGCTTAGCGTCACCCCCGTGTCGTTGGTCATCGGAACGTTATCGAGTTCCGTCCATCCGGTCTCATTGCTTGCCGACACTCGGATCGACGAAGAACTTGTCACATTACCCCTGTACCAGAAAGAGAAACTCGTCGCTGCGGCGGGAAACTCTGGTGTCGTAATCGAGTGTTTGTTTGAACTGAATTTGATGGCCGGTATCGCCACACCCGAGGTGTCTGAACCCTTGTACGTCGGGTCGCTTGCCATGACCTTGATTACCCATCCTTCAGGTGTGGTATCCGGATAGCCTGTAAATCCCTCGCTCACCGTTGTGGGCGGGACGCCTTCGTACCGGTAGACGTCCAGCACGTACCCGGTTGCGCCGGTCACCGCCGACCAGTTGGCGGTGAAGCCGTTTGATGTGATCGAGGTTGCCGCCTGTGCGGTTGGCGGCGTCAGTTGCGCGTGCGCCGACTGTACGCCCGCCGTCAAAATGCCTAATCCGCAAACGCACATTGCGGTCAATCTTTGAAGCTCACGCCGCGACATTGTGTGATTGTTTGCCATGTGTTCTGATCCTTTTCGTGTTTATCAGCATCCCATAGGCGAATTCGGAAACGCACCGCGCCGATTTTCATGATCGGCACCACGCATTATCGCACGGAGGAGTGAAAACAGGCAAGCTTGAACCCCCTGCAATCCTTTCTGCTGGTGGCAAAGTTAGCCTATCCTTGTTAGACCAATGCGTTACTTCCGTCAGGAAACGGTTAATTTTCACCCGACGCCTTTTCCGGTAGCGGGTCAATCCAAGTGGGTATGACAATTGCGTCGTTCTTGGGGTTGGGTGTCGAGCGTATCGTCGTGATCGGTTTTGTTGCGTCTGGGGCATGGTGAAATCGGCGGATAGAAGTGGAGAAGTGCAGGACGATGATCATTACTCTGTGAACCTCTGACTGTGCCTTTAGGGGAAAGAATATATCCGGGCGCTTGTGGAAGTCAAGGTTGCATGTCCAGCTTGTTTCTCGTAGGGGGCTTGGGTATAGTTTGCACACATTGCACGGGGTGATGGAGTGTTATGCTGACAAGTGATTTTGATTATGAATTGCCGCAGGAGTTGATCGCGCAGGAGCCGCCTGCTGAACGTGGAGCTTCACGCATGATGGTGCTGCACCGCGCGGAGGGGCGCCTGGAGCATCGTTGCGTGGCCGACCTGCCGGAGTATCTCTCGGCGAATGACTTGCTTGTCCTGAACGACACGCGTGTGTTTCCGGCGCGCATCCGGGGGCAGTGGGTAGATACCGGCGGGGCGTTCGAGTTGCTGCTGGTCGAGCCGGTCTCGGGTGATGCCGAAGCGGCGTCCGGCGAAAACGTGTGGCGGTGCATCACCGGCTCGGGACGACCGGTTCGAGCCGGACAGCGCGCAATCTTCGCCGATGGGAACTTGACCGCCGAACCGCTTGCTAAAAACGACAACGGCACATGGGATGTGCGCCTGTGTTCAGCGGAACCGCTGATGGTGGTGCTGGAGCAGTACGGGCTTACACCGGTGCCACCCTATATCCACCGCAGTGGCGATGAACGCCAGGCGCGACTGGACCGTGAGCGGTACCAGACCGTCTATGCGCGCGAGACCGGCGCGGTGGCGGCACCGACGGCCGGGTTGCATTTTACGGAGTCCCTGTTCGACGCGCTTGCGGCTAAGGGCGTGCGGCGCACGACGGTCACGTTGCATGTGGGGCCGGGCACCTTCAAGCCGGTCAAGACCGATACCGTGGAGGCGCATCGCATGGATGCCGAGCGCTATGCGGTGCCGCAGGCCACGGTTGACGCGATTCGCGACTGTCGGGCGCGCGGCGGACGCGTCGTGGCGGTCGGTAGCACTAGCGTGCGCACGTTGGAGAGTGTGGCGGCGGCGCACGGCGGCGAAGTGGTCGCGACCGCCGGCTCCAGCAGCATCTTTATCTATCCGCCTTACCGCTTCCAGGCGACCGATATGATGCTCACGAATTTCCATTTGCCGCGTTCGACGCTGATCATGATGGTCGCGGCGCTGGCCGGGCGCGAGCGCATTCTGGCGGCCTACCGCGAGGCAGTCCGTCAACGTTACCGTTTCTTCAGCTACGGGGATTGTATGCTGATCGTGTAAGACTTCAATGTTGTTTCTGACAGGGTAATTCGGTAGACTGATGCGCGATTTTTGGGTGACGTGCGTCCGGACGCATTGTCCTGATCTGATTGTGTGAAGAGAGGCTTTTTTATGACGATGAGTAAGGTCGCGGAGGTGCTGCAGGCAGAGGTTCTTGTCAAAGGGGACGGTATGTCGCGCCGCGTCGGACACGTGATGGCGTCGGATTTGATGAGCGACGTATTACTGGTCGATGAGGAGGATATGCTGCTGTTGACTTCTCTGGCCAGTGATCAGGTCTTGCGTACCGCCCAGATTGTTGGCGCGGTGGGGGTGGTTGTCGTGAATGGCAAGCCGCTGCCCTCTTCGATGGTGAATGTGGCGAATGATCTCGGCATGACCTTGGCCACCAGCCGTCTGTCCAAGTATGATGCTTGTGTGGCGGTGCATACCGCCCGCCATCCGTTATGAGCACGTCCGACAGCCAGCCTCCCATTGCGCCGGAGGAGCGCACTACGTTGGGAGAGACGGACAACGATCCGATCGTGCTGCTTGAACTCATCCAGCGCCTGAAGGTGCGTGATGTGATGACTTCGGATTTGGTGACGTTGCCGCGCGACGCAACGATGCAGCAGGCGCAGGAGTTGATGCGCCAAAAAAAGATCAGCAGCGTGCCGGTCGAGGAGAAGGGGCGT
>DAOTMQ010000164.1:0-8271 GCA_035450385.1 Kiritimatiellia bacterium | reverse complement strand
AAGACCGCGTCTTTGAGCATCGTGGCGATGCCGCCGGACATCGGGCCGTACCAGTCGTTGCCGCTGTTGCGCAGCAGGAAGCGTTTGTAACTCGTGCCGCTCTCGTCAGGGAAGAGTGGATAGTCGATGTAGCTGGTGCCGTATGTGCCGAGGCGGGAGATGAGATAGAGCGTCTTTTGCGGGATGGCGCGCGTGCCACCGCCGTGCATGGCCATGCCGATCGTGTGGGAGAAGGCAGCGGTGTTCTGCGCGGTTTCGAAAAGCTCGACCTGCACCGGGCGCTCCCAGGTCAGATCGTCAGCGTCCTGGTGGTAGTTCGCGTTGGGCTTGCCCCACTTGTTCGAGCCGTAGCCTGTCGGTGAGTCGGCGTAGTGCTTACCCGGCACGTAGATGCCCGAGGTGAAGCCGAACAGATTGTTCGTGTCGGTGATGAGCGACACCGTGGGCAGGGTGCGAGTGGTGAAGGAGGGGCCGATGAAGTAGGTGCCGCGCGTCTCAGGCGAACAGGTGGTGCCAGTCATACTATCGACGGCGATCGCACGGAGCACCACTGCTTTGGGGATGCTGCCGATTGGTGGCAGCCAGGCGGTGCCGGGCACTCGGCTGTCGATCTCAATCGGGTTGGTGCGTAGCCACGCGAGGCCGGAGGTGGCCGGTGCCTCGGCGGCAATCAGGATCGCCGCGCCGCTGAACACATACGTGCTGCTGTCCCAAGGATCACTGCCGTCCAGCGTGTAGTAAATTTTGTGGCCGGCTGTGGGCGTGCTTAGCACGACGGACTGGTTGGCGGCATAGAAACCGGGCGCGACCGAAAAAGTCGGCGTTTCGGAGTAAAGCGCGACCGAGTATTTCTGCGCATACGTCGCGTTGGGCAGACCGGGGGTTGGGCGGTCGTAGATTTTACAAACGCCGGTCACGCCATCAACTGCGAGTCCGTAGGTCTTGTTCTCGCCAGGCTCTGAGGATGGCGAGTCGAACTTGTGGATGCGTGTCGATCCGGCATCGAAGAGGTGGACGTTCTCGCCGGTCTTTTTGAGCCCGAACTGGCCGTGAACGATCGGCACCTGTTCATCGACGAGCGCGGTGACGGTCATGTCCATGATCAAGTCGACGCTGTCTGTTGCGGCTTGGTGCGCCTCAACGGCCAGCACGTTATCGCCGGCCACAAGGCCAGAGGCTGAAAGCAGGATGTTGGTCCAGAATGTCGGCGGTACACTCACCGTGGCAAGCGTTGAGTAAGCGATCGCACCGTCCGGCATGTAGATGCGCTTCTGCTCCGCTCCGTTGAGATAGAGGACCATGCCGTCGTTGATGCGTGCGCGGACGACGAGGCCGGTCACGACGGACGGGTTCACGATCTTGAAGGTCTTGCGGAAGTAAGCGGTCGGGTAGCGGTTTGCGGGGTTGGAGCCGTATGGCAGGATCGTCGCGCAATCCATGTTGAGGGTTGCGTCGTTATAGCCCAGCGGCGCAATCCCGCTCGCCCATGCGGTATCATCGAAAGTGCTGTCTTTCCAGGTTGAGGGCGGTGCGCTGGCCGGTGTGTTGTAGCGCCAGGCGGAGTTGGCGGGTATCGCGATGATGTCCGACGCGTTGGTCCAGACCGTGTACTCGGGCAGATCCGAGCTGGCAAAGACCACGAGGAATCCGCCGGGCGGAATGGTGTAGTTGGGCAGCCGCACCCCTTTGTTCTCGTCATACGGGTTGGCATCGCCCAGCCCGTAGTTCAGGATGTTCACCGCTGACGGGCCCGTGTTGTACAGTTCGATCCAGTCCGACGATGTATCGCCGGTATCATCGGGCACTGTCGAGTTGTCGTAGCAGACCTCGTTGATAACGAGCGCGCCGTGGGCGCCCATGCACATCGCGAGCATGACGACGATCAAGCCCGGAAGGCGGTTACGATGGCTGGTGTTTGTGGTTAGTTTGTTCATGGTGTTTCTCCTATTCTGTCGGCAGTGCTCCGCCGCTCACGGTCTCCAAGCACTGCTCGATAAACAGACATTCGCGTTCGGCTCTGAGACAGGTGCGCTGAAAGGCCAGTAGTTCCTCGTGTGTGGCGAGCACCTCTTCACGCTTGATGGTCGGTTCTTGGGCCAGACTCTCGACGCGGGCATACATCTCGGTGCGCAGCCGCTCGCCTTCGCTGTTCAGGCGTGCCCATTCGGCTTGCGCCGCCCGGTAGTCCTCCAAGACGCCGCTGACTTCCAACCGGACCAAGTCGTATTGTCCGCGCATGCGTGTTTCGGCGGCGGCCAGTTGCGTACGTGTCAGGCGGATCTCGTCGCCCAGCCAGTTGAAGACCGGCAGGGTCATGGCGACCCGTACCTGCCACTCGGTTTCGTCACGTGTTGTGTGGTCACGTCCGGTGAAGAGTTCTTCGCGCGAATAGATGTCGCCGTGTGTGTCTTCAACCGAGCCCTCGACATACTCAAACCAGGGAATCTGTCCGGCGCGCGCGGCACGCAACGCATGCGTTGCAGCCTCCTTCTCCTGCTCCAGCCGTGCGAGGTCAGGACGCCGCATGAAGGCGAGATCAGTGAGCGCGGCGGCGTCCAGATGCGCGGGCGCCGGCAACCGGTCTGTTGCGCGCGGCCGCAGACGGAGCCCCTCGGCTGGCACATCGGCGAGCACGGCAATGCGCCGCACGAGCTGCTGCCGCGCCATCCGCTTGCCGAAAAGCTCAGAGCGTTGCGACGCCAGCTTCGTCTCGGCGCGGATCAGGTCGAGCGGACTGGTCACGCCCGCCTCGGACTGCTCGCGGCGCAGATCGCGCAGCTTGGCACGAACCTCGGCCATCCGCTCCAGCAGATCGACTTCCTCGCGCAACAGCTCCGCCTCCAGACAGAGCATCTTGACTTCGCAGAAGATCGCGTAGGCCTCCTCCTCTGACTCTTTCTCAATCGCGCGCGCTGCGGCCTCACCGCGCTTGCGCAGCCAACGGTTCACAAAGGGGTTGGCCGTGTAGACGCGCAACCCCACGGACCGCTCCGTGAACGAGCGGTCATCCCATTCACGGTAGCTCCTAAACGGCCGTTGCGGCGAGCCCGCCTCGTCGGGGTAGGTCCGCATGCCGGATCGTCCCGGCGTGTCGTTGTCTTGGTCGATCCAGCCGTGTCCCAGACGGAGCTGAGGGTTGCGCCAGCCGGTGTCCACCGCCGTCTTGTTGCGTTCCGCCTGCGCATCTAACAGCAGGGCGCGGGCTTCGCTGCAGTTAGCCGCCGCCATGCGGGCCAAAGTATTCCAATCATAGCCCTCGGCTGGCGGCTCGGCTGGTGGTGTCGCCGGAACAGAGGATGCCGTGTCTGTTTGGGTTACGGGCTTGGACGCGGCGAGCGTCTGGTCTTCGACTGTAGAGCAACCAGCAACAGCCAGAACGATTATTCCGGCTACGCAACGTTTTGCGGTGTGCCATACTCGCCTTATCACCATGATGTGCCTGCAACTTGAACGTTGAAAGTTGTTCCTTTTGATCCCTCGCGGCATGGCCGCATGCCTTATTCAACCTGATGTCCGCTCAGCGCGCGTTTATGGCGTTGCTGGCGGGGTTCCAGAAAAAAAACAGATGCGCTTGACCCCCTCCAGCCAGGTCTCACGATGCCCCGACTCCAAAGTCACGGTCTCACCGGGAATCAGGCCGTTGTTCTCGTCCAGAACGCGCATACGTACACGCCGGCCGCGTAGCGGAAAGCGCGGTACTGGATTGAAAGGGTCCAGCAGGTCCATCACCTCAGGTGCGATGACCTCGACCTGTGCTTTGAGCGTCTCACGCTGACCGGCTGCCGCGCGTGCGACGTGCAGGGTGTCACCGACCTTCAGGTCTTGGAGTTGGTGCTGTGTCAGCATTCCGGTGATATAGAGCGCGCTTGATGCGGCCACGCGCACCACGGGCTCGCCGCCCGTCACCACGTCGCCGGGCTGGCGTAGGACGCACGACACCACGCCGGAACGCGAGGCACGCAGCACAGAGGGGTCGTTGGTGGCGGCCTTGCGGCAGGTCTCCACAGCCTGGCGCATGGTGGTAAGGATCGGATCGGCATCGGTGCCTTTCGTTGCTGTTTCGGCCAGCAGCGCCTTGACCTCGTTCAGGTCCTCAATCGCGCGCGCGTGCTGTTTTTCCAAGGTGGCGAGCAGGGGCGTGTATTCGGCGACCGTGGTGGCGAGAGCCTCTGCAGCGGGGCGTAGGCGCGACAGCTCGGTTTCGCTGACCAGCCGCCGGTCGACCAAGGGCTGCAGGCGTTTGATCTCGGCTTGCAGGCCGGCCAGTTCGGCCGCGTCACGGGTGCGGTTCATCCGTTCGGTCTCAATGGCGGTCTCCGCTTCGCGTACGGCTTGACGGCAACGGCGCTCGGAGTCCTGCAAGTCCTGCCGCTGCCGGACGATGTCCTGCTCATAGCGTAACAGATCCTGCTCGTAGTTCTTAAGGCGCGCCTCGTTCATGGCCAAGTCCATCGCGCGGTCGGCGGGGTCTAGGCGCACCAGCACGTCGCCAGCCTTCACAGATTGTCCGGACTGGACCTCGATCGACAGAATGCGCGCGGTCTCGACAGGACCCACGGTTTCGGCCTCACTCTCGACCACGCCGTTGAAACGGTACGCTTTAGGATCTTGCGTCTGGAACCAGAGGAAAAAGGGAATCAGACCTATCACGAGCAATATGAAGCAGACCCGCATCAGGCGTTTCAGAATCAGCCTGAAGGGCAGCCGCATGGGTCGTCTATATGAGGTCTTCATCTTGATTCACTGTCCTTACAGTTCTACCGTCGTACGCTGCAGCAGTAGCACGGGGTCCGAAAAGCCACCCGCTTTTTTGAAGGCGGCGACGAGATCTTGCTGATAGGCCGGATCCAGCAACCGCACCTGGTACGAAAATTCCATGGCATCGCCCTGCTCCGCATCGCGCATGCCAAGCAGATAAAACGAGGAGCAGTAACGTTTGAGAATCTCCTGCGCAGTTTGCGCGGTCTCTGCGTCATCGACGGGCATGATGAAACGCAACAGGCCTTCGTAGTCGCGGCGCGAGGCGAACGGTATCCAGTGCAACAGCAGTGCTGCAGCGCAGATCAAACCGGTACCGATCACCGCGACCATCGGCGTGCCGGCACCACAAGCAATGCCGACGCCGAGGCAAGCGAAGAGGAACATGGCGTCGCGTGGGTCGCGCACCGGCGTGCGGAAACGGATAATCGCCAATGTGCCCAGAATGCCCATGCCGCGCGCGATGTTATTGCCGACCGCCATGATCAACATGCAGGTCACCATGCTGCCCAGCACCATGGTATGGATGTAGGAGCGCGAGTAGGTGAAGCCGCGGAAGGTGACCTGGTACACGGTCGCGATGAGGATGGCCAGCAGGAAGCTCAGCACAATCGCCCCCGCCACAAGGGCCGGGTTTAGCGGCTCTTGCGTCCCGAAAAACAGGGCCAGATAGTCATGCACGTTCACGGTTTACACTGCTCCTTTACAGGCTCACCAACGCTTCTTCAGTTTCAGAATTTGTTCCGGGGTATTTCGTAAAGACCCCCTCGCGCCAGATGGCGGTCGAATACTTGCAGTTCCCCCGCTTACGCAGTTCAAACCGTTCCACCAAATCCACCACCCAAACTGGCATTTGGGAGAGCGTTTTCACCTCCATCACCACGCCTGAGTAGGGCAGTCCGAACCCCTGCGCCTCGGTCGAATCCATGCCGCGCCAGAGGCCGCTGCGCCCGAAGTCGGTCCAAGAGTCGGTTATCTGGTATTGCAGGCTGTGGTCGAACGTCACCCGCGCATAGCTGTCGAGCGTCCCCACGTAAGATTCACGGATATAACGCACAAGGGCCTTGGGTTCGGCTCCGATCTCCCACGCCAAACGCTTGAACTGCAAAAAATCGATCTCCTGCCGCTCACTGTGGAAAAAATCGGGCAGATACACCCCGAATATCAGTTCTCTGTTCCACGCTTCAAAAGGAATCGCCGCACGGAATTTGATGATCGTGTCTTCCAATTTCGACTTGACCTCCGCGAAGACCGGCGTCGAACCGATCGCGCCGTAGGTTCGCACACGCAACTTAAACCGATTCAGTGCCCCGAATTCCTTCGCGTTGTGAAGCGAATAGCGGGAATCATCCAACTGTAGCGTGGTGATTGTGTACTCCGGCGGGTTGCCGTGGGCATGGGGATCGGGTCGACAGAACGGGCGGATAAACGCCCGGATTTCAGGGATACGTGAGCGCGGAATGATATACTTCGCCTCATACCGCGTCACCAGATCCCGACTGGTCTGTCTGCCTTTTTTGAACACACGCACTCCTTAACTCTAGGTTACAACTGTACAGCGTATCATAACCGTCCACTGAAGTGTTAGGAAAAAGTTAGCGAAACGCGCCCACGCCGCATTTTGCGCTTGTCAGTCTCCCGCGTGAAGCGGTACGCTGATCGTGGTCGTGATTTGCAGGACGGAGGGACGGCCATGAAAAGAATGTTGCCCACCTTGTTCGCCGCATGTGTGGTGGCTGAAGCCCGAAATCCACTGCACGGGGACAGATTACGCGCCGCCGCACGGAAAACCAATTCCCGAGACCGGGATCGTAGCCGCATACGACGGCACCATCCGCTTCATTCCGCTGGTGCCGGGCCGCTTCACGATTGAGACGTTAGCCAAGATCACCGGATGAAAAAATTAATCACAACACCAGACGACCTTACGACCTTAGTGGCACGGCTACTGGATGCGGAAGCGGTGGCGGTCGATACAGAGTTTTTCTGGGAGCGAACCTATTACCCGGTGCTCGGTCTGGTACAACTCGCGACGACCGACGGCTGCTGGCTGGTCGATGCCGTGGCAGTGCGCGACCTCCGCGCACTGGGGCCGGTACTGGCTGCGCCGAACGTCACCAAGTTGCTACATGATGCCCATCAGGATCTCACGATTCTGGCCCGCGCGACCGGCGCCGCACCGCGAACCGTGTTCGACACGCGTGTGGCGGCGGGCTTCGCCGGCTTCAGTTCCACCAGTTCCTTGCAAGCACTGTTGCGCGACGCATTGGGCGTCGAATTGACCAAAGCCGAGACCCGTTCTGACTGGTTACGTCGCCCACTGAGCGAGAGCCAGATCCGGTATGCGGCCGAAGATGTGATCCATTTGATCCCGTTGCGCACAGCGCTGTTGACGCATTGCGCCGGAGACACACCCCGCGCATGGATGAGCGAGGAGCTGGCGCGCCTAGACAACGCCGCGCTGTATAGTGACCGCGATCCGCGCTCAATGTATCAGCGTGTCAAGGGCGGGTCGCACCTTGATGCGCGGTCACTCGCAGTGTTACGCGAGGCGGCGGCGTGGCGCGAGGAGGAAGCGCGGCAACGCGACCGGCCGCGTGAGTATATCCTGTCCGACACGCTATTGATGGCGCTCGCCGAAACCCAACCAAATGACCGCACGGCACTGGCCGCGTTGCCGGGCTTTCCACACCGCATGCCGCGCCGTGTGATGGATGCGCTGCTTGCGGCCGTGGCGCGTGGGCTAGCGTTGCCTGATGAGGCGTGCCCACAACACACAGGATTCCGGTTAGAAGAAAAGCGCGCGCTCAAAGCATCGTCCGATCGTTTGCTGGCCCGCATTCGCATTGCTTGCGATGTGCACGGGATTGATCCGGCGCTGGTGGCGTCGCGCGCCGATGTCGAGAACTATCTCAGAGCGCAGCAAAAAGGCCAGAGCGCGGAGTGCCCGCTAGGACAGGGTTGGCGCGCTTTTATTCTCGCAACGCCGAACACCGAACAATCGAACGCCCAACGCTGAAGTATGAATTTTTACACTCGTCGTTGCGAACCACTGCGTGGTCGCAACAAGAAAGGTTGGCCTGCGACGCTCGACCCGCGACCTGCGGCTGGCGCAACCATCAAGATAACCTCTGCGTCCCCGCGCCTCTGCGTTAAACAAACCCGACCCTTTGTGCGAGAAAGAGGCCCAGAAACCCGACCCCTGTCTTGATTTGAAGCAGCCGATATGCGAGACTGGTTGTCAGATTATTAAGAAAGGATTCGCCATGGTGTATGTTGCCCGCGGTGCGGCGCGCGAAACGCTCGACCAGCCGCAAATGAAGCAGACGCTGTTCGCCGCGCTGGATGCTTTGGGGCCGCGCGAGCGCGTGTTGGTGCTGCCGCCCGATTTCACCCGTTTTCATTCGCAAGCCGGCGTGTTGACCCAGTACGTATGGGAGTATTACGGCGAGCGGCTCGCCGCCGTGATGCCGGCCTTGGGGACCCATTCGCCGATGACCGAAGCGCAGATCC
>DAOTMQ010000163.1:0-8271 GCA_035450385.1 Kiritimatiellia bacterium | reverse complement strand
GTTCGGTGCAGCTCTCGTACCGTCCCGCCGATCTCTTCACCGGCGAGGCCGGCCCCTGGATGCGCCTCTTCCGCAACGCGCATGCGTTTGTCGCCGCGAAGGGCGCCATCTGCGGTTGACTCCCGGCGGCGTAATCCACTATCATTGAAATACGATGAAAAACAAGCCGCAGTCTTCAGGTGATTACGCCGCCTTTGTGCATGTCTCGGCTGGTGCGGATCCCGTCCGGCGATCCACAGCCTCTCTGTCCCGATGCGCGGCCGAATGGCGCCGCCAGGCCGAAGCCGGCGATATCCGTGCTGTGATGGCGCTCGCCTGCATCGCCGCCACGGGTGTCGTCGGCGGCGGGCGTGATCTGAAACGCGCCGCCGCCGGTTTCCGCAAAGCCGCCGAAGCCGGAGATCCCATGGCGATGTTCCTGCTGGGCGAAATGTACGAGGTTGGCGAAGGTGTCGAGAAGGATCCCGTTCTTGCCGCTTCCTGGTTCGACAAGGCCGCCGCGCTCGGTCACGTCGGTGCCATCCGTGCCCTCAAGACGCCCCTGCCCCCTGATGCCGTGCCAGTGAGTACGGCGTGGCGCAATGTCGCGCCCTATCGCATCGAAGCCTTCGGAGCGCGCACCGGCAACGCCGACGCCATGGCGTACCACGCCGCGCGCATCGCCTTCGGCGCTGGCACTTGTGGCGAGGTGGTTGGGATGCGGTGGGCCGAAATGGCTTTCGCCGCAGGCTCCCGCTCCGCGCCCCCTGTTCTCGCCGGCTTCTTCATGCGCGGCGTCGCCGTTCCCAGAGACCTAAAGAGGGCCGTTGAATTGCTCCTTCCCAGTGCCGAGGCCGGCAACGAGCCTGCGATCCGCCAGTGCATCACCCTCTATGATTACCCGGATGCCCCCGGCCGGCGTCCGCTCGTGGAGTCCTACCGCTGGGAGCTGCGCCTTCTAGAGCTGCATCCTGACGACCCCGCCCAGCTCAACTATTGCGGCAACGCCTGTTTCACGATTGCGCTCCGCGGTCGACGCGCCCGCAATTTACCATCCACAGGGAAAGACAAAATGGCGCGCATCGCAGGTTGGATCAGTGCGGCGCTCGCTGATCACCTCGGTGCGCTGCGCCTCGACTCTTGGCGTTACGATTGGTTCCGGAAGGCACTCGGCCACTACCGCCGCGCGGCGGAGCGAAATGATCCTCAAGCGTTCACCAACCTCGGCGATTTCGCTTTCCTCGGCATCGGCGGCGAACCCCGTGACGAAGCCGAGGCGTTCCGTCGCTACAAGCGTGGCATGGACGCAGGTGATTGGCATGCGTACGTCAACCTCGGCGTGATGCTCTGCAAGGGCTGGGGCTGCGAAGCCGACCCTGCTCGCGGACGGGAATTGTTGCGCAAGGCTCAGGCTGCAGGGTTGGCCATGCCAGAGATCATGCTCGGGTTCTGCACTGCAGGCCACGATGACGAGGCAAGGGTTCCTCGGCTCGATGTCAGCCGGTTCATGCAGGCGCATGACGAGTTCTACTATCCAGCCGCCAATCGGGCTCTTACGCAGCTCGCCAAAGATTATGTTAAGTCGATCATTGACCTCGTGGCTATCGTGGTGCTGCTTGTCATGCTCGTGCGCTTGGTGATCTGGGCGTTCGCCTAGATTGGAACTTGTTGCGACCACCCAGTGGTCGCAATGGTGAGTGTAAAAGCACAGGCCTTCGCAAGTCTTGCGAAAAAATTTGGAGTGCGGCGGCAAGCGGGTTTCCGCGCGACGCCGCTTTTTGAGCAGAGAGTGCAGTGGCGGGGTTGTGCGCCAAAGCGATGCCGCGAGTCACACTTCGTCGCTTACACTTCGTCCAAAACACTTCGTCGCTGGCGCAATCGACTAGGTGTGGACGACTAAGCGTAACCGACTGTGTGTCTCCGCGCACAGCGTGGAGAGAAAGCGGTGCCTTTGAGGAAATCTTGCTATGGCTCTGAAAAAAACAGGCGTTCTGCTGACTCTATGCTTTGCGCTTTATGGCGCGGGCTGGGCCGCCGAAAAACAGCTCGTCGACTGCATTAACCCTATGATCGGCGCGATCACGCTGAGCGGTTACGGCGGGCACGGCCTAGGCAAAACGTTCCCCGGCGCGGCCACGCCTTTCGGCATGATCCAGCTCAGCCCGGACACCATCACGGGCGGCGATAACGGTCCGGGCTATTCGTATCACCACGAGACCATCGAGGGGTTCAGTTTCACGCACATGAGCGGTATCGGCTGGTATGGCGACCTCGGCAATTTTCAAGTGACGCCCACGACCGGTCCGCGCCAGTTCGATCGCGAACAGGCGAAATCGCCCTACAGCCATGACCGCGAACAGGCTTCGGCCGCTTACTATCGCGTGGACCTGTTGCGTTACGGGATTACTGCGGAACTCACGGCCGCGCCACGTGCTGGCATCATCCGTTTCACCTTTCCGCAGTCTCAGACATCGCGTATCCAGATCGACCTCGGTCGCCGCATCGGTCAGAAAGAGCGCTGGCTCTCCCACAGCCGCCAAGCGGTGCGCGTGGTCGATGACCGCACCATCGAGGGCTTCATGGTCTGTTCCGACAAAGACGGCGGCTGGGGGCGCGGCGCTGGGCGCGTCAACTACACGCAGCATTTCTGCGCCGTGTTCAGCAAGCCGTTCCAAACCTTCGGCGTATGGGATAAAGACCGCGTATTCGAGGGCCTGCGTGCCTACGAAGGCACGAACACCGGCTTCTTCGCCGAGTTCACTACGGCGCAGGACGAGCCGGTGCTGGTGCGCGCGGGCTTCTCCTACGTCAGCGTGGAAGGCGCGCGCGCCAACCTCGCGCACGACATTCCTGACTTCGACTTCGACGGTGTGCGGACGCGCTCGCGCGGTCTGTGGGCTGATGCACTCCAAGGTGTCAACTACGAAGGCGGCACCGACGACGACCGCGAGATCTTCGCGACCGCGCTCTACCACTGCATGATCGATCCACGCAGCGTCTCTGACATCGACGGAAACTATATGGGCGCGGACGGCAAGCCGCATCGCGCGCAGGGCTTTGTCTACCGTACGATTTTCAGCGGTTGGGATGTTTTCCGCAGTCAGTTCCCGCTGCTGACCCTCATCCGTCCAGATGTGGTGAACGACGAGGTCAACTCGCTGGTGCAATTGGCTCAACTCAGCGGCCGCAATTACCTTGAGCGGTGGGAGTTGCTCAACGCGTATTCGGGCTGCATGATCGGCAACCCCGCTGTCTCGGTCATCGTCGATGCCTACGAGAAGGGTATCCGCAACTATGACGTCGAAGAGGCTTACCGCCAGTGCAAGAATACGGTCGAGAAGTTTGGGAACGGCCCCGCTGGTTTCACGCCGAACAGCCTCTCGATGACCTTGGAGTACGCCTACTCCGACTGGTGCATGGGCCGCTTCGCCGAGAGTCTGAAGAAGGAGACGGACGCCGCCGAGTACTACCGGCGCTCGATGGCCTACACCAATCTCTGGTGCCCCGAAGTGAAGTGGATGCGCGCGCGCGACAAAACCGGCGCATGGACGAAGTGGGAGGGCAAGACCCGGCACGGGCAGGGCTGCGTAGAGAGCAACCCCTACCAGCAAGGGTGGTTCGTGCCGCATGACGTGTACGGGCTCGTCGATTTGATGGGCAAAGACTTTTTCATTCAGGAGTTGACCGCGTTCTTCGACAAGACACCGGAGGACTTTCTCTGGAACGACTATTACAACCACCCGAACGAGCCCTGCCACCATGTGGCGTTTCTCTTCAATTACGTCGGACGCCCCTGGCTGACCCAGAAGTGGACGCGCACGATCTGCAAGAAGGCTTACGGCACTGGCGTGCGCGGGCTCTGCGGCAACGAGGATGTCGGCCAGATGTCCGCTTGGTACGTGCTGGCCGCTATGGGGCTCCATCCCGTCTGCCCCGGCGACAACATCTACCTCATCACCAGCCCGGTTTTTTCGAAGGTAAGTATCCGTCTCGATCCCGCCTATTACGCGGGCGGCACGTTCACCGTTGTCGCAAAGAACAACGCTCCCGACAACCTGTACATCCAGTCCGCGAAGCTCAACGGCAAGCCGTTCGAGCGCGCATGGATCACGCATAAGGAAGTCGTTGCAGGCGGCACGCTGGAGTTGCAGATGGGGCCAGCACCGAACACGGCTTGGGGCACCCCGCCGAATAGAGTCGTGAACGCCGAAACCCAATCATACGCCGCTGGATGCGAGGAAGCCGCCGTCGACCGGCACCGTGATGCCCGTCACGAACGAGGCGGCGGAATCGTCGAGAAGCCAGTTGACGCAGCCGAGTAGCTCCTCGGGCTCGCCGAAGCGCTTGATGCACGAGTGCGCCATCACCTGCTCGCCGCGGGCGGTGAGACCGCCGTCGGGCGTGCAGAGGATCTTGCGGCTGCGGTCATTCACAAAGAAGCCCGGCGCGATGGCGTTCACGCGAATCTTCGCCGGAGCGAGATACTGCGCGAGGAACTGCGTCCAGTTCGCAATCGCCGCCTTGCTCATCGCGTACGCGGCGACGCGCGTGAGGGGACGGTAGGCATTCATCGAACCGAAATTGATGATGGCGCCGCCCCCGGCGGCGGCCATCTGCTTCGCGAAGACGCGGCTCGGAATGACCGTGCCCATCGTGTTCGTCAGGAGCACCGACTCGAAGACATCGAGATCAACATCCCACCACCCCTTCTCGCCGCCCGCCATCGGCCCGGTCAGCTCCGCCGGATCGAACTGAAGGCGCGTGGTGAGCGCGGCGGGCTGATTGCCGCCCGCCCCATTGATCAAAAAGCGGCACGGCCCCCATTCGGCGGCGACCCGATCGGCAATCGCCTGCATCGCCGCCTCGTCGGTGACGCTGCCGGTCTCGATGCGGCAAACGCCATCGAACCGGGCGATAGCGGCTGCGGTTGACTCCAGTTTGGATGCTGTGCGGCCAATGAGCACGACCTTCGCGCCCTGCTTCGCCAAATCGGCGGCGATCGGCCCGCAGAGCGTCCCGCCCGCGCCAGTGACAACGGCAACCTTGTCCTCACAAAAACTCATGACATCATTCCTTTAGCATTGCGGTAGCAAATGTTCTCAAGCAGTGGACGGATCAACGCCTCGTCGTCAGGAAAATCACCTGCGGCGATTTTGTCCGCCGACCATCGACACAACACGCGGCGAAAATAATCATGCCGCACAAACGAAAGCAGCGAGCGCGAATCGGTCGTCATCCCCACGAAGGTCGAGAGCACGCCGTATGCGGCACTCTTTTCGAGGACATCCACGATGCCCTCTTTGTGGTCGCACCACCACCAGGCCGGGCCGAGCTGAACTTTTCCGGGCACTCCTGCCTCGTTAAACGATCCTGCGAGCACCGCGAGCTGCGCGTGCGCCTCGGGGTTGAGCGTCAGCAGGATCGTTCGCGGCAGCGCCCCATTCTCCTCTAACAGGTTCAGGAACTCGGCAACCTTGGCCGGATCGACCGGCGAACGCATGCCCGCGAAACCGCCGACCGGCCCCGCCGCCGCGCGAAGCCGCGCGCTTGTCTCGCGCAATGCGCCCATGTGCAGGAGCATCGTCCACTTGTGTTCCACGGCGAAGCGCGCGACGGCAACAAGGGACGTCTGCCGTGCATGCAACTGGGCGACATCATCGACCGAGATGTCCAGCACCCGGCCACCGCGATCATGCACCGTCGTCATTTCCCGAAAGTCGGGATCGTCCACGGCGTTCATCCGGTAGCCGGGGTCGTAGTACTCGACATGGAAGGCCTTGAGCATCCGTTTCGGCGACCAGTCCGCCAGCGAGACGTTTTCGCGTCCATCGAGACCCAAGAACGCCATTTCCATCTTCGCCCAGGCAAAGAGCGGATTGCCGACAAGCTTCGGCAGCGTCCGCGTCCACGCCATCCACTTTTCCGCTTCCGGCGCATCGCCGGTGATGAGGCGCTCCGGCTCGCCGCAAATGCGCATGGCGCGGTGCTTGTAGGGATCGGCCTTCACCCAGACCTCGTAAAGCGAGCCGAGCGGATGGTCGGCGGCGATCATCGCAAGATCAAGATGATTATGCCAATCGATGATCGGCAAATCCTTGACCCATCTGTAAAGCGTATCGAACGTCAACATGACAGTTCCTTGAAAAGTTCCTCTTTCGACGCCGCCCCTTTCTCAGGCGTACCGAAGAGGGCGCCGACGAAATACCCGATGAAACAAAACACCATCTGCAAGAGCGTCCTGAACTCCCATTTAAGAGCCGGGATTTTCGCCAAGACCATGGCGGACACCATGCCCAGAAGGATGCACAGGACAACCCCCTTCGTGTTCGGTCGCTTCCACAGGATGCCGAACACACACGGAATGGCAATCGGCACGCCAAAAAGCCCCGTCAGCATCTTGTTTGTCTCGAAGGCGCCGCCGAGCGCCTTCACATACGCCGCGCCGCCGGCCACGAGCACCGCCACGCCAAGCGTCGTCAGACGCGCGACGATCAGTTGTTCGCGGGGCGAGGCGTTCGGACGCCACATGCGCTCGTAAACGTCCTTTGTCAGGACAGCGCTCGTCACGTTGAACTCGCTCGCCAACGTCGAGAGCGTCGCCGCGAGCATCGCCGACACGAGAAGCCCCAGGACGCCGCTCGGCAGAAGCTGGCAGCAAAGGCGAAGATAGCTTTCCTCCGGATTGACGCCCGGCAGAAGCTGGCGCGCACAGATCGCCGGCAGCAGCGCCACGATCGGGAAGATGAATAAAAGAAACGCCGTCAAGAGACTCATCTTCTTCGCATCCCGTTCCGTCGGCACGCTCGCAAGCCGCTGGATAAACGCCCAGTTCGCGTTGTACTTGACGAACACCATCGCGTAATAGGCGAAGAGAAACCAGAACGAGCCGCGCGGGCCGCTGAACGGGCGGAAATGATCCGGCAGGGCCGCCGACAAGGCGCCGAGCCCGCCTACGGCATGAAGCGCAATCGGTAGCACGGCAATGGCGACACCCAGCAGGATGCTACACTGGATCATGTCCGTCACCAACACGCTCCACAGTCCTCCGGCCATCGTATAGGCCAGCACGATCACCACGCCGATCCAAATGCCCTTCTCGATGGAAACGCCGGTCAGCACACTCGCGATGAGTCCGAGCGTATAGAGCCGCACCATGTTGTCGAGCACGCGGAAGGCGACACCGCACCAACTGAGCAACTGCCGCACCCACACTCCGTAGCGGCGTTCGAGATACTCCATCGGCGTCGTCACACGAATGCGCCGCCAGCGTGGAGCAAAGATCCACGTCCCCGCCAAAATTGCGAACGCACAGCTCCAGAACACGACAATCGCCACGAGTCCCTCTTCATAGGCGATGCCGCCGTGGGCGATGAACACAAAGGCACTGATCATCGCCATGTAACTTGAAATCGCGCCCATCCACCACGGTACGCGGTTGCCGCCCGAAAAGAAATCCTTGCCGCTCTTGACGAACCGCCCCATGAAAAGGCCCGCCCCCAACGTCACCGCGAAATACATGGCGATGACGGCAAGGTCTAATTTCGAGAGCGTAACGGCGAATGTCATACATATAACATAGCAGACCGCCCGCCATTCATAATCCCGTTTGAGCAAAAAAAAGAATCCCGTTTGAGAAAGGACAAAGGGACGATATTTAGACGACTCACACGAAGGCACAAAGAGCACGAAGGGTTTTGGGGGCAGGGATCGGGATTTTTTAACGCAGAGGCGCAGAGACGCAGAGGTTTTTTTGGGGGCATGGCTGACCACAGGTCGCAGGTCGCGAGTCAACCCCTCCTATTGCGACCACGCAGTGGTCGCAGTGCTGAGTGTAAAAGGCAAGTGCGGTGACATTCTCAGGGCGTGACCCAGACAGGAGCACGGGTTTTCCAACCCGTGCCACGGACAGGAATGTCCGTGCCCCTGTAGCTTGGTGCATCCGGCCCTTTGGGCCGGTGGACGCCTAAGGGACAGGTAATTTGAAGGCGAAACGGCTAAGTGGAGCGAAAATTTAAAATTTTGGTCTTCCATCTCCGTTCCGTTTATTGTACCCTATTCTCCGCTGTTCTCCTTGTATTTGCACCGCAAGTGCGAGTGCGCTTTTACCGTCTTACGGTAATAGGCCATTATGAGCCTTAGATTTGTCCACAAGGAGAACAGCTTTTTTTGTTTGCATGGAGAGAGGCACTAAGGGACAGGTAATTTGAAGGCCATTTGTCATTTCTGTGCCGCCGCCTTTTCAGCCAGCTTCGCGACATCCCGTGTTCTTTTCAGTGTCGCAGTAATATTCAG
>DAOTMQ010000162.1:0-8321 GCA_035450385.1 Kiritimatiellia bacterium | reverse complement strand
TTGGTTGCGGAAAACGCAATCTGCTACACTGGCAAAATCATAACGGAGAACAATCATCATGCGCCGAATGATCTGTGTTGTAGGGATGGTGCTGGCATGCGCGGCCGGGGCGGAAAACGAGGTGCGCGCGTGGAAGGGCAAAACAGGGGGGAGCGCCATTGAAGCCGCGTTCGTCAAAGAGGAAAACGGGGTTGTCACGCTCAAACGCAAAGATGGCGTCACGGTTCAGGCCAAGCTGGATGCGCTATGCGATGCGGACCGTGCGTACGTCGCGGAGATCACCTATGAGCCGCGCAAGGTCAAGGTTGTCTTCAAGCGCGAGCGGTTCGGACCCGGCTATGTGGAGTCTGGCTCCTCGGACGAGGTCACGTATCGCGACAGCGCGGTACTGGTAGTCGATCACGCGGTGACCGACGGTGCGCCGGCGAAACTTAAGGAGGACACGACCTGGAAGATCGAATCGATCGACGCGCTGGGGAAGAGAATCTTGCCGCGCCGTGACGGGGTCGGCGATGCCTTAACGACTGACGGCACGTTCATCTTTGTCACTTACCGCGTGAAGAATGACTCGCATGCACCGGTCGAGATCCCCGCGCCTATGTTGCATGACCGTCAGGGGCGCGTCTTCACGCAGGCCGAGCGCGGTATGGCCCAGTACTACATTCCCGAGGGCACGCTTTTTGCCGGTGTTGATGCGCTCCAGCCCGGCTTCACCAAGCTCTATTGTGCGTTTTATGAGTTGCCAGAGGATACCGAGCCGATAGCGGTCGAGGTGTTTCCTTCGGTGGCTAAACCTTACATGCTTCGACAGGTCAGGCGTGGTGGCGAGCCGTTGCGCGGAAAGAAAATCACGCTTGTGTTGCAGCAGGCGTCGCCCAAGCCCGCGCCGCAGCCCGCCGGCGAAGGCGCGACGGTCGCCGACACGAAGTCTCTGTTGTTCATGCGGTGCGTGCGCGTGGGACAGTCCGGCGATTTAAGCGGCCAATGGTATTACGATCGCAGTCGGCGGCGCTCGCTCACATACGGCGTTGAACTGCGGGGGTTGGGCGATGAATCCCGGCCGATTACGCTGAAGGCATTCTTCATTGGCGACGCCTCCTCCAAGCGCGATCTGGTGGTCGACAAGAAGGAGCAGACGGCCACGCTGGAACCCGGCAAGATCACGCGTGTGACACTGCAGTCCGGTGAGATCTCGGAACGGGTTTATTATTACTACACCTTGAACGGACGCGAACGGATCAGCGGCGCGAAGCTGAAGGGCGTGATCATCCAGGCATGGTCCGGCGGAGTTCTACTGTCGAGCTGGGCGTCGTTGAATCAATGGCGGAAATACGCCGACTTGCCGGATATTGTGAAAGAGTTGGGTGAGATGAGAGGAGGGGAGGGGGAACTATGATGGTGCGGCGAAAGCGTTTGCGTGTGGCGGTGGCGGCGTGGTTGGTGTCGGGTGTGGCGGCGTGTGCTTTTGCGGAGCGGAATATCTATGTCGCGGCGGAAGCCGAGGCAGGCGGCGACGGCAGCCGGCGGCGGCCGTACCAAACTCTGGAGCAGGCGCGTGATGCGATCCGCGCGGCGCGTAAGGACGGATCGCTGGCGGGCGGCGAGGCGGTCACGGTGCTTGTGGGGCCGGGCGTCTACCGGCAGCAGACGGCGTTTGTGCTGACAGCGGAGGATAGCGGCAGCGAGGGCGCACCGATGGTCTACCGCGCCCAGAAGCGCGGGCAGGCGCGGTTGCACGGCGGTATCACGCTGGATGCAGCCGCCTTCACGGCTGTGACCGATCCCGCCGTGTTGGCGCGGCTCGATCCATCTGTGCGCGAGCAGGTGCGGGTCTGCGACCTGTCGCGTTTGGTGCCCGACGCACTGCCGCCGTTCAAGACCGCCTACCGCGGCGTGCCGGCGGCACCCTGGCTTTATGTCGACCGGCGTCCGATGACGCTGGCGCGCTGGCCCAATGCTGACGCGCCCGAGGCTGGCTGGGCCAGTTTCTCCAAGGCGGTGGATTCCGGCTTGCCAAAGCCCGACTCGCCGGATCCCGCACTGCGCAAGGCGCGGCCCGGCGCGTTCGTGTTTGATGATCCGCGTCCCGAGCGCTGGAATATCGAACAAGGCGTATGGCTGCTCGGCTACTGGACGCATGACTGGTCCGATGAGGTGATCCGCGTGGCCGCGTATGACCGCGATAAACGGGTCGTCACGCTGGCGGCACCGCACAACTATGGCATCATGAGCGGAACATGGGGCGCGGCCAAGCGCCGCTTCTTCGCGCTGAATGTGCTGGAAGAGTTGGACGCGCCGGGCGAGTGGTATCTGGATCGCACCGCCAAACGCCTCTACTTCTATCCGGAAAGTCCACTCAAAGATGCCTTGATCGTGCTGGCCACTCTGACCGAACCCTTGGTCAAGATCGACGGCGCGCGCCACGTGGCCTTTATCGAACTGGCCTTTGAGTACGGACATGACGCGGGCCTCTCGTTGCGAAATGCCGAGCAGGTCGAGATCGCCGGTTGCGTGATCGCCAATTTCGCTGGCGGCGGAGTCTCGGTCAATGGTCGCGCCAACACGATACGCTCCTGCGACCTCTTCAATCTTGGTACTTACGGCATCCAGCTTAACGGTGGCGACCGCAAGACACTGACACCGGCCGGTAATCTGGCCGAGAACAATCACATACACCATTATGGTCTCTTCCAGCGGACCTATGCGCCCGGCATCGGCGCTCAGGGCTGCGGCCAGCTTGTGCGCAATAACTGCATCCACGACGCTCCGCACAACGCGATTCTCTATGGCGGCAACGAGCACCGCTTCGAGCGTAACGAGATTTACCGCGTCGTCATGGAGACCGGTGACGCTGGTGCCTTCTACACCGGACGCGATTGGACCAGCCAAGGCAACATCCTGCGCCACAACTTTATCCATAATCTCGGTGGCGGCGATGATAAGCATGTAAACACGATGGGCATTTATCTGGACGACTGCGACTGCGGCGACACGCTGGAAGGTAACGTCTTTTACCGCGCCGGCCGGGCGTTGATGATTGGTGGCGGGCGCGATAACCCGGTGCTCAACAATCTGGTGGTGGATTGCCCCATCGGCCTGCACATCGATTCGCGTGGCATGACCTGGAAGCATTGGAACAACACTAACGATCCGAGCTGGTGCTTGGATGCCAAGGCGCGGGTGTTCAACTATACCCAGCCGCCGTGGAGTGTGCGTTATCCGCGCTTGGCGACCATCATGAATGATTCACCGCGCGAGCCGCTGTACAATCCGATCCGCCGCAATGTGTTTGTCGATTGCACCCGCCAAGTGTGTGATTTCGACGGGAACGTCAAGAAACTGCTCGACAAGTTCGAGATTACCGACAATCTGGCGGTCAACACCTCGGGTGCGACCAACGGCATTGCGATGGCCGATGGGATCAAGGGCTTTACGTGCTTGGCCGGCACGGCTGACAACCCGATTGATCTCGGCTTTACTGACCGCGCGGCCGGTGATCTTACACTGCGTCGCGGTGCGCGCCTGCTGAAAGAGCTACCGGTGTTCGAGCCGATTCCGTTCGACAAGATCGGACTTTACAAAGATGCATACCGCCGCCGGTTACCCGCTAACACACGGTAAAACCTAAAAAAGGGATTCCCCGATTTTCATAAAGTTTAATGTGTTTCATGGTTAAGAGACACATCACCTCTTACTTATGTTTGTCCGCGAAATCCATGAAGCGCTGCCAATCATAGAGGGTGAGGTCATGTTTGCCGGTGCGCAGGTGGTAGCCGACGCGCCCCTGATGCAGCGGCGTGTCGGGCGCGGGAAAGGTCTCCCCTACCAAGCCTTGCTGGCCGTAGAGACGCCATACGGGTGAGGCGAGCAGGCAGGAGTGGAACTCGCCGGGCTGACCGGCCCAGTCGTCCAGCGTGGCCGAGGCGACATACGCGAGGCGCGGGGCGATCAGCGCGACCAGCATGTGCTGGTCCACCGGTAGCGCGGCTTCGTTATCGCCGTACTGCTTGTAGTTCGTGCAGAACCAGTGCGGGAAGGACTTGTTGATGCGGGCGATGCTCTCGGACTTGGGCAGCGCCATGCGGTTGAACTTCGCTCCGCCGCAACCGGAGTTGTTGGAGATCGTCAGGGCGAAGCGCGTGTCGGTCGCGCCGCACCAGAGCGCGGTCTTGCCGCCGCGTGAATGGCCCACTACGCCGACGCGCGTACGGTCGATGGCGGGTTGCGTCTCGATCCAGTCCATCACGCGGCTCGCGCCCCATGCCCAAGCCGCGATGGTGCCCCAGGCGTCGGGTTTGCGCACGGAGGGATCAGGCTGGAACACCGCGTGTACGCCATTGGTGAAGCCGTCGTGGACATCGGGATCGACGTCGCCGTTATGGAACGCCAGCGCCGCATAGCCGCGCGCGACCAGTTCTTCGGCCGGAAAGAAGGGGTTCTTCGTCAGTCGGTCGGGGTCAATGTGCTTAGCGGAGGAGCGGTTGCAGATTAGCACAAAGGCCGGCACCGGCTGCGCGGCCTTGGGGATAAAGGCGGTCAGAGCGATCGCGCCTTCGCCGCCCGGCCCGCTGTAACGGATGTTGACGCGTTTGCGTAGCGCCTTGCCCTCCATCATTTCGCGGTCCGGTTCGATCGGCTCGAAGCGCAGCGTTGACGGCCGTTCGACGGCGTTGCGTCCGAAGACATGCGTTTTGAAGAGCTCCAGCACTTCGGGCCGGCGCACCCGTTCCCACATCTCGACGGTGGTGACCGGCTCTCCGGCCGCAGTCTTGAGCACATCCGGTATCCCGGTTGGCGCTCCCGATTCAGCCGCACAGACGGTGATCGCCGCCATGACGGTCGCAGCTATGAAGCCTGAAACCAGCCTTCCGCACAGCGGAAGGCGGCTCGTGGGGACACTCGCCCTCCAAATCCTGTCTATCTTGTCAATCATGTCAATCATGTCAAAAAATGAAACCTGAAACCGAGCAAAGCGTGCGCATCAGCCTTTTGCTCCTTTATTGCCCGAGTTGCTTGAAGAAGAGCACGCGGGTGTCGTGGTGCGAGGCGTGGCGCGTCACGGGATCGGAAGATTCTTGATACCGCTTCCAGGGCGACTCGAAATCGGTGTTCCGATCATCTGGATACCAGTCATTTGACGTGTTCATCGTGTCGTCGTTGTTATCGTTGTTTTCGGCTTTGTCATCCTTCACGAAGCCACGCGGGTAGGGATCGCGCCAGACCAGTGCCACGGCGCGGCTGCCGGCCAAGGACTGCATGCTGACCTTTCCGGCGCTGCCGAATGTCGGTACGGTGGTCTCGGCACGGATGAAGTAGAGGAAGAGCTGCTGGCGGTCCGAGAAAGAGTCGAGCGAGAACGAGTAGAGCATCTTACGGTCGACCTCGTGCAGATTATTCGGCACGGTGATGCCAAAGATGCTGTTCGGGGTTTCAGAGTACCACCTGAAATACGACTCGCTGCCGTAGTAATCGACCACAGTCCGGCCCCATATTTTGTTCGGGTTGTTCGGATTGTTTCCTGGCGCCATCACTTTTTCTAGTCCGTCTGTCCATTTGTCGCGGAAGCTCTGCCAATTACTGTCGCTGGACGAGGCTGTGTTGAAATAGTTGGGACTGCGTGTGAACGTCAGCTTTTGCCCCACTCTGTCTGCTACGGTGAGTCCGTTGTTGGTCGAGGCGATCCAGTAGTCCAGCGGCGTGTCCCAGATTGCGGCCTCCAGCACCTCGGGCATGTCCGAGAGCGGATTAACGCGCGCGCCGGGCAACGTGCCGTCCGAACGCATGGCATAGAAATACTTGTAGACCTCGTCCTTTTTTCTGTCGGCACCGGTACCGCCATGGTCATACAGCCTGATGGTGCGGAACATGTGCTCTTTGTCCGCTGGTTCGGTCTCGTTTTTGAAATTACGTGGCGGGTCGTTTCCGATTCCAAAGGTGTGCGGTCGGATGATGAAACCCAGTTCGCCGGGAGACTGCAATACGCCGGTATTCGCGACGAACATAAAAATGTCCGCGTCACGACCGTCGAGCGAATTGCGAATATCGTCCCTCGTGTATTTATTCAAGCCGCGCGAGATCGGGTATTGTTCGTTATCGTTTTTGACCCAGTTCGCGGCTTTATGATTGAAACGCGGATCAGCCACTTCGAGGTTCGTCCACTCCCATTCGTAGGGGGTGGGAACGATCACCCCAGGTGTCAGCGCGATTGACTTCGTCTGGTAGTAAAGCTTGGGGGTTAGTCCTTTGAGCGCCTCTGGTAGGGGGCTCACAGGGAAGCGATGCGGCACACTGTCGACCCAGACATCACCCTCTTTGATGCGGACGAACATGCAGAGCGACACCCTGAAGTTTGCCGTGAAGCCGTTTAGATACTCTGCATCTCGCATCACATCAAACTTGACGTCATCTGGGTTGGCTCGCAGGGTAGCAGTGACGACTTCGAAACACTCATTCTCGTTATTGTAGTTTTGCGGAGGCAGGATCGTGCTTCCGCTGGCCATCTCCAGCCGGATCCATTCCCCTCTGTTCTGGAAACCTCCTGTGTCTCGCTCAGCCCCGTTTTTGTCCACCACAAAAAACGCCTCGATTTCCAGCGCGAAAGAGGGCTGCTGCCCTCTGCGCAGCATGTTTTTGAACGGACGGACGACCTCAACCTGAATCGGGAATATAGGCGATCCCCCCTCCAAAAGGTGGAGCGTGTACATCGTGGCTTGGGGTTGTCCCTGCGCTCCGCCCACGATCCGGCTTTTCACCTCGTATTTCAAAATGTCTTTCGGGATGGTGACCTGACTAATCATCGGCACCATTTCCAAACAGGGCGCATTGAGCAGAGAAGGCACATGGTCCGTATCAATATAATCTTTCAGCATCGCCGCCATGACCATGTGCTTTTCTGAATCGTTATGAGCTATATTGAAAACTTTCCCTAACGCCTTCCAGAACCCATCGCTCATATTAAGGTCGTGGGGGGATTCCGGCGGACGGGGCGTGGGGTTGTTTAGGAGCACGGGGTCGATCGGCGGATCGAGCCAGATGTTGCAGGCATCTTGATCAGCCGGTTCGGGGCGGACGATGCCGTCGGTGATGAAGACTTGCTTCAACAGGTCTGTGTTTTCGAACGGCGTGAAACCACTACTCCCCGCGATGTAATTGTGGAACGGACTGCTGCGAACACTGCTGTCCTGCTCATAACGCGCCGAATAAAAATCCTGCAGCGAGAAGTAGTGGCCGTCGGCTTCGGCGTTGTCATCGAAAGCTTGGCGCTGGGTATCATTGTCGAAGAGATGGCCGAGGCTGACCCGGTTGGTGGAGATGTCGCGACACTGCGCCCTGCATGTGTTCACGTTGAGCATGTCCGAAACATTGACACAGACATAGGCGTAGCGGCCGACGACCGAACCGCTGGCATCTTTGCCCTTGATGCCGCTGCTGAACAAGCGCCACTTGGCACCCTTGTAAACCTCGTCGCCATCCTGCCTGTACGCATAACGCCGCACGTCATTGACCAGAAAGGGCGGCAGGAAGCTCAGCGCTTCCAGCGAGAGCACGCGCGCATCGCTATCTCGTTGGACGTCATCGTCACTGGCGGGGATAGCCGAGACCAGCACACGGCCGGGCCAATCCGGAAACTTCAGGCTCGTGTTGGATTTGCGCCGCAACTCGGAGTCCACCTCTTCCATGGCGCGGGCGAGGCCAAGATTGAGCAGGTGGCGCGCGTTGACCGCATGGCGGTAGTTGGAGGAGGCTTGGCGCTCGGTGCGCATGTAGATGGCAAACGAGACGGCGCTGATGACCATGAAGCTCAGAAAACCCAGCACGATCAACAGGGCCGAGCCGCGGTGCCGTACGGGCGACCGGCTCAAAAGGGTGTGGAAGGGGCGTTTTCGCATACAGTTACCTATTAGCAAGGGATGGTTACCATCTGGCATGTTGGTGGCGGTTCGGGAAAGTCACCGTCGCGGACATCTTCTCCGCGCTGCTCGATTCCATCTTGAGCCCGACGCGGAAGCGGTAGGGTTGCCCCCAAGGATCACGGAAGACGCCGTCACTCGACTTCATGTTCAGGTACACGGGGCCGCCCGAGTTACCGAGCAGATACTGGAGGGTCGTCTCATTGGCCTCGACCGGTTCGGGCGTGACCGCCAGCTCCTCCTCGGCAGCTTCATAGGCGAGGATGGCGTTGACCAGTTCGCGCACCTCGGCGTTGGCCTTGGCGACGCGCGCCCGCGTGCGGGCTTGACCGATGCCTGAAAAGGTGACTCCCATCAACATGCCCAGCATGCCGATGACCACCATCATCTCCATCAAGGTGAAGGCCTCTC